>NZ_JAMYBV010000002.1:0-366100 GCF_024126635.1 Pseudomonas sp. VA159-2 | reverse complement strand
ATCGCCGATGGTAGTGTGGGGCTTCCCCATGTGAGAGTAGGTCATCGTCAAGATTCATTTCGCAAAACCCCTATCTGCGCGAGCAGGTAGGGGTTTTGTCTTTGTGGCGCAAAAACCCCAGGCAGGTGCGGTCCTTGTAGGAGCGGCCTCGTGTCGCGAAAGGGCCGCAAAGCGGCCCCGGCAATCTTGGCATGAAGGCTGCGTCCCGGGTCTGCTGCGCAGCCCTTTCGCGACACAAGGCCGCTCCTACAGGGGGCGTGGCAGGGTTTACGCAGCGCAGGTTAAAGAAAAGTGCTCAACCCTTCGCCAGTTCCGCCAGATTTTGTCTTTGTGGCGCAAAAAGCCCCAGGCAGGTGCGGCCCTTGTAGGAGCGGCCTCGTATCGCGAAAGGGCCGCAAAGCGGCCCCGGCGCTCTTGGCATGAAGGCTGCGATCCTGGGTCTGCTGCGCAGCCCTTTCGCGACACAAGGCCGCTCCTACAGGGGCCATTGCCGGGCCCGGGCCAGACAGACCGCGTCGCTTGGTTCGCCAGCAAGGCTGGCTCCTACACGACCCACACCGCGGTTTGGCTCGTCGGCTATCTCACCGCCCACTCGTCAAGGGTGCGACAATTATTACTGTTCGTTGACGTGACTTCCCCGTACCCACCCTGCGTCAAGACTTAGGTTCGGGGCAATCCTGGCCCCCGGACAGCGCGATGCCAGCGTACCGTGCTGCGCATTTCTGGACTTTCACCGTCCTATTACTTGAGGTAAGAAGCAAGATGGCCAAGGCCGCCGATGTCGTTGTGCAATGCCTGGAAAACGAAGGTGTCGAATATGTGTTCGGCATCCCCGGCGAGGAAAACCTCGACCTGCTCGAGTCCCTGCGCAAATCGAAGATCAAGCTGGTACTGACCCGCCACGAGCAGTCCGCAGGCTTCATGGCTGCCACCTATGGCCGCCTGACCGGCAAGACTGGTGTTAGCCTGTCGACCCTCGGCCCCGGCGCCACCAACCTGGTGACCGCCAGTGCCTACGCCTATCTGGGCGGCATGCCGATGATGATGATTACCGGCCAGAAGCCGATCAAGAAGTCCAAGCAAGGTCGTTTCCAGATCATCGACGTGTGCGGCATGATGGACCCCATCACCAAGTACACTCACCAGTTCGCCTCGGCCGACAACATCCCGGCGCGCATGCGTGAAGCTTTCCGCCTGGCCGAGGAAGAGAAGCCGGGTGCCGTGCACCTGGAACTGCCGGAAGACATCGCTGCCGAGCAGACCGACGCGTTGCCGATCCCGCGCAGCCTGCACCGTCGCCCGCTGGCCGAGCACGTGGCCATCGAAGCGGCCGTCGAGAAGCTGAAGAACGCCCGTAACCCAATCCTGGTGATCGGTGCCGGTGCCAACCGCAAGATGACCGCCAAGGTCCTCAAGCAACTGATCGACAAGACCGGCATCCCGTTCATCACCACCCAGATGGGTAAAGGCGTGGTCGACGAGCGTCACCCGCGCTTTTTGGGCAACGCCGCGCTGTCCTCGGGCGACTTCGTCCATCGCGCCGTCGAAGCCGCCGACCTGATCGTCAACATCGGTCACGACGTCATCGAGAAGCCACCATTCTTCATGGTGCGTGGCGGCACCGAAGTGATCCACGTGAGCTTCCGCTCGGCCGAGGTGGATGCGGTGTACTTCCCGCAGGTGGAAGTGATCGGCGATATCGCCAACGCCGTCTGGCAGATCAGCGAAGCGTTGACCGACACCAGCCACTGGGACTTCACCCGCCTGATGGCCATTCGTGAAGCCAACGAAGCACAGATCGCCGAAGGCGCCGACGACGACCGCTTCCCGGTCTACCCGCAGCGCATGGTCGCCGACATCCGTCGCGCCCTGCCGTCCGAAGGCATCGTTGCCCTGGACAACGGTATCTACAAGATCTGGTTCGCCCGCAACTACAAGGCGCACAAGCCCAACACCGTACTGCTGGACAACGCCCTGGCGACCATGGGCGCCGGCCTGCCATCGGCCATGGCTTCGCACCTGGTCTACCCGGATCGCCCGGTCATCTCGGTCTGCGGCGACGGCGGCTTCATGATGAACAGCCAGGAACTGGAAACCGCGGTACGTTTAGGGATGCACATCACCGTGGTGATCCTGCGTGACGATGGCTACGGCATGATCCGCTGGAAACAGGCCAACATGGGCTTCACCGATTTCGGCCTGGACTACGGCAACCCGGACTTCGTCAAGTACGCCGAAGCCTATGGGGCCAACGGTCACCGCGTGGAAAGCGCCGAAGCCTTCCTGCCGCTGCTCGAGCACTGCATCAAGACCCCAGGCGTGCATGTGATCGATTGCCCGGTGGACTACAGCGAGAACGACCGCATCCTCAACAGCGAGCTGCGTGAGCGCGCGCTGGCGGTCTAAACGCTGATGCACCTATCGCGGGTCAAGCCCGCTTCCACACGGCCAATACAGGCCTTGTGGGAGCGGGCTTGACCCGCGATTGCTTCAGCTTTGGCAACAGGCTCCTCAGCGATATCTATCTACCGATCTCCACTGGCTTGTGCGCAGCATGCTCCATGGTCTCATCACTGAAGAGCCCAAGACCATGACCATCGGATCCACGCACAACCATCCTGCCGATCTGGCGATCGAGCCAATCGCTCCAGTGCTGCCCTGGGCTGCGCGTTTCCCTAACCCCCCCGACCTGTGTTTCGACTACCGCCGTCTGGTCGAGCAGCACGACGGTATTGCCCAGGCCAACCGGCCTGATCATCGCATCTGTATCGTCGGCGCTGGCATCACCGGCCTCACGGTCGCCCGGGAGCTGCTGCGCTGCGGCTTTACCCAAATCACTCTCATCGAGCAGGCACAGCGTGTGGGGGGCCGTCACCTGACCGTGGTCAATCACGATGAGCAAGGTCAACCGTCGGCTCCGTTCGAGATGGGCGCCATGCGCATGCCATTTTTCAATCGCACTGGAGAGCCTCCCAAGGACGGGCGCTCGCTGATGGCGTTCTACGCTGATCTGTTCGACCTGCGCATCTCGGACTTTCCCAACCCAGGGACGCCTTGGGTCAATGCAACGGGTATCTATTTGCGCGAGGGGCAGCTGGATGGAGAGAGCGAGCCCGAACTGTTGATCTGGAAAAACCCTGAAGGGCATACGCCGCCACCTACCGAAAAGCTGCAAAAAGTGCATGGCAAATGGCAGCGCTTTGCTCAACGCTTTGCGCAGCAGGTCGCTGCGATCTACGGTACCGAGCAATGGCGCTCGCAATGGGCTGCCATTGTCGAGCGTTATCACCGGCTGTCGTTCCGTGACCTGGTACTGCTGCCGGCCGTGGAGGTTTGGAGCCCGACAGCACCGGGCGATTTTGGCGGCCTGGGTATGGACGCCGAGGAGTCGTCGATCTTCTATGCAATCGGTATTGGTGATGGCAGTTGGGGCGCGTTCTACGATGTATGTTGCCTTTACCCCTTGCGCACGGCGATTTTTGGTTTCAGTAGCCATTTGCAGCTGGTTCATGGACGGGTGGATGAACAGGGTGTTCCGCTCCCTGCGCCCTATGCGGCGCTGCAAACGGTACCCGACAGCCGAGGGCTGCAGTTCCAGGCTCCGTCCTATATAGGCCTGGCCGCGATGGACGAGGCACTGCTGTTCATGGACATCCAGACGCTGGGCACGTCCTTGTACCGCCAGTGCCTCGAGCGGGAGGATGGGTTGTTGACCGACAGTTCGGTGTGTGGGCTGCACAAGCTAGCCGATGGACGCATAAGGGTCGAATACCGCTGGCAGCATAGCGCTCCGGCCAGGGCAAAAAACCTGAGTGCCGAGTTCGATAGCGTGGTGCTGACCACGCCGTCCTGGCTGATCGAAACAGGAATGCGCCTCGAGGGCTTCAACCGCGAAATGCTGCCGCAATCGATCATCGACGCCTGGAAGCACGCGCATTGGGAAACCAGTTGCAAGGTCTATGCGCCCTTGCACAAGCGCTTTCTGGAGCAACACCCAAACCTGCCGCAGATCTTGGTCACCGACAGTTTCGTGCACGATGTCTACGCCTATCGCTATGACGCCAGCCACGCCCAGGACTGCATCCTGCTCAGCTACACCTGGGAAGACGATGCCACCAAGCTTGCGCTGTTCAGCGACCAGGCGCTCGCAGCCAAGTGCGTGCAGGAGCTCGACCGGATCCTGCTGCGCTGCACCAACGTCGCTGAACCGATCTCGCCTTACATTGATACCCGAAACATTCGCATACAACGGTGGATGTCAGATCGTAATGCACTGGGCTGTGCGAAATTGTACCGGGCGGGGACGTACTACGACGCCGTGAGCCTGATGAAATACAACCGCGACCTGAGCGAGTGCTCGGGGCTCTACCTGGCCGGCGAGTCCTTTTCGGTCGATGCGGGCTGGACGGAGCCCTGCCTGCGTACCGCCATCGATACGGTGATCAACCTGTGCGCCCATACCGGTGCATCGTTCAACGCAGGCTTCACCCTCGACCATTACCCCGAGTACGCACTGGCGCCACAACAGGTTTGAAACAACCTTGTAGGAAAGCCCTTGCCAGAGGTTTCGTAATCTCTGCCAAGGGCAAGCGAGTCGCCTGACTGCCGCACCCGGGGTAACCCAGCTCTACTGACGGCCTTCCACAACAACCACAAGAGGAAGTCGTCATGCAGGAATCCAGCATTCCCGTTAGCCCTGTGCGCATCGCTGTCATCCAGTACGATCCCCAGGTGGGGGTCGAGCATTGCGAAGGTAACCTGAACCGGGGCCTGGCCCTGACCCGGCGCGCAATACGTGAAGGTGCCAACCTGATCGTGCTGCCCGAGTTGGCCAACACTGGCTATAGCTTCCACTCGCGGGCCGAAGCGTATGCCCATGCCGAGCCATTGCAGGGCGGTGACAGCTTGCGGGCCTGGGCCGACCTTGCCCGTGAGCACAAGGTCTATCTGGCTGCGGGGTTCGCCGAACGGGATGGCCTCAAGCTTTATGACAGCGCGGTGTTGTTCGGCCCCGAGGGGTTGCTCGGCCATTACCGCAAGGCCCATCTGTGGAACCAGGAAAAACTTTGGTTTACCCCCGGTGACCTGGGCTTTCCGGTGTTCGAAACCCCAATCGGCCGCATCGGCCTGCTGATCTGCTGGGACATCTGGTTCCCGGAGGTGCCTCGGTTGCTGGCGGCACAGGGCGCCGACATCATCTGCAGCCTGAACAACTGGGTATGGACGCCGCCACCGCTGTTCGATGAAGCGGGGCGCTGCATGGCGTCATACCTGACCATGACCGCCGCCCATGTCAACAACGTCTACATCGCCGCCGCCAACCGCATAGGTCGTGAGCGCGGCGGGCGCTTCCTCGGTTGCTCGCTGATCGCCGGCACCCATGGCTGGCCGCTGGGCGAGGTGGCCAACGCCGAGGAGGAATGCATCCTGTACGCCGATGTGGATTTGAGCGCCGCGCGCTCGGCACCGATCTGGAACAGCCTCAACGACCTGCCTCGTGACCGGCGCACCGACCTGTACGACGCCACGCTGGGTTATCGCCTGCATCCGGCGATGCCACGTTGAGGAGGTGGGCGCATGGAACAGGTTCTCATATTGCGTCGCTCGCCGTTGCCCTTGCTGATCCTTGTCATCCTGGCGGTGCTGCTCGCCGTCAGCCTGGTGATTGGGCAATGGCCTGACTATGCCGCCCTGGCGGCAAGCCTGGATCAGCCGTTGAGCAGGTTGCGCTGGATCATCGGCGACATCAGCGAAGTCGCTTTCTACAAGCACGAGTTGCCGGCCCTCGGCCTGTTGCTGGGGGCCGCCCTGGCGCATTGGGCGCATGTGCGCGGCTATCGCTGGCAAGGCTTTGCGATCTGCTATGGCACTGGCCTGTGGCCCTGGTTGTTCACCAGCTCGCTACTCGGTCTGTTGCTCAGCCATGCGCTATGGGGCTGGACCTTGGCCAGTGGTACCTGGCAGCCGACCTTCGTCGCCTTCGTGTCGTTGCCGGCGGCGATGGTGCTGCTGTTCGGCGGCGGGTGGCGGGTCACGCTCACGGGGGCCATGCTCGGGGCCCTGCTGGTGACCCCGGCCAGCCTGCTGCTGGTCAACTACCTGTGCTATCCGTTGCAACTGCCGGTGGTGATCGGCAACGTCGGCGGCATGGCGCTGGCCAGCGTGTTGGCCTTCAGCTTGTGCAAATACTTGCCATCGCTGGTGCGCGATGCGTTGCCCGCTGTTACCCCGCAGGCCATTGCGCGCAAGCCCGACTACGGTGTGGTGTGGACTTTGCGCCGGGTCCTGGCGGACTTCAGCGAGGCGCCGTTCTTCGGTAACGAACTGGCCAGCCTCGGGCTGCTGTTGGGCGTATTGCTGGCCTATGTGCTGGCACCGGGCGCACCGGCCTACGGATCGCAACTGGTGATACAGATCGTGGCTGGGCAGGCGCTGGCCTCGTTGGTTGGGGTGCTGTTCTGGCGACGCCAGTGGATGGCGCGGGGTTGGTATCCCACCTATATTCCTATCGTCTCGATCGTACCCGCCGCGGTGCTGACCTTGGGTGGCCAGTGGCAGGTGGTGGTGACCAGCGCTGTCCTGGGCGCGTTGATCGCACCGCCTCTGGCCGTCGCTATAAGCCAGCGCTTGCCGGGCCATATTCACGGTTATGTCGGCAATGTCCTGTCCATGGCGATCAGTACTTTGGGTATCGTGCCGTTGGTCGCTCTGCTGGCAGGAGGTCACTCATGAGCCAGGCGCCATTGCCCAGGCTGGTGATCGCCAGCCTGGGTGGCACGGTCAGCATGCAGGCTGTCGCGCCCGGCCAGGGCGTGACACCGCAACTCGATTGCGCAGCGTTGCTGGCCTCGCTGCCGCAGTTGGCCGCACTTGCGCAGATCGATACCGCCACGCTGTGCTTGTTGCCGAGTGCCTCGCTCGGTTTCCAGGGCTTGTTGGAGGTGCTGGCCTGGGCCCGCGCGCAAGTGCAGGGCGGAGCGCAGGCCGTGGTATTGACCCAAGGGACCGACACATTGGAAGAAACGGCCTATTTCCTCGACCTGCTATGGCCATTCGAGGCGCCGTTGGTCATGACCGGTGCCATGCGCGCGGCCAGCCAGCCGGGGGCCGATGGGCCGGCCAACCTGTTGGCAGCAGTGCAGGTGGCTACGACGCAGGCCAGCAGGGGGCGGGGCGTGCTGGTCGTGATCAATGATCAGATCCACCTGGCCGCCCGGGTGCGCAAGACGGCAAGCCTGGCGTTGGCCGCGTTCGAGTCCCCGGGTGAAGGGCCGTTGGGCGTGCTGGCCGAGGGCATCGCCCGCTATCGTCAGCCACCTTCTCCACGTCGAGTCGTGCCTGAACCGGGAAGGGTTGCTCCGCGTATCGCCTTGCTGGAGGCCTGCCTCGATGCCGACACGATGCTGCTCCAGGCCTTGCCCGACCTTGGCTATACAGGGCTGGTGGTCGCGGGCTTTGGTGCTGGGCATGTGTCCGCGGCGTGGGCCGATGCACTGGCCGATATTGCCCGTCACATGCCGGTCATCGTTGCGACGCGCACCGGGAGCGGGCCGACAGCCAGGGCCACGTACGGTTTCGTTGGCGGTGAAATCGACCTGCTGGCCAGGGGGATCCATATGGCGGGTAGCTTGTGTCCGCGCAAATGCCGCATCCTACTCTGGCTGCTGAGCGCTGCGGGCGAGGCGGATTCGCTGGAGGGCTGGCTGCTGAACTAGGGTCTTTATGAAAAGTCTTGAGGCGAAGGTCAGGCATTGCGAGGCGGTTTTCAACGCAGCATGAACGAGTATCAAGGCTTTTCGTTCAGAGCCTAGGCACAGAGCTGGCGGGGACTTGTGCTAGGGTGCTCGGACATTTATCCAGGACACCCGCCATGCTCCCCGCACTCAGCGAAAAAGAACTCGACCGCCTAGAAGACCTGCTTATCACCTACGGCAACGACTATTCGGTGCTGAACCTTGCCGAGCTCAACGGTTTCTTTACCGCTCTGGCCAGCTCTCCCAACAAGGTCAACCCCGAGCAATGGCTGCCCGCTGTCGCTGGCGGCAAGGTGCCGAAGTTCAAGAAGCCTGCCCATGAAGAAGCGTATACCGCGCTGATGCTGCGTTATGCCAGCCAGGTGTCGCAAGAGCTGGCCGATGACCTAGAGCGCTTCGAACCGCTATTCGAGGAAAGCGAAGGCGAACAGGGACCGGCGATCATTCTAGAGGAATGGTGCTTCGGCTACATGCGCGGTACCCAGGTGGCCGAGTGGAGCGAGCTGCCGCCGGAGCAGGATCGCTTGCTCAGGGCCATTTCCCTGCACGGCCTGGAGGACAATTTCGAGCTGCTCGATTCGATGAGCGTCGATGAGCTTCAGGCCTGTGTGCCGCAGGTGGTCGAGGCGGCGCGGGGGGTGTATCAGTATCAGCAACAGCACCGTCATTGAGATCGCAAGCGCGGGCGCCTTGGAGCGGGCGTGCCCCGGGATGATGATTATTCCACTAACCGAAATACTGGATTGCTCCCTGCACTGATTCTGCTGCCCGACGATCCAGTGCAGCATGGTCTCCAGCAGCGCCACCCCCGGCGCTGACCTGGAGCCCCGCACATGCCAAGCCCGATCAAGCTCTACAACTTCCCCAAGTCCGGCCACGCCCACCGCATCGAGCTGATGCTGTCGCTGCTCGAACTGCCTACCGAGCTGGTCTTCGTCGACCTGGCCAAGGGCGCGCACAAGCAGCCCGAGTTCCTCGCCATCAACCCCTTCGGCCAGGTACCGGTGATCGATGACAATGGCATCGTCATTGCCGATTCCAACGCCATCCTGGTCTACCTGGCCAAGGCCTATGGTGGTGCGCGCTGGTTGCCCGAAGACCCAGTCGGCGCCGCCCGCGTGCAGCGTTGGCTATCGGTGGCGGCAGGCCCGCTGGCCTTCGGCCCGGCCGCCGCGCGCCTGGTGACAGTGTTCGGCGCCTCGTTCAATACCGACGAAGTGATTGGCCGTGCCCACACCCTGCTCAAGGTCATCGACGCCGAACTGGCCAAGGGGCCGTTCCTGGTCGGCGACCAGGCGACCATCGCCGACATCGCCAACTACTCGTACATCGCCCACGCCCCCGAGGGCAATGTGTCGCTGGAGCCGTACGCCAATGTGCGCGCCTGGCTGGCCCGGATCGAGGCGCTGCCGGGCTTCGTGCCGATGCCACGCACTGTCATCGGTTTGCAGACCACGCTCTGAACCCAGAGGAATGCCGCCATGCGCTCGCCCTGGCATGCAGGTGAAATACGGCTGCAGGAGCACGCCGGTGTTGCGCAGCGCATGGAGGCATTCGGCCAGAAGGTCATCCGTGACTTCATGCCCGACCAGCATCGCGCGTTCTACCAGCAGTTGCCGTTCCTGGTGGCCGGCGCCGTGGATGCTGCTGGCACCCCCTGGGCGACGCTGCTCGAAGGCGCGGAAGGCTTCGTCAGCTCACCCGATCCCCGGCAACTGCTGATCGGCTCCGCGCTTGCCGCTGATGACCCGGCCACCCCGGGCCTGGTGGTCGGAGGGGCCATCGGCTTGCTGGGGATCGAACTGCATACCCGGCGACGCAACCGGCTCAATGGCCTGATCCGCAGGGCCAGCGCCGGTCAGCTGGAGGTGATGGTCGAGCAGTCGTTCGGCAACTGCCCCCAGTACATCCAGCTGCGCGAATACACCCGCGTCGACGAACCGCCGCAGGCGCGTCGGGACTCATCGGCACTCGATGCCGCAACCCGCGCCATGATCGAAAACGCCGACACCTTCTTTGTCGCCAGTTACGTCGAGCAGGAAAACGGCCACCGTGCCGTGGACGTGTCCCACCGTGGTGGCCGGCCCGGTTTCGTCAGGGTCGAAGGCAATCGCCTGACCATCCCCGACTATGCCGGCAACCTGCATTTCAACACCCTCGGCAACCTGCTGGTCAACCCGGTTGCCGGCCTGTTGTTCGTCGACTTCAGCACGGGCGATGTACTGCAGGTTTCAGGGCGAACCGAGGTGATTCTCGACAGCCCGCTGATCAGCGCGTTCGAGGGGGCCGAGCGAATCTGGACCCTGGACATCGAGCAGGTGGTGGTCCGCCCGGCCGCGGTGTCGTTGCGCTGGGCCTTCCAGGCGTACGCCCCCACCAGCCTGATGACCGGCACCTGGAGTGAAGCCGAACAGCGCCTGCAACAGCGTGAGCGCCAGCGCCAATGGCTGACCTGGCGCGTGCTGCGCATCGAGCAGGAAAGCCGCGATATCCGTTCGTTCTATCTGCAACCCGAGGAGGGTACGACGGTGGCCTTCGCGCCCGGCCAGCATATTCCCGTGCGCTTGCAGGTGGATGGGGAGGCACCGCTGATCCGCACTTACAGCCTGTCCAGCGCACCGTCCGATGGCCACCTGCGTATCAGCGTCAAGGCGCAAGGGCCTGGTTCAAACTATCTGCACCAGCAGTTGCAGGTGGGCGACCTTTTGCAGGTGCGCCTGCCCATGGGCAGTTTCACCCTGGATCACACCAGCGACCGGCCCCTCGTGCTGGTTGGGGCGGGCGTTGGTATCACCCCGTTGATCGCCATGCTGCGCGAACAACTGGCCTTGGGGCTGGGGCGGCGCATCTACCTGTTCCACGGTGGCCGTTCGCTGGCCGACCTGCCTTTCCAGCAGGAACTGACCGAACTCCAGCAGCATGCCGGTGGCCTGCTGAGCATTCACCGCGCGCTGAGCCTGCCCGAACCCCAAGCCGTGCAGGGCCGCGACTACGCCTTCGCCAGCCGCCTGGGCATCGAACAGATCAAGGCCACCTTGCCCCTGGACGACTACGACTTCTACCTGTGCGGCCCGGCCAGCTTCACCCAGGATCTCTACGAGGGGCTGCGCACGGTGCATGTGCCCGACGCCCGCATCCATGCCGAAGCCTTCGGCCCTTCGACTCTGCGCCGCCATACCGACGACAACCAACCCACGCTGCAGCAACCGCCGCCCGCCAGCGAGCCGGTGCCGGTGTACTTCGCCAGCTCAGCCAAGGAAGCGCGCTGGGTGCCGGACAGCGGCACGCTGCTGGAACTGGCGGAAAACCGTGGCCTGTCGCCGGAATTCAGCTGCCGAGGGGGCTCCTGCGGCACCTGTAAGACCAAGCTGGTCAGCGGCCAGGTCCACTATCCGAACCCGCCCGCCGAGCTGCCCGAAGCCGGTAGCGTGCTGATCTGTTGCGCGGTTCCGGCCCAGGCCGAGGACGGCGTGCAGCCCTTGGTACTGGAGCTCTAGCGTGACCACGGCGATAATCACCCCACGACAACGCGTGGGGCGCGGCATGGACCAGATCCACCTGATGAAAGTGTTCGTGGCCGTGGGCGAGCTGGAAAGCTTCGCCGCCGCCGCACGTCGCCTGGCCATCTCGCCGGCGGCGGTGACCCGCGCGGTCACTGCCCTTGAGGAACAGCTCGGGGTCAAGCTGCTGCTACGCACCACCCGCAGCGTGCGCCTGACCGAGGCCGGCGGGCGCTACCTGCAAGACACCCGGCATATCCTCGCCAGCATCGTCGAGGCCAACGAAGCGGCTGCCGGCATCAACGCCGCGCCCAAGGGCGACTTGGCGGTGACCGCGCCTATCCTGTTCGGCAAGAACTTCGTCATGCCCTGCATCGTCCGCTACCTGCAGCAGTACCCCGAGGTGGATGTGTCGGCGTACTTTCTCGACCGCGTGGTGAACCTGGTGGAGGAGGGCCTGGACGTGGCCGTGCGCATCGGCCAGTTGCCCGACTCCGGCCTCAAGGCGCTGCGCGTGGGCAGCATGCGCCGATTGCTCTGCGCCTCGCCCGAATACCTCGAACGCCACGGCACGCCGCGCCATCCCTCGCAATTGCAGGAGCACGAGGTGATCGCCGCCGGGACGCTGTCACCGCGCACGGACTGGCGCTTCGGCGCCATCGACGACCCGACGCTGATCCGCATGAAACCGCGCCTGACCGTGACCAGCAACGACGCCGCCATCGCCGCGGCCAGTGCCGGCCTGGGGATTGCCCGGTTGCTGTCGTACCAGGTGGCCGACGAGCTGGCGGCTGGGCGGTTGCAGGTGATCCTTGCCGAATACGAGGAAGCGCCCTGGCCGATCCATATCCTGCATCGCGAGAGCAAGTACGGCTCGACCAAGGTGCGGACCTTTATCGACATGCTGGCCGAGCATTTGCGTAGCCAGGCGCACCTGGCTTGATGCCATGACCTGAGCGGGCATTCCGGTTACATGCCGCATGGGGGTTGACTGTACTGCTTGCACGCAGCGTGGTTATCTCGCCAAACCTGCCAGCACCTTTCCCAGCTTCAGCACCGCCTCCCTCATCTCGGCGGGCGTGAGTGCCGCAAAGCCCATCAGCACGCCGGTAGCGTTGCTCGGCACTGCGTACAAGCTGCCCAGGCCCAGCAGATCGATTCCTGCTCCGCGTGCTGCCCTGACCACAGCGTCTTCGGCCAAGTCCTGAACGAAGTGGCAGGGCATCTGCAGCCCACCCACCGGCACTTGCGGGCGTAGCAACGCCCCCAAGTGCTGCTGCACCAGGCCCGCCAGCACGTCGCGTCGCTCGGCATAGAGGCTGCGCATGGCCCGCACATGGGCGTTGAAGTGCCCGTCTTCCATGAACCGGGCCAGGGTCAGCTGGGCGATGGACGCGTTGTGGCCATCTTGCAGGGTTCGCGCGGCGGTCATTGGCGCGACGAGCTGGGGTGGCAGCAGCAGGTAGCCGATGCGCAGCCCGGCGCCCAGCGTCTTGGTGAAGGTGCCGATGTACAGCGTGCGTTCGTGCGGGTCCAGGCCCTGCACGCAGGCGGTGGGGCGACCGGCGTAGTGGAACTCGCTGTCGTAGTCGTCCTCGATGATCCACGCCCGTTGCTGGCGCGCCCATTCAATGGCCAGCAGACGCCGGTCCAGCGACAGGGTGGCGCCGGTCGGGTATTGGTGCGAAGGGGTGAGGAACAGCGCCCGGGCATCCGACGCTAGCTGGGCCATGCCGTCCACCTGCAGGCCGTGCGCGTCCACCGGCACCGGCACGCCTTGCAGCCCGGCGGCGCTGATGGCCTTGCGCGTGCCTTGGTACAGCGGGTCCTCGACCAGCACCCGGTCGCCTGCGTCCATGAGTACCTGGGCGCACAGGCCCAGCGCCTGCTGCGAGCTGGTAAGAATCAGGATACGGTCGGCGGATGCCTGCGCGCCGCGTTCGAGGTTGAGGTAGTCGGCGATTGCCCTGCGCAAGGCGAGCAGGCCCTGGGGCTCGCTGTGTTCCAGCGCTCGAGTGCCGTACTCCTTGTACACCTGCCGCTCCAGCTTCTCCCAGATGACCAGGGGGAAATGCCGGGTTTCGGCCACGCCCGGGGCGAAGGGGCGGGGCGACTGGAAGTTGTGGACGCCGCCGCTGTGCAACAGCGCTTCACCCCGGCGGCTCAACTGTACCGGGGCTTCGTTGTGTGCCGGGCGCTGGCGCTTGCGCGACGGCAGGCAGCGGGCCCGTTGCGACACGAAGCTACCGCTGCCCACGCGCCGCTCGATGAAGCCCTCGGCGTGCAACTGGCTGTAGGCCGACTCCACGGTATCCCGCGAGACGCCCAGGGACTGGGCCAGCGGGCGCGAGGCGGGCAGCGCCTTGCCCACCGGCAGTGCGCCATCGAGGATCAGCTGGCGGATCGCCCGCTGGATGCGCACATGCAAGGCCAGCGCGCCATGGGTGGGGTCGTTGATCCAGGCTTTCACCGATTCCAGCTGCGCGTGTTTGAACATTGGCCTGGTTCCTTGGCTGATGGATCTGATTAATGGCTGCCCATGCCGGGGGCCGCTTCGCGGCCTTTTCCGACCGGTCCGGCGCCCCGGCAAGGCCGCTCCTACAGGCGACCGCGCCCCCCTGTAGGAGCGGCCTTGTGTCGCGAAAGGGCTGCAAAGCAGCCCCGGCAATCTCAAGCCTTACGCCTATCTAGACTCGCACAATGGTCTGGCCACTACCGGTCAATTGGCAGGTAAAAACCAACCATTTATCCGCTATAAAACCCAAGCCCGCAAGCAACCACCAAGGAAGGCAAGCGCTACGGGCAGGCCGGCCTCTTACTCATTCACGCAGTCTTGTCCCAAAGGGGTTCCAACCATGACCACCACCCAACAGCCCGTTTTCATTCGAGAAGTGAAGCAAGCCGACCTGCACCCATGGCGCGACCACTGGGCGCAATACCAGGCCTTCTACCAAGTGGACCTGGGCCCAGCCATCACCGAGCGCACCTGGGCGCGCTTCTTCGACCCGGCCGAGCCCATGCACTGCGCCGTGGCCACCGATGGCGAGCGGGCGTTCGGTTTCGTCCACTATGTGTTCCACCGCTCGACCTGGGGCCGCAACGACTTCTGCTACCTGGAAGATCTGTTCGTCTGCCCGAGCGCCCGGGGGCGGATGATCGGCAAGCAACTGATCGAGTACGTCCAGGACCAGGCCCGGCAGCAGCAGTGCGACCGGCTGTACTGGCATACCCAGCAGACCAACAAGACTGCGCAGCGCTTGTATGACTGGATTGCCGAGAAGCCGGGGGTGATTGAGTACCGGATGCAGCTGGATGTCGCTCACTAAGGCCATTGTGCTAAGTCCATTGTGAGCAGATGAGGGCGTGGGAGCGGACTTGCCCCGCGAAGGGGAGCACCGGCTTTGCGGTGCAATCTCCTGGGGCGCAGCGCCGCTCCCACGCCCCAGTCATCAGAAATCTTCCTTCGAAATCTGCCTGATTCTTACGGTGCTGTCAGACCATTCAGAAAGACGACCCCTCCCTGGCAGAGAAATACTTAATCCAATATTTTGTGGTTTAACTGCGATTTTTTGAGATAACACGCATGATGTTGGATTTAAGTCTTACCAAACCCAGCGAACTCATGATGGCCTTGTGCGAGCGCTTGCGCACCGAGCGGCTCGCTCAACAGATGTCGCAAGCGGAAGTGGCTGCTCGTGCCGGCATCGGCACCAATACCGTGTCCAACCTTGAAACGGGACGAAATGTCGGTTTTGAAAATCTGATCCGAGTGGCGATGGTTCTAGGCCGAAGAAAATAGCTTGAGGCGCTGTTTTTGCCGAAGGTGGAGTGCATAGCCGACATCACTCGCTATGAGCTTGGTGCCAAGCGCCAGCGTATCCGGAAGAAGTCAGGGCAGGATTGAACAGGGCTGCATGGCAGCCCTTTCAGTGGATCGTAGGGTTCAATCGCCAACCCCATGCAACCGCAACGCCCGCTGCGCACATTCCTTCCAGCTCAGCTTGCGCCGCTCGGGCACCACCACAGGCCTCTCCGCCGCCATCACCACCGGCATATCCCGCATCCGTACCCAAGGCTCACTCTGCCAATACAACAGACTCGCCGTATGCCCACCCGGCCAGCACATCCTGCCCAGGCGCGGCAGGTCTTCCAGCGCCGAGTCCTGCCCATCGCGCAGCACCGCCACCACCTCATGGGTCAGCCAGTGGCGCAGGTGGCGGTTTTCCGGAATGTGATGATGGGCCAGCAGGGTATAGGCCCCGGACTCGCTGACCATGGTGGTCTCGCCGTACTGGCCGTAGCGCAACAGCTGCACGGTGCGATGCTGGTCCGGGTCGAGCTTGCGGATGCAGTGTTCGTCGAAGAAGCGCCCGGTCATCCGGCCGAGTTCGTGGGCGCAGAACCAGGCTTGGGATTCGAGCCAGAGTGTGTGGAGGGGGCGGTTGTGGCGGGTGAAGAGGGTGGGGTCGTGGAGGTCAGTCATGGCTGGCCTCCCTAGTCCTGAGGGTTTGGAGCAGGCGGGACGCATGTGCGAAAGGCCTGCGAACGCTAGTCTCGATAGGCATTTCCTTTACCTCTACGTGATTACCAGCTTTCTTAGGGCTGGGTGTCGGGAGTTAAGAAAACCCACGTAGAGGCCGGACGTATTTCCCTTTCGGGTCTTGTATTGGTCCACTCCCGACATAACACGTTTTTCGCGCGCAGGATTAGACCACAGGCACAAAAAAACCGCATCTGTCGGGAGCGGAACGACCGCTACGTGAGGCGTTTCTTAGGCGCCGACGGCAAATCTAGGTGCCACACTCGATAAGGTCAATAGCTTTCGTGTAGGAGATTTCCGTAAATGGCTAGAGTTTCTAATGCCAAGGTGTAGACAAACGATCAGAAAAAATTCTAGTCTGATGGCTATTTAATGGCTTTATTTAGGGGTTGTCTATTCAATTTGGTAGAGGTTAAGTGGATTTGAATCATAAGGAGGAAGAGTGGGAATACTATTAAGCGAGTCTATAAGGAAGTGGCTATCAAGAAAGGTGCCAGGTCGTGGTGTTCAGTCATGTTACGACATTCCAGTAATTATTAGTACAGATATAGGCCTTCAAAGGAAGAGCAATCAAGACAGAGCAGCAATGCTCAGGCTTGGAGCAGTAAAAGGTGGTCGTGGGATTTTGGCTGTTGTACTGGCTGATGGTATGGGAGGGATGCAGGAAGGAGATAAGTGTGCTGAGTTGGCTATAGCAAGCTTCTTTAGCTCACTGTTAGCATATAGAGATTTCAATCTCCAATCGCGGGTGAAGTTTTCTATATTGGAGGCTAATGATCGAGTTAATCATGCTTTTGAGGGGAGAGGGGGGGCTACCTTAACAGGGTTGATCGTAGATGACGAAGGGAGAGCTTTAATTGTACATGTCGGCGACTCAAGGGCCTATGAGTTTGGTGGCGGAGGCAGAACCAAACGATTGACTATAGATGATTCTCTACAAGAGGCAGTTGGCGGACATGGGCGGGAACTGCTTCAGTTTGCCGGGATGGGGGCAGGGATCTCACCTCACTTAGTAGATGTCTCGTCAGACGCTCAAAGTATTGCGATTACAACTGATGGGGTGCATTACGTCGATTCCAAAACGTTTGACGATATTTTGCACTATTCGCCTGACATTAAATCTGCGTCAGAAAGAATCTCCGCTCTGTCACGGTGGTGTGGTAGCCCAGATAACGCCTCATCTGCCCTCATGGATCTGCCTGGGCTTAAGGTTAAGGTCTTAGAGTCGGAACCTGATTCGGTGGAGCTTTGGGATGCTTTTGGGCATGTGTCATTCGCTGAAGTAATAGTTCCAAAAAGCAATCTTGAACTGATTCAGCATGAGCTTGGATTGCATGGAAGGAAGGACGAATCTCTAACAAATAATGAGAGCCAGCGCACAAAGAAGATTAAGTCTTCTAAGGTGAAAAAGAGAGCATCTCATGAATTTGAGTTAGATGTAGAGATTAACGGTGGCTCTGCTTCGGAGGGTGGAGATGTTAGTCGCAAATAGGTACGAGGTGTCATCGGGTGGAGCTGCCGGTGGAATGGGGGAGGTAGTACAGTGTTTTGACACTAACCTTCAGCGTCGCGTTGTTATGAAACGGCTCCAGCCAGGGGTGGATACTCGCAGGATTGTTGATGAGCAGATGTCGTTGGCTAAGCTTCGTTCCAAAAACGTGGTGCAGTTATATGATGTTGTTAGTTTAAGTGATCGAGGTGTTTCGGAAGTTGGTATTGTATTGGAGTATATAGATGGCAAGGATTTAGAGCCTGGAGGCTACGAAGTAGGTGTAGAGTATTTAAGGGTTTTGTGGCAGATTGCTTCGGGTCTGTCAGATATTCATGATGTTGGGATTATTCATCGAGATATTAAGCCAGAAAATATTCGAATTGATCATGATGGCGTTGTAAAGATTTTTGACTTCGGGCTGTCTCGTTTCGAAGATGAGGCTAAAACGGTTAGTGTTATTGGTACTGCGGCATACATGGCTCCTGAACTATGGGCGCAGAAACCAATATCTTTCACAAAGGCCGTCGATGTTTATGCATTTGGGGTTCTCTGTGTCTCACTTGTGAATAGAGATTTTTCTCTTGTGAGTAAGCTGAGAAGTCGAAGAGAAGATATTGATGGTGTTTCCTACCATTTGAAAGGTTTGCACGAAGATATATTGCTTATGATTTCAGCATGCCTGAGTAAAGAGCCTGCTGAGAGGCCTGTAATGAGCGAGGTGGCTCGTATGTTGGCGAAGCACCTTTTGAAAAATAAGCATAAGGCTCTAGTTGTGATGAGCGGAAAGGTTCATCAACTTGATGCTGAGAACAAGAAGATTGGTTTGAGAGCTCAGGATGTCGGCGAGATAACTATAGTTTATGATGGCTTTGACTTTAAGGTGGAAACGACTAGTGGTGCGGTTTATTTGAATAATACCAGGGTTTCTCCTGGGGATTTAGTTCCAGGATGTTGTGTCATCACATTCGGTGCGGCGGGTAAGAGAAGGTTTGTGACATTCGATGTCTCAAATCCGGAGGTTTTGGTATGAGCCATATTGTAGCCCAGCGATATGAGATTTTAAGGCATATTGGAAAGGGTGGGATGCAAGATGTCTTTCTTGCTAAAGACCATTTATTGCAGTGTGAAGTTGCGCTTAAAACACCTCAGGCAGGCCAGGTTCTGAGGCGATTCAGTCAAAGTGCAATTATTGCGGCAAAGGTAAATCATCATAATGTCGCAAAAACATTAGATTATTTTGAGAGTGAAGGAAAAGCTTACCTGATTGAAGAGTATGTTCCTGGGCGGACACTTGAAAAGGTAATTGAGGAGTTTGGAGCGGTAGATCCTCATCTCGGGGCACGAGTATTTCTCCATTTGGCAAAGGGTGTTGCCGCATCCCATTACGTAGATGTCATTCATCGTGATTTGAAACCTAGTAATATAATTGTCGGTCCAGGAGTGAATCTTCATCAGCTAAAAATAACAGACTTTGGTATTGCTACTTTTACCAAGGAGGTGTTGGATGAGGCTGCAAAAGATGGTGGTGATCTGACAAATTCAACCTCAGGCACTATTAAAGGGGCGCTGCCTTATATGGCGCCAGAAATGATGTTCCGCACTCCTGGGGATCATCCAGGGAAAAGTACAGATATCTGGTCACTTGGTGCTTTGATGTTTAGAGTGTTGACTGGAGACTACCCGTTTGGTGTGTATTTAGAGGCGGCTGTAAATGTTAAGACTGGCCAGCGTGCCGCTTGGCCAGGTTTTATGACGAGTAATCCTCAGTATAAGATTCTTTCAGAGCAACTGCAGTTGATAGTTGAAAGCTGTTTGCAATCTGACTTAAAGGCACGACCTACTGCCGGGGAGCTTGTAAAGTCGTTATCGGATCTTTGCTTTATTTGTGGCGACCGCTACGAGGGAGAGTTACTTAATCTTATTCAAAATGGTTATAGTGGTTTTGTAATGGGCGGGGATGGGTTGCAATCATTCTTTAGTATGGAAAGTATTTATGGGTTGCAGAAGCCTTCAAATGAGCGAAAGAGGGTTTGCTATTCAAGGTTCCCTGGGTCACCTCATTTCAGAGGGCATCCGATGGTCGTTATGAGATAATGTGGTTTTAATTAATGAATTTTCGTGTTGCTAAGTTTTGAAGATGAATGGTTGCCGAATATAAAAAGGCTGCCTTGGGCAGCCTTTTTATTCAAATAAACGTCAATCCCAGCTCAACGCCCCACCAGTCTGATACTCAATAACCCGAGTCTCAAAGAAGTTCTTCTCCTTCTTCAAGTCCATGATCTCGCTCATCCAAGGGAACGGGTTGGTAGTCCCCGGATACTCTTCCTTCAGACCAATCTGGGTCAGACGACGGTTGGCAATGAACTTGAGGTAATCCTCCATCATCGCCGCATTCATGCCCAGCACGCCGCGTGGCATGGTGTCACGGGCGTATTCGATCTCAAGCTGGGTACCCTGCAGAATCATCTGGGTAGCCTCTTCCTTCATCGCGGCATCCCACAGGTGCGGGTTCTCGATCTTGATCTGGTTGATCACGTCGATGCCGAAGTTCAGGTGCATGGACTCGTCACGCAGGATGTACTGGAACTGCTCGGCGACGCCGGTCATCTTGTTGCGGCGGCCCATCGACAGGATCTGGGTGAAGCCGCAGTAGAAGAAGATGCCTTCCAGTACGCAGTAGTAGGCGATCAGGTTGCGCAGCAGCTCTTTGTCGGTTTCGACGGTGCCGGTGTTGAACTCCGGATCGGAGATGGCGCGGGTGTACTTCAGGCCCCAGGCGGCTTTTTTCGCGACCGATGGGATCTCGTGGTACATGTTGAAGATCTCGCCTTCATCCATGCCCAGCGACTCGATGCAGTACTGGTAGGCGTGGGTGTGGATCGCCTCTTCGAAGGCCTGGCGCAGGATGTACTGGCGGCACTCCGGGTTGGTGATCAGGCGGTACACGGCCAGGGCCAGGTTGTTGGCCACCAGCGAGTCGGCGGTGGAGAAGAAGCCGAGGTTGCGCATCACGATGCGGCGCTCGTCTTCGGTCAGGCCGTCCATGCTCTTCCACAGGGCGATGTCGGCGGTCATGTTGACCTCTTGCGGCATCCAGTGGTTGGCGCAGCCGTCGAGGTACTTCTGCCAGGCCCAGTCGTACTTGAACGGCACCAGCTGGTTGAGGTCGGCGCGGCAGTTGATCATGCGCTTTTCGTCAACGGCGACGCGGGCCGAGGAGCCTTCCAGCTCGGCCAGGCCTTCGGCGATGTCCAGGGCGTCCAGGGCAGCCTTGGCGCGCTTCACGGCGTCGGAGTCGGCGGCGGTGGCGGCGCGGGCTTCCAGGGCGGCGGCACCGCCGGCGCTGTCGAGCTTGTCCAGCGTGGTGGTGGCAGTGGCCTGTGCGGCGGTGTTGCCTTTGGCGGCGACTTCACCGTCTTCTTTGTCGAATTCGTCCCAGCTCAGCATGGTTTGGCTCCTGCTTGAGGGTCGCCCTGGGGCAACCGGTTGGATTTTAAGAATGTGATGCCTGACGCAAGGCCGTTACGGCGTATGGACAGCTCGAGAGGCTGACTCTCGTTACATCTGGACTCGTGCCTGGCCAGGCCTCGGGGAGGGGCCAGGGACATGAATGGGTGCCCTTTTCAGAGGGGGCGCAGTATACCGGAATTCGCTTTCGATCGGGGCGCGTGTCTGGCGGGCGAGGGTAAATTTTCGACCGGTTCTGTGCGCGTCCGTTCAGGGAATCTCGTGTCGTACTTTACGGTGAGGGAGTTTAGCGGCAAATAGTGCGAAACACTACATGTGGTGGCTTTTTATTTTTTACAGCACAAGATGCTGGGTTAGCGAAACCCTTGTAGGAGCGGCCTCGTGTCGCGAAAGGGCCGCAAAGCGGCCCCGGCAATCTCGCGGTGGGGTCGAGATCCTGGGGCTGCTGCGCAGCCCTTTTGCGACACAAGGCCGCTCCTACAAAGGCGGCGTTTCAGCGGGCCATTTTGCGGATGCAAAAATGCCGCAAGGGGCACCCATTGGGCACCCCTTGCGGCATCAGGCCTTATTGGCAGGCTTCGCAATCCGGCTCGTCGATGGCGCAAGCCTTCGGTACCGGGGCAGGGCCCGCGGCCTGGACCGGGGCGCTGTCGCCGCCGCTCGACACGGCATTGAGCTTGCCGGTGTTGATGGTCGACTTCTCGGTGCTGGTCGCGGCCAGGGCACGGAGGTAGTAGGTGGTCTTCAGACCACGGTACCAGGCCATGCGGTAGGTCACGTCGAGCTTCTTGCCCGAAGCGCCGGCGATGTACAAGTTCAGCGACTGGGCCTGGTCGATCCACTTCTGGCGACGCGAGGCGGCATCGACGATCCACTTGGTCTCGACTTCGAACGCGGTGGCGTACAGGTCCTTGAGCTCTTGCGGGATACGCTCGATCTGCTGCACGGAACCGTCGTAGTACTTCAGGTCGTTGATCATCACCGAGTCCCACAGGCCGCGGGCTTTCAGGTCGCGGACCAGGTACGGGTTGATCACGGTGAACTCGCCCGACAGGTTCGATTTCACGTACAGGTTCTGGTAGGTCGGCTCGATCGACTGCGACACGCCGGTGATGTTGGCGATGGTCGCGGTTGGCGCGATGGCCATGATGTTCGAGTTACGAATACCTTTCTTGACCCGCTCGCGCACCGGGGCCCAGTCCAGGCTCTCGGTCAGGTCGACGTCGATGTACTTCTGGCCACGGGCCTCGATCAGGATCTGCTGGCTGTCCAGCGGCAGGATGCCCTTGGACCACAGCGAACCCTGGAAGGTCTCGTAGGCGCCGCGCTCGTCGGCCAGGTCGCAGGAAGCCTGGATCGCGTAGTAGCTGACCGCTTCCATCGACTTGTCGGCGAACTCGACGGCAGCGTCGGAGCCGTACGGGATGTGCTGCAGGTACAGCGCGTCCTGGAAGCCCATGATCCCCAGGCCGACCGGGCGGTGCTTGAAGTTCGAGTTACGCGCTTGCGGCACCGAGTAGTAGTTGATGTCGATCACGTTGTCGAGCATGCGCACGGCGGTGTTCACGGTGCGTTGCAGCTTGGTGGTGTCCAGCTTGCCGTCGACGATGTGGTTCGGCAGGTTGATCGAGCCCAGGTTGCAGACCGCGATCTCGTCCTTGTTGGTGTTCAGGGTGATCTCGGTGCACAGGTTCGAGCTGTGGACCACGCCCACGTGCTGCTGGGGCGAGCGCAGGTTGCACGGGTCCTTGAAGGTCAGCCACGGGTGGCCGGTCTCGAACAGCATCGACAGCATCTTGCGCCACAGGTCTTTGGCCTGGATGGTCTTGAACACCTTGATCTTGTTGTACTCGGTCAGGGCTTCGTAGTACTCGTAGCGCTCTTCGAAGGCCTTGCCGGTCAGGTCGTGCAGATCAGGCACTTCCGATGGCGAGAACAGGGTCCACTTGCCGTCATCGAAGACGCGCTTCATGAACAGGTCGGGGATCCAGTTGGCGGTGTTCATGTCGTGGGTACGACGACGGTCATCACCGGTGTTCTTGCGCAGCTCGATGAACTCTTCGATGTCGAGGTGCCAGGTTTCCAGGTAGGCACACACCGCGCCCTTGCGCTTGCCACCCTGGTTCACGGCCACGGCGGTGTCGTTGACCACTTTCAGGAACGGCACGACGCCTTGCGACTTGCCGTTGGTGCCCTTGATGTACGAGCCCAGTGCACGCACCGGAGTCCAGTCGTTGCCCAGGCCACCGGCGAATTTCGACAGCATGGCGTTGTCGTGGATCGCGTGGTAGATGCCCGACAGGTCGTCCGGCACGGTGGTCAGGTAGCAGCTGGACAGCTGCGGACGCAGGGTACCGGCGTTGAACAGGGTCGGGGTCGAGGCCATGTAGTCGAAGGACGACAACAGGTTGTAGAACTCGATCGCACGGGCTTCCTTGTCTTTCTCTTCCAGCGCCAGGCCCATGGCCACGCGCATGAAGAACACCTGCGGCAGCTCGAAGCGCACGCCATCCTTGTGGATGAAGTAGCGGTCGTACAGGGTCTGCAGGCCCAGGTAGGTGAACTGCTGGTCGCGCTCGTGGTTGATCGCCTTGCCCATGCGCTCCAGGTCGTAGCCTTTCAGGGCTGGGTCGAGCAGTTCGAACTCGACGCCTTTCTCGACGTAGGCCGGCAGGGCCTTGGCGTACAGCTCGGCCATCTCGTGGTGGGTGGCGCTCTCGGCGACGTTCAGGAAGCCCAGGCCTTCGGCGCGCAGGGTGTCCATCAGCAGGCGGGCGGTGACGAACGAGTAGTTCGGCTCGCGCTCGACCAGGGTACGGGCGGTCATCACCAGGGCGGTGTTGACGTCCTTCAGGGCCACGCCGTCGTACAGGTTCTTCAGGGTTTCGCGCTGGATCAGCTCGCCGTCGACTTCGGCCAGGCCTTCGCAGGCTTCGCTGATGATGGTGTTCAGGCGCGCCATGTCCAGCGGCGCCAGGCTGCCGTCGGCCAGGGTGATGCGGATGCTTGGGTGCGGCTCGACCACGCTGTCGGCGTTGGAACGGGTGGCACGCTCCTTGGCGCGCTGGTCGCGGTAGATCACGTAGTCGCGGGCGACTTTCTGCTCGCCGGCGCGCATCAGGGCCAGTTCGACCTGGTCCTGGATTTCTTCGATGTGGATGGTGCCACCCGATGGCATGCGACGCTTGAACGTGGCGGTGACCTGCTCGGTCAGGCGCGCGACGGTGTCGTGGATGCGCGACGAGGCGGCGGCGGTGCCGCCTTCAACTGCGAGGAACGCCTTGGTGATGGCCACGGTGATCTTGTCGTCGGTGTAGGGGACGACAGTGCCGTTGCGCTTGATCACGCGCAGTTGGCCAGGCGCGGTGGCTGCCAGATCCTGGTTCGAATCGGCGGCCTGCGGCGCTTTGCCCTGCGGGTTCTCGCGAGTTGTGTCGGTTTGCATGGGTGGGTGTCTCCACAGTTTCTATAGTGTTCAGGCGCCTGTTGGGCGCCCACCGTTCCGTCCACTTGCTCGATGGCCGTCGCGGGGATGCGGCATGCGCACGCATCCGCCGCTCGGGCTTACCGACTTCGGGACAGATCAGGAATAAGGGGCAATAACCTGCCGCTCCCTGGCCGAAGTCAAAGGTTCTGGGCGTACCCAAAATCTGTTGCTGATGAGTGCTGGGCCTTGCCTGCAACACTCATACCCGAACAAGGGCATCTAGGGCCTTGCCTCGGTCGCCGCCGCTGGAGCGGTTTGGCTGCTGAAATCACGTTAAGTTCAGCCAGAAAATTCGCTTGAATTTGCCTGTTGACTTGTGTTTGTGATTTTGCGCGAAACCCAATATCTAGTGGTTCGCTGCGATGGGGATACAAGATAATGCGGTCTTGGGGGCTTTGCAACTCGATCGCCTGTGGATAAGTTGTGTGTACTTTGTGGGTCATTCGTGGGTATCGGCTGTAGGCCTTGTCCCAAGTGGTTTGCACTATTTTTCCCGCTGCCGCGCCCCCGCGCAGATTTCTGCGGGCGCGCACCCTATCACAAAAAACGGTTCAGTCCAGCGCCATGCGATGTGGTTGGCAGGGGTGGGGGCGGGACGTAGTATCGGCAGGCGATGTTGCGCTTTGGTGAAGGTGGATTTTCGCTGGAATCAAAGGGTTGTATCGGCCTTGATACAGCCAACAGCAAGGCCCGACAAAAACCAGAAGAAGGGTAAGGCCATGGACCAGCCAATCAACCGCATCCTCATCGTCGAGGACGACCAGCGCCTCGCCGAGCTTACCGCCGAGTACCTCCAGGCCAACGGCTTCGAGGTGGCGGTGGAGGGCGACGGTGGCCGCGCCGCGCGGCGCATCATCGACAGCCAGCCGGACCTGGTGATCCTCGACCTGATGCTGCCCGGCGAAGATGGCCTGAGCATCTGCCGCCGGGTACGCGGCCAGTACCCTGGCCCCATCCTCATGCTCACCGCCCGCAGCGACGAGCTCGACCAGGTCCAGGGCCTGGACCTGGGCGCCGACGACTACGTGTGCAAGCCCGTGCGCCCGCGCCTGCTGCTGGCGCGCATCAATGCCCTGCTGCGTCGCAGCGAGGCCCCCGAGCGCCGCCCGGACCTGAGCTTCGGCCCGCTGCATATAGATAGCCGCCAGCGCGAGGCGCGCCTGCACGGCCAGTTGATCGAGCTGACCGGCGCCGAGTTCGACCTGCTCTGGCTGCTGGCCAGCAACGCCGGGCGGGTGCTGTCGCGCGAGGAGATCTTCACCTCGCTGCGCGGCGTCGGCTACGACGGCCAGGACCGCTCCATCGATGTGCGCATTTCCAAGATCCGCCCCAAGATCGGCGACGACCCGATCACCCCGCGGCTGATCAAGACCCTGCGCAGCAAGGGCTACCTGTTCGTCGGCGAGGCGCCATGAACTCGATCTTCCTGCGCATCTACGGCGGCATGCTCGCGGTGCTGGTGCTGGTGGCCGTGCTCGGCGTGCTCAGCCTGCACCTGCTCAACGAGATCCGCGCCGGCCAGCACCGCGAACGCCTGGCCCAGGGCACCTTCAGCCTGATGGCCGACAACCTGGCACAGCAGAACGCGGTGGAGCGCACCCGTTCGCTGGTGATCTGGGCGCGCCTGCTCGGCGTGCCGCTGGGCCTGCAACCGCAGTCGGCGTTCACCCTCGACGGCAGCCAGCGAGCGCGCCTGTACCGCGACCTGGTGGTGGTGGAGAAGACCGGCCCCCATGCCGCCCGGGTGCTGCGCCGGGTCGGCCACGAAGACCTGCTGCTGGTGGCCGAGGTCAAGCAGATCAGCGAGCAGCTGGCCCGCGCCACCCTGTACCTGCTGGCCGACGAGCTGGTGCGTTATCCGGTGACCGAGCAGCCGGCTCGCCTTGCGCAACTGCGCCGGGACAAGGGCTTCGGCTTCGATGTGGCCTTGCAGCGCATCGAGCGCGCCGCCCTGGACGACGACCAGCGGCGCCGGGTGGAAGAGGGCGACACGGTGATGGCGCTGGGCCGCGATGGCGACTCGATCCGCGTGTTCTCGGGGCTGTCCGGCTCACCCTGGGTGCTGGAGATCGGCCCGTTGTACCAGCTCAACCCTTATCCGCCGCAGCTGCTGATCCTGATCGCCTTTCTCGGTCTGTGCCTGATCGGCCTGGTGGTCTACCTGCTGGTGCGCCAACTGGAACGCCGGGTCTCGGGCCTGGAGGTGGCGGCCACGCGCATCGCCCAAGGCAGCCTGGACACCCGCGTGCCGGCCGGCGATGCCGACTCGGTGGGGCGCCTGGCCGAGGCCTTCAACGGCATGGCCGAGCACCTGCAGCGCTCGCTGACCATGCAGCGCGAGCTGGTGCGGGCGGTGTCCCACGAGCTGCGCACACCGGTGGCGCGGCTGCGCTTCGGCCTGGAGATGATCGAGAGCGCCAGCACCGAGCAGGCCCGGGCCAAGCACCTGGCCGGCATGGACGGCGACATCCAGGACCTGGACAAGCTGGTCGACGAGATGCTGACCTACGCGCGCCTGGAGCAGGGCGCGCCGGCGCTGAGTTTCCAGGCGGTGGACCTGGACGCCTTGCTGGCGCGGGTAATCGACGAACTGGCGCCGCTGCGCGCCGAGGTGCGCGTGCTGCGTGGCCAATGCCACGGCCTGGACGGCGGCGGCGCCTGGGTCGAGGCCGAGCCGCGCTACCTGCACCGGGCCCTGCAGAACCTGGTGCGCAACGCCATGCGCCATGCCGAGGGCGAGGTGCGCCTGAGCTACCAGCTGGGGCAGGAGCGTTGCCGGATCGATGTCGAGGACGACGGCCCGGGTATTCCAGAAGGGGTGTGGGACCGCATCTTCACCCCCTTCACCCGGCTGGACGACAGCCGCACCCGCGCCTCGGGCGGGCATGGGTTGGGCCTGTCGATCGTGCGGCGGATCATCTACTGGCACGGTGGCCGGGCGCTGGTCGGGCGCAGCGAGCAGTTGGGCGGGGCGTGTTTCAGCCTGAGCTGGCCGCGGGAGCAGCCACGCGATTAAACGCTGACCAGGCTCAGCAGATGACCGTCCTGCAGGCAGAACTGGCCGCCCAGCTCGACGCCGTGGCGCCACTCGGCCGACAGGTCGGTGAGCAGGCGCAGGCGGGCGTGGCCGTCGGCGGACCATTCCAGTAGTTCGGCATGCTCGAAATAGAAACGCTGGCCGGTGATGGGGTACAGCGCCTTGAACAGGCTTTCCTTGAGCGAGAAGGTCAGGGTCACGGCCAATGCCTGCTGGCCGCGATCCAGGCGTTCGAGCTCGGCGGGGGTGAGGATCTCTGCGGCCAGGCGTGCGGCGCGCTCTTCGCTCAGCAGGGTTTCCTGGTCCAGCCCCAGCCCTGTGCCTTGGGCTGTCACAACGGCTGCCGCCCAGCCCTGGCCATGGGTGATCGACCCATGGATGCCCGTCGGCCAGATGGGCGAGCGGTCTTCGTGGGTGGCTGGCACATAGTCACGGCCATCCAGCCGCCGCAGCGCCTCGCGGGCGCATACCCGGCCGGCCAGGTATTCGGCCTGGCGCTTGGCCACCGAGCGTTGCAGATTGGCGGTTTGTACGACGCCGGCGCGCTGGAAATCGTCGGCTGCCAGCAGGGCTGGGTCGAAGGCGCAGCTGACCAGCACCGCGCCAGGGACCGGGTGGGGCAGGGGCCAGTGGTGCTGGAGCGGGGCGCAGCAGGTGGGGAGTCTGTTCATGGCGAGTATTGTGCCAGCCTGTTGGCGGGTGGTGGAGTACAGATTTTGGGGTCGCTTTGCGGCCCTTTCGCGACGCAAGGCCGCTCCTACAGGAGAGCGCATATCCCTGTAGGAGCGGCCTTGTGTCGCGAAAGGGCTGCACAGCAGCCCCAAAATCTTCAGTCAAACGCGGTCTTCAAGAACGCCTGCATATCCTTCCACGAACGCTCATCAGCCGCCTTGTCATAGCCGATATCCGGCCCGCCATGCCCACCATGGCTCAACCGATCGGCATCCGGGTTGGTGAACCCATGCTTGGCCCCAGGGATGCCGACGAACTTCATGTCGGCCCCGGCATCGTGCATTTCCTTCTTGAACGCCGCCACCTGCTCCGGGGTGACCATGCTGTCGGCCTCGCCATGCTCCACCAGGATCTTGGCGCGAATCACCCCAGGCTTGGCTGGGGTCTGGGTCACCAGCGCGCCATGGAAACTCACCACGGCATCGAGCTTCTCGCCCCGGCGCGCGGCATCGAGCACCACCTTGCCGCCGAAGCAGTAGCCGATGGCTGCCAGCTGGTGCTTGTTGGTGTTGGGCTGGATCTTCAGCAGCTCCAGCCCGGCATCGAAGCGCCGCGCCGCCGCTTTCGGGTTCTTCATCGCCGCGGCCATGAACGCCTGGGCGTCGGCGGGGTGCTCGGTGTGCTTGCCGTCGCCGTACATGTCGATGGCCAGGGCGTTATAGCCCAGCGCCGCGAGGTCGCGGGCGCGGCGCTTGGCGTAGTCGTTCAGGCCCCACCACTCATGCACCACCACCACCCCCGGGCGTTTGCCCTCGAGGGCGTCGTCGTAGGCGTAGTAGCCGACCAGGCGATTGCCGTCATGGTCCTGGTAGGGGATCTCGCGGGTCTGCACCGCCGCCTGGGCGAGGGCGGCGCTGCACAGCAGCGCCAGGGCAAGCAGGGTACGCATGGTCAGGTTCCTCGTTCGATTCGTTCAGCCTGGGTTCAGGCCGGGTTCAGCCAGGGTTCAGGGCGACCTCCCTACTCTAGTCCCCAGACAGAAACAACGCATCCAACCGGAGTACCCAACCATGAAAACGCTCAACACCCTGATCGCCGCCATGGCGGTTTGCGCCGCCGGCCTCACCACCGCCGCCCAGGCCGACGATAACTTCGCCAGCCTGACCTACGGCCAGACCAGCGACAAAGTGCGCAAGTCCGGCATGCTGCAGAGCAACACCGATGGCCTGAACGCCGACGGCATCATCGGCAAGGACGGCACCTGGGGCGCGCGCCTGGGCAAGATCAACGACCAGGGCCGCTACTACCTGACCTACGACAACGTCTCGGGTGACCACGGCGGCGTCAAGCTGCGCCAGGAAAACCTGCTCGGCAGCTACGACCTGTTCCTGCCGGTGGGCGATACCACCAAACTGTTCGGCGGTGGCAGCCTGGGCGTGACCAAGCTGACCCAGGACTCGCCAGGCGCTCGTCGCGACACCGACTACGGCTACGCCGTGGGCCTGCAGGCCGGGGTGATCCAGGAAGTCACCGACAATACCGCGGTGGAGCTGGGCTACCGTTACCTGCGCAGCAACGCCGCCACCGAGATCGGTGCCCATGGGGGGCCCAAGGACGGTACCCTGCGCCTGAAAAGCAGCGCGCAGACCTACCTGGCGGCTACCTACAAGTTCTGAGGCCGCTGTTATCCTGTACTGGCTTCAGCGCGGGGCAAGCCCGCTCCCACGTATCGCCGTGGGAGCGGGCTTGCCCCGCGCTTACAATCGAACAGGCGTATCCACGTTAAGGAGATCTGCATGAAATTGCTGGTGGTCGAGGATGAGGCGCTGCTGCGGCATCACCTGTTCACCCGCCTCGGCGAAGGCGGCCATGTGGTCCAGGCGGTGGCCAATGCCGAAGAAGCCTTGTACCAGGCCGAACAGTACAACCACGACCTGGCGGTGATCGACCTGGGCCTGCCGGGCATGAGCGGCCTGGACCTGATTCGCCAGTTGCGCAGCCTCGGCCAGACCTTCCCCATCCTGATCCTCACCGCCCGCGGCAACTGGCAGGACAAGGTCGAAGGCCTGGCCGCCGGCGCCGACGACTACGTGGTCAAGCCGTTTCAGTTCGAGGAGCTGGAGGCGCGCCTGAACGCCTTGCTGCGCCGTTCCAGCGGTTTTACCCAGTCGACCATCGCCGCCGGCCCGCTGATGCTCGACCTCAACCGCAAGCAGGCGACGCTGGACGAGCAACCACTGGCGCTGACCGCCTACGAATACCGCATTCTCGAATACCTCATGCGGCATCACCAGCAAGTGGTGGCCAAGGACCGCCTGATGGAGCAACTGTACCCGGACGACGAGGAGCGCGACCCCAACGTCATCGAGGTGCTGGTCGGACGCCTGCGGCGCAAGCTCGAGGGCGCCAACGGCTTCAAGCCGATCGACACCGTGCGTGGCCTGGGCTACTTGTTCACCGAGCGCTGCCGATGATCCGCTCGCTGCGGCTGCGCCTGATGCTGGCGGCGGCGCTGCTGGCGCTGTTGTTCATGCTGGCGCTGCTGCCAGCGTTGCAGAAGGCCTTCAGCCTGGCGTTGCAGGAGTCGATCGAGCAGCGCCTGGCCTCGGACGTGACCACCTTGATCTCCGCCGCGCGCATCGAGCACGGCCAGTTGCAGATGCCGGCGCTGCTGCCGGACGAGCGCTACAACCTGCCCTACACCGGCCTGCTCGGCTACATCTTCGACCGCCAGGGCACCTTGGTGTGGCAGTCGCGGGCCACGCGCAACCGCAATATCAACTACCACCCGCGCTACGACGGGCGCGGCAACGAGTTCGCGCGCATCCACCAGGACGATGGCGAGGAGTTCTTCGTCTATGATGTCGAGGTCAAGCTGCTGGGCGGCAAGAGCGCGGCGTTCAGCATCGTTGCCCTGCAGCCGCTGCGCGAGTACCAGGACACCCTCAATGGCTTGCGCGAAAAGCTCTACTTTGGCTTTGGCGCGGCGTTGCTGGCGCTGATGGTGCTGCTGTGGGCCGGCCTGACCTGGGGCTTGCGCTCGCTGCGCCGGCTCAGTTCCGAGCTGGACGAGGTGGAAAGCGGCGCCCGCGACGGCCTGAGCCGCGAACACCCGCGCGAGTTGCTGCGCCTGACCGGCTCGCTCAACCGCCTGCTGCACAGCGAGCGCGAGCAGCGCCAGCGTTACCGCGACTCGCTCGACGACCTGGCCCACAGCTTGAAGACCCCGCTGGCCGTGTTGCAGGGCGTGGGCGAGAGCCTGGAGCACGGTGACCGCGAACAGGCGCGGGTGTTGCAGAGCCAGATCGAGCGCATGAGCCAGCAGATCGACTACCAATTGCAGCGCGCCAGCCTGCGCAAGAGCGGCCTGGTGCGCCACCAGGTCGAGCTCAAGCCACTGCTCGACAGCCTGTGCAGCACCTTGGCCAAGGTGTACCGCGACAAGCAGGTGCTGGTCAGCCTCGAGGTCGCGGATCAGGCACGGGTGCCGATGGAGCAGGGCGCCTTGCTCGAGCTGCTCGGCAACTTGCTGGAGAACGCCTACCGGCTGTGCCTGGGGCAGGTGCGGGTGCGCCTGCATGAGGCGCCGGGGCAATTGGCGCTGTGGATCGAGGACGATGGCCCGGGCGTGCCGCCCGACCAGCGCGAGCGCATTCTCGAACGCGGCGAGCGGCTGGACCGCCAGCACCCGGGGCAGGGGATCGGCCTGGCGGTGGTCAAGGACATCATCGACAGCTATGACGCTGAGTTGAGCCTGGGCGATTCCGAGCTGGGCGGGGCTGCGTTTCGTATCCTGTTCCGCCTGGATTGACACCTTGTAGGCGCCCGCGTGCTGGCGAAGCGGGCCGACGCTGTGCGCCCGCACGCGGCTTCCCAGAGAGCGTGTGCGGGCGGAAAACCGCCAATGTCCCTGTACGATTTCCGCCATCAGGCGGGAATCCGCCATTCCCTATCGGCTTTTTCGCTCCGTCCCGGGGCACTCACACCCTGTAATCATGGGCTATGCACCGCGAGCGGGCATTTTGGCATCGCCCTTGCTATTCACCTGGCAGACGCCTGCCCAGGCGCTCAAACACAACGACAAATCCCTCCGGGTGCAGGAGGGTTCGCGATTCAGGTGCCCCGACATCCTGGGAAGGATGCGCCGGCCCACTTGAGGAAAATCTAGCCATGACGACTCGTCAGCCGCTGTACAAATCGCTGTATGTCCAGGTGATCGTCGCCATCACCATCGGTATCCTGCTCGGCCACTACTACCCGGAAACCGGGGTTGCCCTCAAACCGCTGGGTGACGGCTTCGTCAAACTGATCAAGATGGTCATCGCCCCGATCATCTTCTGCACCGTGGTCAGCGGCATCGCTGGCATGCAGAGCATGAAGTCGGTCGGCAAGACCGGCGGTTACGCGTTGCTGTACTTCGAAATCGTCTCCACCATCGCCCTGATCATCGGCCTGGTCGTGGTCAACGTGGTCCAGCCTGGCGCCGGCATGCACGTCGATGTCAGCACCCTGAACGCCAGCAGCGTGGCCGCCTACGCCGCCGCCGGCGCGCAGCAGACCACCGTCGGCTTCCTGCTCAACATCATCCCCAACACCGTGGTCGGCGCCTTCGCCAACGGCGACATCCTGCAAGTGCTGATGTTCTCGGTGCTGTTCGGCTTCGCCTTGCACCGCCTGGGCAGCTACGGCAAGCCGGTGCTGGACATGATCGACCGCTTCGCCCATGTCATGTTCAACATCATCAACATGATCATGAAGCTGGCCCCGGTCGGTGCCTTCGGTGCCATGGCCTTCACCATCGGCCAGTACGGCGTGGGCTCGCTGGTGCAGCTGGGCTACCTGATGGCCTGCTTCTACATCACCTGCCTGCTGTTCATCCTGGTGGTGCTGGGCGGTATCTGCCGCGCCCATGGCTTCAGCGTGCTCAAGCTGATCCGCTATATCCGTGAAGAACTGCTGATCGTGCTGGGCACCTCGTCCTCGGAGTCGGCCCTGCCACGCATGCTGGCCAAGATGGAGCGCCTGGGCGCGAAGAAATCCGTGGTCGGCCTGGTGATCCCTACCGGTTACTCGTTCAACCTCGACGGTACTTCGATCTACCTGACCATGGCCGCGGTGTTCATCGCCCAGGCCACCGACACCACCATGGACATCACCCACCAGATCACCCTGCTGCTGGTGCTGCTGGTCGCGTCCAAGGGGGCTGCGGGCGTTACCGGCTCGGGCTTCATCGTCCTCGCCGCGACCCTGTCGGCGGTTGGCCACCTGCCGGTCGCCGGCCTGGCGCTGATCCTGGGTATCGATCGCTTCATGTCCGAAGCCCGCGCCCTGACCAACCTGATCGGCAACGCCGTGGCCACCGTGGTCGTGGCCAAGTGGGTCAAGGAACTGGACACCGACACCCTGCAGGCCGAACTGGCCTCCGGTGGCGCGCCGTTGATCGACACCCGTCCGACCGACGACCTGGGCGTCGCGGAAGGCCCGGCGCGTTGAGCGACGTGTGAAAGGCCAAGAGGCGACCTTCGGGTCGCCTTTTTTGCGTCTAGGGGATACGCCTACCCCTGTAGGAGCGGCCTTGTGTCGCGAAAGGGCCGCGCAGCGGCCCCGGCGCTCCTTGCATCAACGCCGAGATCCTGGGGCCGCTTTGCGGCCCTTTCGCGACACAAGGCCGCTCCTACAGGGGGGGCAACCGGCCTCTACTCGACGCGGGTCTGGCCGCTGTACACCAAAATCTCCCGACACCGCCGGCACAGGTAGCGTCGCCCCTGGCGCACCAGCTTGTGCCGCTGGGCGGTGAACGGGAAATCGCTTTGCGGGCACGGGCACCGGTAGATGTAGCGCGTGGCCACGCGCCGCTGCACTTCGTAGTTGTGGCAACGGTTCGGCGGCAGCTCGTACACCCCGCGCATGATCAATTGCCATTCCTCGCCATGGGCCTGGATACGCTCGCCAAACAGCTGGTGGGCAACCAGGTGGGCCACTTCGTGGGCCACGGTCTGACGCAGGAAGTCGTCCTGGTTCTCGCGGTACAGCTGCAGGTTGAAGCGCAGCAGGTTCTCGTGCAGGTGGGCGACGCCGGCTTTTTGCCCGCGCAGCTTGAAGCTCACCTGTGGGCGCGGGAAGGGGCGTTTGAAGAAGGCTTCGGCTTGCTGGTAACAGGTTTCGACGCGTTGTTTGAGCAGCTCGGGCATGGCGGGGCAATTCTCCTGACCGGGCATTATGCCGCAAGCGCGGCCCAGGCGCCGAACCGCTGGTCAACACGAAACGAGGCCGCCTTGCGGCGGCCTCGGCTGATGCCCCAGTGTTGGTTCGATCTAGTTGGTGTACACAGGCCCCACGCCCAGGCCCCAGATGATCACGGTGGCGGCCATGATCGCCACCAGTACCACCAGGCCTACCGCCAGCACGGAGCTGGAGAACAGGAAGCCTTCGTCGGACGGAATGTTCATGAAGGTCGGCAAGCCGACATACAGCAGGTACACGGTGTAGCAGATCGCCGCGGTGCCGATCAGCATGCCCAGCCACAGGTGCGGGTACAGCGCCGCGAGGCCGCCGATGAACAGTGGGGTGGCGGTGTAGGTAGCGAAGGCGATGCATTGCGCCATGCTCGGGTTGGCGTCGTAGGTGCGTGCCATCCAGTGGATGAAGGCGCCCATCACCGCCACCCCGGCGAGCATCGCCAGGTACGACATGATGCTCATCCAGATCGCGCTTTCCATGGTCAGCATCACCGCCGGCCGGTCACCGATCACCCAGCCGACCTGGGTGGTGCCGATGAATGCCGAGACGGCGGGAATCGCCGCGAGGATCAGGGTGTGCGTCAGGTACATGTGGCTGATGCTTTCTTCTTCGCCACGGATTTCCCGCCACTCCTGGTCGGGATGGGTAAACAGCCCCACAACGTGATGAATCATGCCGGTCACTCCTATTGGTTGCCAAACGCCCCCCAGATGGAGCGCCTGCGGCCCGAGGCCGAACACCGATGCAAGCGGTAATGTGGCCTTATGTCGCAGTATAGGAAGCCGTTCCCCGCATAAAACCGGCTTTTTAGAGCAAATTGCGCTGTCAGGCCCGGTGCTGATTCCCTTGAAGTCTTTATCGGATTGGCCTACTGCCCCGCCCGGTTTGTGCGTAAAATAGCCGCCTTTTGTCACACCTCGCGGATTCAAGCGCTATGGGCACCCTCTCGGTCAACCAGAACAAACTGCAAAAACGCCTGCGTCGTCTCGCTGGCGAAGCCATCACCGACTACAACATGATCGAGGATGGCGACAAGGTCATGGTCTGCCTGTCCGGCGGCAAGGACAGCTACACCATGCTCGACGTTCTGTTGCACCTGCAGAAGGTGGCGCCGATCAAGTTCGACATCGTCGCGGTGAACATGGACCAGAAGCAGCCGGGCTTCCCCGAGCACGTGCTGCCGGCCTACCTGAAGGAACTGGGCGTCGAGTACCACATCGTCGAGAAGGACACCTACTCGGTGGTCAAGGAGCTGGTACCCGAGGGCAAGACCACCTGCTCGCTGTGCTCGCGCCTGCGCCGCGGCACTCTGTACACCTTCGCCGACGAGATCGGCGCGACCAAGATGGCCCTGGGGCACCACCGCGACGACATCGTCGAGACCTTCTTCCTCAACATGTTCTTCAACGGTGCGCTCAAGGGCATGCCGCCGAAGCTGCGCGCCGACGATGGCCGCAACGTGGTGATCCGCCCGCTGGCCTACTGCAGCGAGAAGGACATCCAGGCCTATTCGGACATGAAGGAGTTCCCGATCATCCCGTGCAACCTGTGCGGTTCGCAGGAAAACCTGCAGCGCCAGGTGGTCAAGGACATGCTGGTGGAGTGGGAGCGCAAGCACCCGGGCCGTACCGAGAGCATCTTCCGCGCGATGCAGAACGTGGCGCCGTCGCAGTTGGCCGACCGCAACCTGTTCGACTTCACCAGCCTGAAGATCGACGAGAGCGCCACCCCGCGCTTCCTTGACGTGGTGAACCTCTGAGCCCATGCGCGACTACCAGTGGCTGCATGCATACTGCCTGAACCGCTTCGGCTCGGCCCAGGCACTGGAGGCCTTCCTGCCGCAGCCGCGCACCGCGGCGCAGCTGCGCGACATCGCCGACGACCGCTACCTGTCGACCCTGGCCCTGCGCGTGTTCCGCGCCGGGCTCAAGCACAGCCTGGTGGATGCCAAGTGGCCGGCCTTCGAGCAGGTGTTCTTTGGCTTCGACCCGCAGAAAGTGGTGTTGATGGGCGCCGAGCACCTGGAGCGGTTGATGCAGGACGAGCGCATCATCCGCCATCTGGGCAAGCTCAAGAGCGTACCGCGCAATGCGCAGATGATCCTCGACGTGGCGAAGGAGAAGGGCAGCTTCGGCGCGTTCATCGCCGACTGGCCCGAGACCGACATCGTCGGGCTGTGGAAGTACCTGGCCAAGCACGGCAACCAGCTCGGCGGGTTGTCGGCGCCGCGCTTCCTGCGCATGGTTGGCAAGGATACCTTCATCCCCACCGATGACATGGCGGCGGCGTTGATCGCGCAAAAAGTGATCGACAAGGCGCCGACCAGCCAGCGCGACCTGGCGCTGGTGCAGCAGGCGTTCAATCAGTGGCAGGCAGAGAGCGGCCGGCCGCTGTGCCAGTTGTCGGTGATGCTGGCGCATACCGTCAACCACTGAGATCGCTGGGGCCGCTGTGCGGCCCTAGCGCGACACAAGGCCGCTCCTACAGGATGATGCGTTCCCCTGTAGGAGCGGCCTTGTGTCGCGATGGGCTGCAAAGCCGCCCCGGAATCAGCTCCCTTCGCCGGCCATGCGCCGCTCGAACTGAAACTTCCAGCGCACATACAAAAGCCCGGCCACGAACAACCCCAGGCTCACCAGCACCTCGACCCAGCCGAACAGCGCCCGCGCCGGATCGAACGCCGCCAGCACGCCCTTGATGAAGTAGATGTTGACCACGAAGCAGGTCCAGGCATGCGCCCGGGCGCTGCCCATGAGCATGCCCGGCAGCAGCAGCAACAGGGGGATCAGCTCGATGGCCAGGATTACCTCGACCCGCGCCCCGTGCAGGTTGGCGAACCACAGGTTGTTCACCACCAGCAGGGCGATCAGGCCAAAAAAGCAGGCCAGGCTCAGGGCGCGGGCGACCCGCACCCGCGGGGCTAGCCAGTCCAGTGGCGGCAGGATCTTGGGTTTTCTAGCCACGCTGGCCACCCAGGGCCTTGGCGGTATTCGCCAGGCGTTGGCCAAGGGCGCGGCACAGGGTGATCTCGTGTGGGTCCAGCTCACGCTTGCCGTCGGCGCCGGCATGGTGGCTGGCGCCATAGGGGGTGCCGCCGCCGCTGGTCTCGAGCAGCGCCGATTCGCTGTAGGGCAGGCCGGTGACCAGCATGCCGTGGTGCAGCAATGGCAGCAGCATCGACAGCAGGGTGGTTTCCTGGCCGCCGTGCAGGCTGGCGGTGGAGGTGAACACTGCCGCCGGCTTGCCCACCAGCTCGCCGCCCAGCCACAGGCTGCTGGTGCCGTCGAGGAAGTACTTGAGCGGTGCGGCCATGTTGCCGAAGCGGGTCGGGCTGCCCAGGGCCAGGCCCGCGCAGTGGCGCAGGTCGTCGAGGGTGGCGTACAGCGCGCCGCTGGCCGGAATGTCCGGGGCTACGGCTTCGCACTCGGTGGAAATCGCCGGCACGGTGCGCAGGCGTGCTTCCAGGCCAGCCATCTCGACGCCACGGGCGATGTGCCGGGCCATCTCGCTGGTCGAGCCATGGCGGCTGTAATACAGCACCAGGATGTAGGGCTCGCTCACGGCAGGATCTCCAGCACTTTCTCCGGTGGCCGGCCGATCACCGCCTTGTCGCCGACGACCAGGATTGGCCGTTCGATCAGCTTGGGGTGCTGGACCATGGCGTCGATCAACTGGGCGTCGCTCAGGGCCGGGTTGGCCAGGTCGAGGGCCTTGTATTCATCCTCGCCGCTGCGCAGCAACTGGCGCGGGGCGATGCCCAGCTGGCCGAGCAGGCGCTTGAGGGTAGCGGCATCCGGCGGGGTCTCGAGGTAGCGCACGATGGTCGGCGCCAGGCCGCGTGCCTCGAGCAGCTCCAGGGCGCCGCGGGATTTCGAGCAGCGCGGGTTATGATAGAGGGTCAGTTCGGTCATGACGGGTCGCATCCAGCAGGGTGTGGCGGCTATTCTAACCGCAGCGACCGACTTCAATGCTTGAAAACTTCGAGAAGGATTGACCCATGGCAAGGCGTTTGGCAGCTGCACTGGCCATCACCGCGAGCCTGCTGCTCGGCGGCTGCGGTGCCGACTACGGCGTGGACCAGCACGGCAACACGGTAAAGGCCGAGCAGATCGACGGGCACTGGCTGGTGCTCAACTACTGGGCCGAATGGTGCGGCCCGTGTCGTACCGAAATCCCCGAGCTCAATGCTGCGGCCAAGCAGTGGGATGCCCAGGGCATTCGCGTGGTGGGGGTGAACTTCGATGGCCTGCAGGGGCCGGACCTGAAAGCCGCCGCCGATACGCTGGGCATTGGTTTCACCGTGCTGGCCCAGGACCCGGCCGAGCGCTACGAGCTGCCGCGTAGCGAGGCGCTGCCGGTGACCTACATCATCGACGACAAGGGCAAGGTACGCGAGCAGCTGATGGGGGAGCAGACGCTAGAAGGGCTGCAGGCGAAGATCAAGGCGTTGAAAGGCGGCGCCTGATCGATCTTGGGGCTGCTTTGCAGCCCTATCGCGACACAAGGCCGCTCCTACAGGGTTTCGCATTCACCTGTAGGCGCGGCCCCGGCGGTTGTCAGCCTTCCTCGGGCCAGAACCGCAGCGGCTTGCCTTCGGCAGGCCAGAAGCGAATCTGCTCGATCGGCGACACATCCCAGCGCTGCACCGTCTCCAGTGCCTGCAGGAAGCGTTTTTCCTGGTCCATCAGCGCCGGGGCGCACAGCTTGCGGGTCTTGCCGACCTTGCCGAAGCTGATGCGTTGGCCGTCCAGCGTGTAGGGCGCGAACCAGTGGTTGCAGCCGGCATTGCCATAGGCCCGGCCATCGCTGGCCAGGGTCAGGGTCAGATGGCTGTAGTCGATCAACGGGCGTTCGCCGATCCACTCCAGCAGGTAGCTTTGCTCCTGCTGCAGTTTCGACGGCTGCGCGGCACAGCCCAGCAGGCCGCTGGCGATCAGCACGGCGGTCAGTAGCTGTTTCACTCAGGTGCGCTCCTGGCACTGTGGGCACAGGTGCTTGTCGCCCAGGCTGGTCCAGCCCAGTTCCTGGATCCGGGCGCTGGCCGCCGGCGCGTGGCCCTTCTTGCCGAGCTTGGCTTCGGCGGCGAACTCGAAGTCCAGCACGGCGTCGCAGCGATCGCACTTGACCTGCCACTCGTGGATTTCCAACTCATTGAACACTGGCCCTTGGGCCACGGCCACCCACTGCCCGGTGGGGTTGATCAGGTGGCGCACGCTGTCCACGGTCAGGCGCATGCAGAGGGTTTTGCTGCCTTTGAGCGAAACCAGCAGGGCGTCGCCCTTCTGGATCGAGCCGCCGTTGCCGGTAACCTGGTAGCGGCCCGGTACCAGGGCGCGGCACTCGATCAGGGTGTGTTGCGGGTTGAAAAGGGTGTAGCGGAAATCGTGTTCGACCATGGGTCCTCCAGAAATGCCGCGTATCCTAGCATCATCCCGTGACCAGATTCTGCGGATTGCCTGCCGCCCAGCGGGCGATGTTGTCCAGGGTGGTGGCGGCGATGGCATCCAGCGCCTCGTGGGTGAGGAACGCCTGGTGCGCGGTGACGATCACGTTGGGGAAGGTCAACAGCCGCGCTAGCACGTCGTCCTGCAGCGGCTGGTCGGAGCGGTCCTCGAAAAACAGCTGCGCCTCTTCTTCGTACACATCCAGCCCCAGGTAGCCGAGTTGGCCGCGCTTGAGCGCGTCGATCAGCGCCGGGGTGTCGACCAGCGCGCCGCGACCGGTGTTGATGAGCATGGCGCCGGGTTGCAGCTGAGCCAGGCTCTGGGCGTTGATCAGGTGGCGGGTGTGCTCGGTCAGTGGGCAGTGCAGGCTGATGATCCGCGCTTCGCGCAGCAACTCGGGCAGCGTCAGGTAGCGGGCACCGAGTGCCAGCAGTTCGGGGTTGGGGTAGGGGTCGTAGGCCAGCAGCTGGCAGCCGAAACCAGCCATGATACGGGCGAAGGCGGCGCCGATCTGGCCGGTGCCGACCACCCCGACGGTCTTGCCATGCAGGTCGAAGCCGGTCAGCCCGTGCAGGGTGAAGTCGCCTTCGCGGGTGCGGTTGTAGGCCCGGTGCAGGCGTCGGTTGAGGGCCAGGATCAGGGCCACGGCGTGCTCGGCGACCGCGTGCGGCGAGTAGGCCGGCACCCGTACCACGGCCAGTTTCAGGCGCTGCGCCGCGACCAGGTCGACATGGTTGTAGCCGGCCGAGCGCAACGCCACCAGGCGCGTGCCGCCGGCGGCCAGGCGCTCGAGTACCGGGGCGTCGAGTTCGTCGTTGATGAAGGCGCAGACCACCTCGAAACCCTGGGCCAGCGCGGCGGTGTCGAGGGTCAGGCGGGCTGCCTGGTAGTGCAGCTCCAGGGCGCTGCCCTGGGCGGCGCGGGTGAAGCTTTCCTGGTCGTAGTGCTGGCTGCTGAACAACAGGGCGCGCATGGTTGGGTTCCTTTCATGAGACCGTTGCCAGTCTAGGCCAGTGGGCCGGCTCGGTATTGATCTGCGCGGCTCTACAGTGTTGGCGTACCAGTGCAGGAGCCAGCTTTGCTGGCGAAGGCTGCCTGATTGGGCATTCGCATCGCCTGTCGGCGCCTACAGACCCAGGCGACAGCGATCAGGCATGCTGGCGCGCTTGTTCGGCCAGCCGCTCGATGGCCTGGTCGAGATCGTCGAGCGCCGCTTGGGCCTGTGGGCTGTCCTGCTTGAGCAAGGTTTCGCTGCGCTGGCAGGCCGCGCGCAACTGTGGTACGCCGCAATAGCGCGAGGCGCCGTTGAGGCGGTGCACGCGCTCGATGATCGCCGTGCGATCGGCGGCATTGCGCGCGGCCTGGATGGCTTCGCGGTCGGCCGCCAGCGAAGCCAGCAACATGGCCAGCATGTCTGCCGCCAGGTCCGGCTTGCCGGCGGCCAGGCGCAGGCCTTCCTCCGGGTCGAGCACTTTCAGTTCACCGCTGTCCGGCAGCCGTTCAGGGCTGCGCTCCGGGGGTGGCGCGCCGAGGCTCAGGCCGGTCCATTTCATCACCACCTGGGCCAGCTGGCGTTCGCTGATCGGCTTGGTCAGGTAGTCGTCCATGCCGCTGTGCAGCAGGGCGCGTTTCTCGTTGGCCATGGCGTGGGCGGTCAGGGCGACGATCGGCAGCGGCTGGCCGCTCTGGCTGCTTTCCCAGCGGCGAATCTGCTCGGTGCAGGCGCGTCCGTCCATGCCGGGCATCTGCACGTCCATCAGCACCAGGTCGAAGGGTTCGTCCTGCACCACCTGTACCGCGGTGTAGCCGCTGTCCACCGCCAGCACCTCGGCGCCCATGCCTTCGAGCAGGGTCTGTACCAGCAGCAGGTTGGCCGGGTTGTCGTCGACGCAGAGGATCTTCGGCATGCGTTGCCCGGTGTTCACCCGTTGTTCGCTCAAGGGGCGGCGCGGTTGTACCAGCTCCAGTAGCAGTCGGCGGATCTTGCGGGTACAGGTGGGCTTGGCCAGCAGTTGGCCATGGGCATTGGGCAGGTACGGCAGGTAGAGCGGCTGCTCGGTGGTCGGGCACAGTGCCACGCACTGGCAGCCCAGGCCTTCGAGTTGCTGCAGGTACTGGCCGAGCTGTTCCGGGCCGAGGCTGCCGAGGTTGACCCCGAGCACGGCGAAGTCGAACGGCTTGCCGGCCTGGTTGGCTGCCTGGACCGCCTGCAACAGTTGCTCGCAGGAGGAGAACAGGGTCACCGACAGGCCGCAGTCCTCGAGCTGGTGTTCCAGCGCCTGGCGGGCCAGGTCGTGGCTGTCGACGATGGCCACGCGACGACCGAGCAGGGCCGGCAGCGGTTGCTCCTCGCCGTCGTCGTGGGCCTTGGGCAGGTTGAGGCTGATCCAGAACTGCGAGCCTTCGCCCGGGGTGCTGTCGACACCGATTTCACCGCCCATCTGTTCGATCAGGCGCTTGGAGATCACCAGGCCCAGGCCGGTGCCGCCGGGTTGGCGCGACAGCGAGTTGTCGGCCTGGCTGAAGGCCTGGAACAGGGTGCGCACATCCTGCGGCGACAGGCCGATGCCGGTGTCCTGCACACTGATGCGCAGTTGCACGCTGTCTTCCTGTTCGTCGTCGAGCATGGCGCGCACGACGATGGTGCCTTCGCGGGTGAACTTGATGGCGTTGCTCACCAGGTTGGTGAGGATCTGCTTGAGCCGCAGCGGGTCGCCGACCAGCGACAGCGGGGTGTCGCGGTACACCAGGCTGAGCAGTTCGAGCTGCTTGGCGTGGGCGGCCGGGGCGAGGATGGTCAGGGTGTCCTGGATCAGGTCGCGCAGGTTGAACGGAATGCTGTCGAGCACCAGCTTGCCGGCCTCGATCTTGGAGAAGTCGAGGATCTCGTTGATGATCCCCAGCAGGTTGTCGGCGGACTTTTCGATGGTACCCAGGTAGTCGAGCTGGCGCGGGCTCAGCTCGCTTTTCTGCAACAGGTGGGTGAAGCCGAGGATGCCGTTGAGCGGGGTGCGGATTTCATGGCTCATGTTGGCCAGGAACTCCGACTTGATGCGGCTGGCTTCCAGGGCTTCCTTGCGCGCCATGTCCAGCTCAATGTTCTGGATCTCGATGGTTTCCAGGTTCTGGCGCACGTCCTCGGTGGCCTGGTCGATGCTGTGCTGCAGCTCTTCGTGGGCGCTGTGCAGGGTTTCGGCCATGCGGTTGATGCCGCTGGCCAGCTCGTCCAGCTCATGGCTGCCCATGGCCGGCAGGCGTTCGTCGAGATGGCCGTCCTTGAGCTGGTTGACCGCGTGCTTGATGCGGTTGATCGGGCTGTTGATGGTGCGGCTCATGCGCAGGGCGAGCAGGGCGGTCAGGCTCAGGCAGGCGAGAATCAGCAGCAAGCTGGTGAACAGGTTGCGGTAGCCGCGCAGCAAGGTGCCGTCATGGGACAGCTCGATCTCGACCCAACCCAGCAGCCGTTCGGCCTCGGCGGGCACGGCGTCGGTGGCCAGGTCGCGGTGATGGCCGAACACCGGCATCAGGTAGCGGGTGGCATCGTTGCCGGTGCGCTGCAGCAGTTGCGTGCCGGTGCCACCGCTGGGCGGCTGGTTGAGCATGCTCGGGCCGGCGTGGGCCAGGCGGGTGCGGTCGGCGGCGAGGAAGGCCACCGCGCGCACATCGGATTGCTCCAGGGCCTGGGCGGCGATGCGCTCCAGCTGCGCCGGGGCCTGGCGGGCCAGAGCCGGGGCCGCCAGCGGGGCCAGTTGCTCGGCGATCATCTTGCCGCGTTGCAGCAACTGCGTGCGCAGGTCGCTCTGCTGCAGCCAGGTGAAGTAGCAGCCCAGCACCAGGGCCATCAGGCTGGCGGGCAGCAAGGCCAGCAGCAACACGCGGCTGCGGATTCCCAAACGGTCGAGCACACCTCTCTCCTGTCATGTGCTTAAGGGCGCGGTTTGCGCTTCAGGCCGAACGTTACTCCGGGTAGGGGGGCAATGCACCCATTTGTGTTTGATTTTGTTTCAAGAAGCCCCGGTGCGGGCCTGTTTCTCACGTGTGCGCCGGATGCGTCCTACGTGGCGCTGGTCGTACTGAGGTTGCCTGGCGTTGGTGCTTGTCGAATAATCACGTAATTGAGAATTGATGGCAGTTGCCAATGCATCCTGTATCTATCCACGCCACTCATATCCTCGCCATCGAGGACGACCCCGTGCTGGGCGCCTACCTGCACGAGGAACTACAGCGCGGCGGCTTCCATGTCACCTGGTGCCGCAATGGCCTCGAGGGCCTGGAGGTCGCTGCCCGGCAAGCTTTCGACCTGGTCCTGATGGATATCCTGCTACCGGGGCTCAACGGCCTCGACGCCCTGGCCAGCCTGCGCCGGCACAGCGCCACGCCGGTGATCCTGATGTCGGCGCTGGGGGCCGAGGCCGACCGTATCAGTGGTTTCGAGCGCGGCGCCGACGATTACCTGCCCAAGCCGTTCAGCTTCGCCGAGCTGCGCGTGCGCATCGAGGCGATCCTGCGCCGGGTGGCGTTCGAGCGGCGGGCCCAGGCGCCGCGCGAGGCCGATGCCGGGCAGTTGCAGTTCGATGAACAGGCGTGTGATGTCAGCCTGGCCGGCACGCGCGCCGGCCTCACCCCCAGCGAGTACCGTCTGCTCGATACCTTGCACCGCAGTAGCGACGAGGTACTGAGCAAACCCTTCCTTTACCAGCAGGTCTTGCAGCGTGGCTATTCGCGGCATGACCGCAGCCTGGACATGCACGTCAGCCAGATCCGCCGCAAGCTCAAGGCCATCGGCTACCACGAGCGCCAGGTGCGCACGGTGTGGGGCAGGGGCTATGTGTTCGGTGCGGGCGAGGCAGACTGAGGCATGCTCGATCGTCATTCGCTGTTCTGGAAACTGGCTGTGCTGCTGGTGGGGTTCTGCCTGCTGATGATTGGCCTGAGCTACAGCTGGGGCCGGCACATGGAAACCCAGGACGCCTTCCTCTCCGAGCCGGCTCGCCAGGTGCTGCGCGGCTACGCCGCAGAGGCCGAACAGGCCTGGCGCAACGGCGGGCAGGCCGGCGTCGATGCCTGGTTGAGCGGCATGCATGAGCGCGAGCAGGGCTGGGTGGGAGTGCTCGATGGCGACCTGCAGCCCCTGGGCAGCGCCAACCTGAGCAGCAGCCAGACCCAGCGCCTGACCCGCCTGCGCGGCGTCGACTGGCCCATGAGCCGGCGCAGCATCGGCCAACCTTGGTTGCGCCTGCCGTTTCCCCAGGCGCCGGAGCAGGGCATGCTGGTGATCGAGTTGCCCGAGCGCTTCAACCCCGGCCAGTACCGCTTGTTCTGGCGGGTGGTCACCAACGGCGTGATCCCCGGGCTGTTCACCTTGCTGCTGTGCGTGGGCCTGTACCGCATGCTGATCGTGCCGCTGAACCAGCTGCGCGAGCAGGCCAATGCCTGGCGCGCCGACCAGTTGGCCGCGCGCCTGGACGCACGCACCACCCAGCGGCGCGACGAGCTGGGCGAACTGGCCCGCGCCTTCGACCAGATGGCCGAACGCCTGCAGGGCACCGTGACCTTGCAGCAGCAGTTGCTGCGCGACTTGTCCCATGAAATGCGCACCCCGCTCAGCCGCCTGCGAGTGGCCTGCGATGGCGAGACCGACCTGCATCGCCTGCGCGAACGCCTGCACCGTGAGGTGGATGCCATGCAGCAATTGGTCGAGGACACCCTGCAACTGGCCTGGCAGGATGCCGAGCGGGCGCCGATGAACCTCGAACCGATCCAGCTGCAGGCGCTGTGGGACATGCTCAGCGAGAACGCCTGCTATGAAAGTGGCTGGGCCCCGGCGCGGTTGCGTTGCGAGCTGCCGGCCGATTGCTGGGTGCAAGGCAATCTCAACCACTTGGCCCAGGCCCTGGAGAACGTGCTGCGCAATGCCGTGCGCCATTCGCCGGCCCAGGGCGTGGTCAGGCTCAGTGGGCGACGCCACGGCCATTACTGGCATATCGAGCTGGAAGACGACGGCGGTGGTGTGGCCGAGGCCGACCTGGAGCGGATCTTCGCGCCGTTTTCGCGGCTCGATGGCTCGCGGCCGGGGGATGGCGGCTTCGGCCTGGGGCTGAGCATTGCCCGCAGTGCCATCGAGCGTCAGGGCGGACGGGTGTGGGCGGTCAATGGCGCGCAGGGCCTGCGGGTGTGCCTGCGCCTGGTGGCGGCGCCAGGGGGCGTGTCGCCTGGTTCGCCAGCAAGGCTGGCGCCTACGGGTTGATCAACCCTCGACTTATAGCCGACGGTTATACTGTCCGACGATTGCGTGATATGGCCGCGCAGGGTTTGCCGGTATGATAGTCGCCCCTGCCGTCCGGATTGCGAAAACGCCCATGACCCTGCAGTACCCAACCATCGCCGATTGCGTCGGCCAAACGCCTCTGGTTCGCCTGCAGCGCATTGCCGGGGCCACCAGCAACACCTTGCTGCTCAAGCTCGAAGGCAACAACCCGGCGGGTTCGGTCAAGGACCGTCCGGCGTTGTCGATGATCACCCGCGCCGAACTGCGTGGGCAGATCAAGCCAGGCGACACGCTGATCGAAGCCACCTCGGGCAACACCGGCATCGCCCTGGCCATGGCCGCGGCGATCAAAGGCTACAAGATGATCCTGATCATGCCCGACAACTCCACCGCCGAACGCAAGGCGGCCATGACCGCCTATGGCGCCGAGCTGATCCTGGTGACCAAGGAAGAGGGCATGGAGGGCGCGCGCGACCTCGCCGAGAAGCTGCAGGCCGAAGGCCGCGGCCTGGTGCTCGACCAGTTCGCCAACGGCGACAACCCGATTGCCCACTACAACAGCACCGGCCCGGAAATCTGGCAGCAGACCCAAGGCAGCATTACCCATTTCGTCAGTTCCATGGGCACCACCGGCACCATCATGGGCTGCTCGCAATACCTCAAGGAGCAGAATCCGGCGGTGCAGATCATTGGCTTGCAGCCAATGGAAGGCTCTGCCATTCCTGGCATCCGCCGCTGGCCCCACGAGTACCTGCCGAAGATCTTCGATGCCAGCCGCGTCGACCGGGTGGTCGACATGTCCCAGCAGGAGGCCGAGGACACCACGCGCCGCCTTGCCCGCGAAGAGGGCATTTTCTGCGGTGTGTCCTCCGGCGGTGCAGTGGCGGCGATGTTGCGCCTGTCCCAGGAAGTCGAGAACGCGGTGATGGTCGCCATCATCTGCGATCGTGGCGACCGTTACCTGTCCACCGGCCTGTTCGACGCGACCTGATGTCCAGAAAGAAAAGCAACGGCGGCCTGCGCTTCCAGCCGGCCGGCGGCAACCGTACCCCACAGGTTCCCGTGGGCAAGAAACAGCGCCTGCTGATCGAGCGCGTGTCCGGCGATGGCCGGGGCATTGCCTTCGTCGAAGGGCGCACCTGGTTCGTCAGCGGCGCGCTGGATGGCGAGGACGTCGAGGCGCGCGTGCTGGCGGCGCGCGGCAAGGTGGTCGAGGCGCGCCTGGAACGTGTGTTCCAGGCCAGTGCGCAACGGCGCGAGGCGCCCTGCCGGCATTACGCCCGCTGTGGCGGCTGCAACCTGCAGCATGTCCCCCATGCCGACCAGCTGGCCCTCAAGCAGCGCCTGCTGGCCGAGCAGTTGCAACGGGTTGCCGGCCTGCAGCCAGACGCCTGGGCCGTGCCCCTGAGCGGGCCGGAGTTCGGCTACCGGCGCCGGGCGCGGGTGGCGGTGCGCTGGGATGCCAAGGTCCGCCATCTGGACGTGGGCTTTCGCGCCGAGGCCAGCCAGGACATCGTCGCCATCGACGACTGCCCGGTGCTGGTACAACCCTTGCAATCCATTTTCCGCCACTTGCCCACCGTGCTGCGCAGCTTGAGCAAGCCGCAGGCGCTGGGGCATGTGGAGCTGTTCAGCGGCACGGCGCAAGCGCTGCTGGTGCGGCACGTGGCAGCGTTGCCTGCTGAAGACCTGGCGCGCCTTGCGGCATTCTGTGCCGAAGCCGGCGCCCAGCTGTGGTTGCAGGGCGAAGGCCAGCCGACCCCGGTGGACGCCGCGGCGCAGCTAGGCTTCGCCCTCGAGCCTTGGGGCCTGGAGCTGGCCTGGCGGCCAGGGGATTTCGTCCAGGTCAACGCTCAGGTGAACAGCCTGATGATCCAGCAGGCCCTGGCCTGGCTGGCGCCGCAGGCCGACGAGCGGGTGCTGGACCTGTTCTGCGGCCTGGGCAACTTCGCCTTGCCCCTGGCGCGCCAGGCGCGCGAGGTGGTGGCGGTGGAAGGCGTGCAGGCCATGGTCGAGCGCGCCGAGGCCAATGCCCGCAACAACAATGTGCATAACGCACGGTTTTTTCAGGCCGATTTATCGCAGCCTTTGGCGGGCGCCGGATGGGTCGCCGAAGGCTTTTCTGCGGTACTCTTGGATCCACCGCGCGACGGCGCTTTCGAGGTGGTGCAAGGCATCGCCCGGTTGGGTGCGCAGCGGCTGGTCTATGTATCGTGCAACCCGGCCACCCTGGCGCGAGACGCCCAGGTGCTGGCGGGGCAGGGGTACCGGTTAAAAAGGGCCGGGATTCTCGACATGTTTCCTCAGACGGCACATGTCGAGGCCATGGCGTTATTCGAAGCGGGCTAGCGCGACTGGCCCCCTTGGTGTCGTGTTCAGGGAACGAACGCGGCACAGGTGATAGTCAGCGTGTCCGCGTGGCGCGCTGTATGGAAAGGTAAAGCAAAGATGGTACAGGTGAGAGTGCACCAGCCGGTCAACAACGACGGCAGTATCAATCTCGAAGCATGGCTCGATCATGTGGTGAGCGTCGATTCGCAGCTCGATCGCCCGGCGCTCAAAGAGGCCTGCGAGTTCGCCCAGGAAGTCGAGAAGAAGGGCAACCCGGCCAAGCATTCCTGGGCGGACGGGACGTCCAGTTTCCAGGCGGGGCTGGAGATCGCGGAAATTCTCGCCGACCTCAAGCTCGACCAGGATTCGCTGGTCGCCGCGGTGATCTACCGCTCGGTGCGCGAAGGCAAGGTGACCCTGGCCGAAGTCGGCCAGCGCTTTGGCCCGGTGGTGTCCAAGCTGATCGACGGCGTGCTGCGCATGGCCGCCATCAGTGCCAGCCTCAGCCCGCGCCAGTCGCTGGTGCTCGGCTCCCAGGCGCAGGTGGAAAACCTGCGCAAGATGCTGGTGGCCATGGTCGACGACGTGCGCGTGGCGCTGATCAAGCTGGCAGAGCGCACCTGCGCCATTCGCGCGGTCAAGGCCGCCGATGACGAGAAACGCCTGCGGGTGGCCCGCGAGGTGTTCGACATCTATGCGCCGCTGGCCCACCGCCTGGGCATCGGCCATATCAAGTGGGAACTGGAAGACCTCTCGTTCCGCTACCTCGAACCCGACCAGTACAAGCAGATCGCCAAGCTGCTGCACGAGCGCCGGCTGGACCGCGAGCGGTTCATCAGCGACGTGATGAACCAGCTGCAGAACGAATTGCTGGCCACCGGGGTCAACGCCGATATCAGTGGCCGGGCGAAACACATCTATTCGATCTGGCGCAAGATGCAGCGCAAGGGCCTGGAATTCAGCCAGATCTATGACGTGCGCGCAGTGCGCGTGCTGGTGCCGGAGGTGCGCGACTGCTACACCGCGCTGGGCATCGTCCATACCCTGTGGCGGCACATCCCCAAGGAGTTCGACGACTATATCGCCAACCCCAAGGAGAACGGCTACCGCTCGCTGCACACCGCGGTGATCGGCCCTGAAGGCAAGGTGCTGGAAGTGCAGATCCGCACCCACGCCATGCACGAGGAAGCCGAGCTGGGCGTGTGTGCGCACTGGCGCTACAAGGGCACTGACGTCAAGCCAAGCTCCAACCACTACGAAGAGAAGATCTCCTGGCTGCGCCAGGTACTGGAGTGGCACGAGGAGCTGGGCGATATCGGCGGGCTGGCCGAACAGCTGCGCGTCGATATCGAGCCGGACCGGGTCTACGTGTTCACCCCCGACGGCCACGCCATCGACCTGCCCAAGGGCGCCACGCCACTGGACTTCGCCTACCGCGTGCACACCGAGATCGGCCACAACTGCCGTGGCGCCAAGATCAACGGGCGCATCGTGCCGCTGAACTACAGCCTGCAAACCGGCGAGCAGGTGGAGATCATCACCAGCAAGCACGGCAGCCCGAGCCGCGACTGGTTGAACTCCAACCTGGGCTACGTCACCACTTCGCGGGCCCGGGCCAAGATCGTCCACTGGTTCAAGCTGCAGGCCCGCGACCAGAACGTGGCCGCCGGCAAGACCCTGCTCGAGCGCGAGCTGAGCCGCCTGGGCCTGCCCCAGGTGGACTTCGAGCGCCTGGCCGAGAAGGCCAACGTCAAGACCGCCGAGGACATGTTCGCCGCCCTCGGTGCCGGCGACCTGCGCCTGGCGCACATGGTCAACGCCGCCCAGCAGCTGCTCGAGCCCGAGCGCCTGGAGCCGGTCGAGCTGATCCCGCGCCAGGCCCGTGGTATTCGCGCCGGCAAGCGCAGCGACATCCAGATCCAGGGCGTCGGCAACCTGCTCACGCAGATGGCGGGCTGCTGCCAGCCGCTGCCGGGCGATGCCATCGTCGGCTACATCACCCAGGGCCGCGGGGTGAGCATCCATCGCCAGGACTGCGCCTCGGTGCTGCAACTGGCGGGCAAGGAGCCGGAGCGCATGATCCAGGTGAGCTGGGGGCCGATCCCGGTGCAGACCTATCCGGTGGATATCGTCATCCGCGCCTACGACCGCCCGGGGCTGCTGCGCGACGTGTCGCAGGTGCTGCTCAACGAAAAGATCAACGTGCTGGCGGTCAACACCCGCTCGAACAAGGAAGACAACACCGCGCTGATGTCGCTGACCATCGAGATCCCCGGCCTGGACGCCCTTGGGCGCTTGCTCGGGAGGATTTCGCAATTGCCCAACATCATCGAGACGCGGCGTAATCGCACCCCTTGATACCGCCCTCGCGGGGCAAGTCGCATCGGCGCACCGCCGCTCCCACGCTGTTGTATCCTGGGAGCGGCGGTGCGCCGATGCGACTTGCCGAGGGGCTGGTAAGGACAACCCATGACCTACACCCTTGAAGACCTGCTGCATCTGATGGCCCGCCTGCGTGACCCGCAGTACGGTTGCCCCTGGGACCTCAAGCAGGACTACGCCAGCATCGTCCCGCACACGATCGAAGAGGCCTATGAAGTGGCCGACACCATCGAGCGCGGCGATTTCGAGCACCTGCAGGGCGAACTGGGCGACCTGCTGTTCCAGGTGGTCTACTACAGCCAGCTGGCCCGTGAAGAAGGGCGCTTCGAGTTCGACGGCGTGGTCGATTCGATCACCCGCAAGCTGATCCGTCGCCACCCCCATGTATTCCCCACTGGCGAGCTGTATGCGCCACTGGACACCCCGGCGCTGAGCGAGGCCCAGGTCAAGTCGCGCTGGGAGGCGATCAAGGCCGAGGAGCGTGCCGAAAAGAGCGAGCCCGAGCAGTTGTCGCTGCTCGATGACGTGCCGGCGGCCTTGCCCGCCCTGTCCCGCGCCGCCAAACTGCAGAAACGCGCCGCCACGGTCGGCTTCGACTGGCCCGAGGCGTTGCCGGTGCTGGACAAGGTCCGTGAGGAGCTCGACGAGGTGCTGCAGGCCATGGCCGACGGCGACAGCGACGCGCTGGAAGACGAGCTGGGCGACTTGCTGTTCGCCACCGTCAACCTGGCCCGTCACCTCGCGCACGACCCGGAAAACGCCTTGCGCCGCGCCAACCGCAAGTTCGAACGGCGTTTCCGATTTATCGAACAGGCATTGCGCGAGCAGGGCCTGACCCTCCAAGATCGTACCCTCGACGAGCTGGACGCCCTGTGGGGCGAGGCCAAGCGTCAGGAAAAGAACCTGCCCAGCTGCGGCTGAGCTGATGCATAAGTGAGTGAACACGATGAGCCTTTCCCTTCGCGACCAATTGCTCAAAGCCGGTCTGGTCAACCAGAAACAGGTTTCCCAGGCCAACAAGGCCGAGAAAAAACAGAAACGCCTGGAACATAAGGGCCAGGTCGAGGTGGACGACAGCCAGCAGCGCCTGGCCAAGCAAGCCCAGGCCGAGAAGGCCAAGAAAGACCAGGAGCTGAATCGCCAGGTCCAGGAAAAGGCCGAGCAGAAGGCCCGCGCCGCGCAGGTCAAGCAATTGATCGAGGCGACCCGCCTGCCCAAGCTGACCACCGAGGACTACTACAACTTCGTCGACGACAAGAAGGTCAAGCGCATCGCCGTCAACGCCCTGATGCGCAGCAAGCTGAGCAACGGCGCGCTGGCGATCGTCGCCCACGGCGGCGGCTACGAAGTGATCCCGCGCGAGGCGGCGGTGAAGATCCAGGAGCGTGACCCCAAGCGCATCCTGCTGCTCAACAGCCATGTCGAGGAGGCGGACGAGGACGACCCGTACGCGGCCTACAAGATCCCTGACGATCTGATGTGGTAAGCATGGAAAACCCCGCCTAGGCGGGGTTTTTTCTTTGAAGAGGGTGTCACTGCGAGGATCGCTGGTTCTCCAGCACTTCCAGCTCCTGGCGGTACTGGTGGGCCTGGTGTTCGTCGTGGAACATGCCGACCAGTTGGCCTTGCTGGTGTACATCCCAGATCCGCACGCCGGCGGCCAGGCCTTCGTGGGACATTTTCGATTCGTCGCGTTCGGTTACTTGGACTGTCATCGTTAAACTCCACTTCTTCAGTTGGCTGCGACAGTGTGTCGCACACCCTCTTTATAGAGTTTGTTAGCAGGCTAAGTAAATAAAACGGCGATTAAACAAATTTCATCAAGCGCGAGGCATCCCCTGTAGGAGCGGCCTTGCGTCGCGAAAGGGCTGCGCAGCAGCCCCGGCAATTTCGATGCTGGCTCGAAATCAGGGGCCGCTACGCGCCCCTTTCGCGACGCAAGGCCGCTCCTACAGAGGTCGCCGAAGCCCGGGCACAAAAAAGCCCCGCACAAGGCGGGGCTTGGGGCGTTGCCGGTAGCGGTATCAGTTACCCTTGACCGCCTTGCCGTCCACCGTGCCATCCTGCAGCACGATCACGTATTCCTTGCCGTCGGTCTCGACCTGGCGCAGTTGCACCAGCAGGTAGTCCCAGTCCTTGGCGAACCACAGCTCGGTAATACGCTTGCTCTGGCTCGGGTCGCGCACGCGCTCGACCTTGATCGCCTCGACCTGGCCGGTCTTGGTGGCGACTTTCTCGGCACCCAGCACGCGGAAGTCGTAGGTGTCGATTTCGTCACCGTCGACCACCTGGTAGGTCATGCTCTTCTTGCCGGCGGCCACGTCATGCTGCAGCGCCAACTGGTACGACGACTTGTCCAGCACGCCACGGTTGAGCGGCAGGCTGACAGCATCGCCACGGTCGCTGCCGGTGACTTTCTTGCCGGTCCAGTCGAAGGTCAGGTCGACTTTCTTGGCCTTGCCCAGGCCGCCGCGCTCGAAGTGGTACTTCTGCGGCAGCAGGGTGTCGTTGTCCATGCGCAGGGTGCTTTGCTCAGTCAGGCTGGCGATCATCATGGAGGCCTTGAAGTTAAGGTCCCAGGTACCGTTGGCGTTCTTGACCAGGCTGCGCTCGGCGGTGCCGCTCATGGGCAGCTGTTTCCAGTCGGCGGTGTAGCTGGCGGCGAAAGGCTTCAGATCAGCTGCCTGGAGCGGCAGGGCAAGCACGGCGAGAGCCAAGAGCAGGGCACGACGCATAAATTCTCCTAGGATCGAATCAAGTGACCGCTGGCCGCCAGCGGCTGGCCATCCAGTAATGCACCCTGTTCGCCCAGACGCAAGCGTCCTTCGGCAAACCAGCGCACCGCCAGCGGGTAGATCAGGTGTTCCTGCCGGTGCACGCGCTGGGCGAGTGACTCCGGGGTGTCATCCGTTGCAACCGGGACCACAGCCTGTACGACCAGGGGCCCGCCATCGAGTTCCTCGGTGACGAAGTGCACGCTGCAGCCGTGCTCGGCGTCGCCAGCCTCCAGCGCGCGCTGGTGCGTGTGCAGGCCTTTGTACTTGGGCAACAGTGACGGATGGATGTTCAGCAGACGGCCTTGGTAGTGGCGCACGAAATCGCCACTCAAGATGCGCATGAAGCCGGCCAGCACCACCAGGTCGGGCTTGAAGCCGTCGATCAGCGCCATCAGCGCTGCGTCGAAAGCCTCGCGACCTTCGAAGCCGCTGTGCGACAGCACCGCAGTTTCGATGCCGGCTGCCCGGGCGCGCTCGAGGCCGTAGGCATCGGCGCGGTTCGAGATCACCGCGCCGATGCGCGCCGGGCTGTCACTGCCGTTGTTGCTGTCGATCAGCGCCTGCAGATTGCTGCCGGAACCCGACAGCAACACGACTACATGACAGGGCATCAGTGTGCCTTGAGGTTCTGCAGCTCGACCTGGGCGGCGCCTTCGGCGGCCACGTCGATACGGCCGATCACCCATGGCTGCTCGCCGGCGCTGCGCAGGACGTTCAGGGCATTGTCGACCTGGTCCTGGGCCACGCAGATGACCATGCCCACGCCGCAGTTCAGCACGCGGTGCATTTCATGCTCGTCGACGTTGCCTTTGGCCTGGAGGAAGTCGAATACCGCCGGGCGTTGCCAGCTGGCCACGTCGACCACCGCCTGGGCGCCTTTTGGCAGCACGCGCGGGATGTTGTCCAGCAGGCCGCCGCCGGTGATGTGGGCCATGGCCTTGACCGCGCCGGTCTGCTTGATCAGTTGCAGCAGGGGCTTTACGTAGATGCGGGTCGGCGCCATCAGCAGGTCGGCCAGGGGCTGGCCGTCGAGCTGGGTGTTGTCGATGTCGGTGGCGGACACTTCGAGGATCTTGCGGATCAGCGAGTAGCCGTTGGAGTGCGGGCCGGAGGAGGGCAGGGCGATCAGGGCGTCGCCCGCGACCACTTTCGAGCCGTCGATGATCTCGGCCTTTTCCACCACGCCAACGCAGAAGCCGGCCAGGTCGTAGTCTTCGCCTTCGTACATGCCAGGCATCTCGGCGGTTTCACCACCGACCAGCGAGCAGCCGGCCAGTTCGCACCCGGCGCCGATGCCGGTGACCACGGTGGCGGCCACATCGACGTTGAGCTTGCCGGTGGCGTAGTAGTCGAGGAAGAACAGCGGCTCGGCGCCGCAGACGACCAGGTCGTTGACGCACATGGCGACCAGGTCCTGGCCGATGCTGTCGTGCTTGTTCAGGTTCAGTGCCAGGCGCAGCTTGGTGCCGACGCCGTCGGTGCCGGAGACCAGCACCGGCTGCTTGTAGCCGGCCGGGATCTCGCAGAGGGCGCCGAAGCCACCCAGGCCACCCATGACTTCAGGACGTGCGGTGCGCTTGGCGACGCCCTTGATGCGTTCGACCAGTGCTTCGCCGGCGTCGATGTCTACACCGGCGTCTTTGTAGCTCAGGGAGGGTTGCTTGCTCATTGATCCAGGCCTTTAAGAGGGAGGGATTCTAGAAAACGACCATGACGGCCAAGGCCGACGGGAACGCGTGCGGCTGCCTGTACGTCACTGGTCTGCGAAGGCGCGCGATTTTATCAGGGTTGCCCCCAAGCGGCCATCCTCAGGCCGACGGGCAGGCGGCAAATATGGGTAAAAAAACGCTTTCACCCGCTGCGGCTGGTTGCCGCGCCAGTGCCTGTATAAGGTATAGGCATGGCGAGGGCGTATTCGTGCGCGCCGCGCGGTCACAGCCGACAGCTTCGCGCGCCTCGCCCCTTGGTTATCTGGACAGGAATCCCCAATGCGTCTTTTCAACTACCTCGCTGGCGCCTGCCTGGCCTTGGCCGGTACCTTGGCCCAGGCCGAAACCGTCTCTGGCCTGTACCAAGTGCGCGAGCCCCTCGACGGACAAGGCGTCGAGGCCCGCACCCAAGCCACCGCCAAGGCCCTGGACACCCTGGTGCTGCGCCTGACCGGCGACCCCAAGGCACCGCAGAACGCGGCGCTGGCCAGCTTGCGCAAGGATCCGCAGCAGATCATCAACCAGGTCGGCACCGAGGCCGGGCCGCCCGAGGCGGTGCTGGTCGAATTCGACCCCGGTAGCAGTGAACGCGCGTTGCGCCAGGCAGGCCTGGCCCTGTGGGGCAGCAACCGGCCGTCGATCCTCGGTTGGTGGCTCAACGACAGTGTCGAGGGCAGCAGCCTGGTCGGCGACGGCCAGGCTGCCGCCGAGCCGTTGCGCCGCGCCGCCCAGCACCGTGGCCTGCCACTGCGCCTGCCGCTGGCCGACCTGCAAGAGCAACTGGTGGGCAACGCCGAGCATATCGACGGCAGCGACCCGGCGCCGCTGCGCGAGGCATCCGAGCGCTATGGCGCCGATGCGCTGCTGGCCGTGCATGCCCATGAGGCGGATGGCAAATGGCAGGGCAAGTGGCAGTTGTGGCTGGGCGACCAGCGCGAGCAGGGCAGCGCCGAGGGCGTCGACCAGGCGGCCCTGGCCGATGCGGTGCTGCTGGCGGTGAGCAATCGCCTGGCGCCGCGCTATGTCACCCGGCCAGGGGCCAGCGGCGATCTGCAGCTGCAGGTGCAGGGCATGAGCCTGCAGCGCTACGCCGAACTGAGCCGTGTGCTCGAGCCGTACGGCGCGCGCTTGCAAATGGCCGATGGCGCGACCCTGACCTACGGCGTCACGGCCAATCGCGAGCAACTGCGCGCCCAATTGAGCCTGGCCAAGCTGCAGGAACTGCCGGCCGAGCCGCAGCCAGCCGGGCCTGGGCCGGCTGCCCAGGGTGAACCCGGTGCGGCTGCCCCAGCCGCCACGCCAACGCCGTTCGACGGCCTGCGTTTTCGCTGGTAAGGAGCACCACGAATGACTGACATGCGTCGCTGGATCTGGCTCGGCGCGGCACTGCTGATCGCCGTGCTGCTGTATTTTCTGCACAACATTCTGTCGCCGTTCTTGGTCGGCATCCTGCTGGCTTACCTGGCCGATCCGCTGGTCGACCGCCTGGAGCGCCTGGGGCTGTCGCGCACCTGGGGCGTGGTGGTGGTGTTCAGCCTGTTCACCCTGATCTTCCTGGCATTGCTGCTGGTGCTGGTGCCGATGCTGGCCAAGCAGCTGGTGCGCCTGTACGAACTGGCGCCGCAGATGCTCGACTGGTTGCAGCATGTGGCGTTGCCCTGGGTGCAAAGCCGCCTGGGCCTGGCCGATGGCTTCTGGAAGTTCGACAAGATCAAGTCGGCCATCGCCGAGCACATGGGCCAGACCACCGATATCGTCGGTGTGCTGCTGTCCCAGGCCACCGCCTCGAGCCTGGCGCTGATCGGCTGGCTGGCCAACCTGGTGCTGATCCCGGTGGTGGGCTTCTACCTGTTGCGCGACTGGGACCTGATGATGGCCAAGCTGCGCAGCCTGCTGCCGCGCCAGCGCGAACCGCAGGTGGTGGGGCTGGCCGGAGAGTGCCACGAAGTGCTGGGCGCCTTCGTGCGCGGGCAGTTGCTGGTGATGCTGGCGTTGGGCGTGATCTATTCCACCGGGCTGATGCTGGTGGGGCTGGAGCTGGGCCTGTTGATCGGCATGCTGGCGGGGCTGGCGGCGATCGTGCCGTACATGGGCTTCATCATCGGTATTGGCGCGGCGCTGGTCGCCGGGTTGTTCCAGTTCGGCGGCGAGCTGTACCCGATGCTGGGCATCGTCGCGGTGTTCATGGTTGGCCAGGCCCTGGAGGGCATGGTGCTGACACCGTTGCTGGTGGGGGATCGCATCGGCCTGCACCCGGTGGCGGTGATCTTCGCGATTCTCGCCGGTGGCGAGTTGTTCGGCTTTACCGGCGTGCTGCTGGCGCTGCCAGTGGCGGCGGTGATCATGGTGCTGCTGCGGCATGTGCACGACCTGTACAAGGAGTCGGACATGTATGCCGGGGAGATCGATCCGGATCTGTGACCGATCGCGGGGCAAGCTGGCGCCTGCAGTGGGTGTGCAGGGCAGGTGGTTGTGGGGCTTGCCCTGCGCACGGGTTGAAATGGTGCAACTGCTTGATTTTCCTTGTGCTATTTCCCTGGCCGATTGTGCCGCCCGCGCTGCGGGTATAGACTTTGCAACACTGTTCACCAAAGGCCCCCTGTGGTCCCTGCGACCGCCAGCCAGCATGAAACCGATCCAGTTGCCCCTGGGTGTGCGTCTGCGCGACGATGCCACCTTCATCAACTACTATCCGGGCGCCAATGCCGCGGCATTGGGCTACGTCGAGCGGCTATGCGAAGCCGACGCCGGCTGGACCGAGAGCCTCATCTACCTGTGGGGCAAGCAGGGTGTTGGCCGTACCCACCTGCTGCAAGCCGCCACCCACCGTTTCCAGCAACTGGGCGAACCTGCCGTCTACCTGCCCCTGGCGCAACTGCTCGAGCGTGGCGTCGAACTGCTCGACCACCTGGAACAATACGAGCTGGTGTGCATCGACGACCTGCACGTGATTGCCGGCAAGGCGGATTGGGAAGAGGCCATGTTCCACCTGTTCAACCGCCTGCGCGACAGTGGCAGGCGCCTGTTGCTGGCCGCCTCCAGCTCGCCGCGCGAGCTGCCGATCAAGCTTGCCGACCTCAAGTCGCGGCTGACCCTGGCGCTGATCTTCCAGATGCGCGGCATGTCCGACGAAGACAAGCTGCGCGCCCTGCAGTTGCGCGCGTCGCGCCGCGGCCTGCACCTGACCGACGAGGTCGGCCACTTCATCCTCACCCGTGGCACCCGCAGCATGAGCGCGCTGTTCGACCTGCTCGAACGTCTCGACCAGGCGTCGCTGCAGGCCCAACGCAAGCTGACGATACCCTTCCTCAAGGAAACCCTCGGCTGGTAGTGGCCTGAAAACACGGGGCCAGAGCCTCGAAACGGAAAAGTCACAACTTTTTCGATAAAATTTGCAAATGGGTTCGATAGAAGGCATAGTTTCCCCCTTCTAAAGGACTACAGACACGGTCGTGCCCATGCTGAAGCGCTTCGCACCCCTCGTGCCACTTGCACTTGTCACCCTTCTTTACGGCTGTGCCTCCACCGGCCCGGTCACGCCCTCGCAGGATCATTCTCTGGCTGCCGAGCAATCGGTCAAGGCCAAGGCGTCGGCTTCTTCGGTATTCACCGAGCAAGAGCTGGCCAGCGAAGATGATCTCGAGGCCTTCTCCAGCAACAGCAAGCCTTACCAGCTGCCGGTCCTGGCCGACAGCATCCTTGAGCGCGGCATGTCGCTGATCGGCACCCGCTACCGCTTTGGCGGCACCTCCGAGAAGTCCGGCTTCGACTGCAGCGGTTTCATTGGTTACCTGTTCCGCGAAGAGGCGGGCATGAACCTGCCGCGTTCGACCCGCGAAATGATCAACGTCGACGCCCCCAAGGTGGCCCGCAACAAGCTCAAGCCCGGCGACCTGCTGTTCTTCAGCACCAACGGCCGCGGTCGTGTCAGCCATGCCGGCATCTACCTGGGTGACAACCAGTTCATCCACTCCAGCAGCCGCCGCAGCGGTGGCGTGCGCATCGACAGCCTGGGCGATCGTTACTGGAGCAAGACCTTCATCGAGGCCAAGCGCGCGCTCGCCATGGCGCCGACCACGATCTCGCGCAATTGATTTGATATCAAAATGCTGTAACCTCGCACGGCGGCGTAGCTGAAAAGCTCGCCGCCGTGCGCATTTACAGAAAGCGTCTAATCTAATTTCTCAACTCGGCTTCGGCTGCGGCCGGACGGTCTTCGACAGGACGTTACCCTCATGGCGATGTTGGCGCGCTTCGCACTCCTTTCCCTCGTGGCTCTGCTCGGCGCGTGTTCGAGCCGTGCCCCGGCGCCTGCTCCGACGACCAAGCCCCCGGTGTCCTTCAATCAGCAGCCGGCCGCCTCGCCGGCTGCGGACGATGTGCTGTTCCGCGCCATCGGCCTGGTGGGCACGCCCTACCGCTGGGGCGGCAACACCCCGGACTCTGGCTTCGATTGCAGTGGCCTGATTGGCTATGTCTACCGTGACGCCGCCGGTATCAGCCTGCCGCGCACCACCCGCGACATGATCGTGATGCGCGCGCCGAACGTGGACATCAACGCCCTGCAATCGGGTGACCTGGTGTTCTTCGCCACCGGCGGCGGTTCGCAGGTCAGCCATGCCGGCATCTACGTGGGCGAGGGGCGCTTCGTGCATGCGCCATCGACCGGCGGCACCGTGCGCCTGGACTACCTGTCCAGCAACTACTGGTCGCGCGCCTACCTGCAGGCCAAGCGCGTGTTGCCGCCGGGTCACTTGGCACAGAATCCCTGATCAGGCGGGTGGGTCCTCGATCGAGGCCGCCCGCACTATTCTTCTACCGCTGCTCCCGGCGCTGTGCCGGTCAGGATGTCTGTCCCATAACGACATCTCTGGAGCGGTTCATGAGCACCATCAAGGAACGGGTCGAGCGTAGCCTCGACGCACTGGACGCAGCACGACCGCTGGCGGCCCTGGTGGACGAGATCATCCGCGAGTATCCCGATCCCTCTGTATTGGCAACTCGGGAGGCGGCGCGTCTTCTGGCCAAGCATACCGGCAAGGCGATGGACCCGCGTTTTGTCTGGTGGCATCAGTTCGACAGCGGCAGCAGCAGCCCGCGTACCTTCAATGGCTGGAAGCATTCTGGAACACCGGTCAAGTCGATGGGCCTGGCCGAGTTGGTGATCGAGCGCTTCGATGTGCAGTTCCAGGAGGTACCTGACCAGCTGGACCAGGTGGGAGGCTTCTATCGGCAGGGCGCGCGGGTCGGCCGGTTCGATGAGCGCAATGAAGTGCGCTTGCTCGGGCGCGAGGTGCAAAAGGATTTGTGGGCGTTGGATTTCGCCGAGGTCTACCGGGCTGCGATCGAGCGCTTCTGGTCCGTCCATGGGCGGGATTTCCGGGTAATTACCAAGATCAACTTGCTTGGGCAGGCCGCCAAGGCCCTGGACAACGGCCAGCTCAGCCTGCTCGACTGGCAGCGTCTGCGGGCGGTGGCGGCGGATGGCCTGGGCCCGGGGGTACTGCCGACCCTGGCGCTGTTGCAGCAGGACGCGACCGCTTCGCCGTTGGCCGTCAGCCGCTATGTCTTTGGTGACGCCGACCGCGGTAGCTTGTACCGACTGACGGCCGCGGATGGGCGGGTGGTCCTGTATATGCCGTGGTCGCACGAGGCTGTGCGTGGTTTCGATGGCGAACTGGCCATGGCGCGCTGGCTGCGTCGGCACCTGCAATCGGCCCAGGCGCTGCAGGCATTTGTCGACGGCGCGCACGTCAATCCGCGCGATGACAGCGGCAGGCGGCTGATCAAGCTGCACCTGCAAGGCATTGCTGACAGTCGTTCCGACGAGATGGCCGTGACGGCGCTCACGCTGTTCAAGCGCGAGCCAGGCAAGCCGTTGTTCGAGGTGCTGGCCGATCAGGCCTCGCTCGAGATGCAGCAGGCTGCCGAGGTCATTCAGAGCAATGCCGACCTGCGCAAGGCGATGTGGCGGGGTTACCTGTCGGCCTTTCTCAAGGTATTCGGTGGTTTCGCTCCCTTGGGCTGGCCCATGAGCCTGACGCTGCTGGGTGCCGGGGTAGGCAAGGTGGGGTTGGATGTGGATGCCGCGGCCCATGCCGTGGACGAGCAGGCGCGTCGCAGTGCGCTGCGCGACGCCATGCTCGACAGCCTGTACACGGCCTTGAACATGGTCGACATCAGCTTCACGTCAAGCTTCGCCTCGTTGGCTTACGACGCGCCGCCCCACGAGCTCAGGGCGTCACTTGGGCAATGGGCTGGGGTGCGTAGCGCCACCTTGCCGGTCGAAGGGCTTGAGGCCAACACGCTGGTGGCCAGTGAGCTGGGGCAAAGTGGCCGTTTGCGTGGCGTGCGCGTAGGCAATGATGGCAGTTGCTGGATTACCCTCAACGGCTTGATCTATCGGGTGCGCTATAGCCATGAGTTGTCTGTCTGGCTGATCGTGCCGCCGGACAACCCGTTCGCGTTCACCGCGCTGCACCCGGTGCGTCTGAGCGATGAGGGCGAATGGGAGCTGTTGGAACCGCCACGGCTGCTGGCTGGGGCCCCTCCGGCACAGGCGGAGCTAGCCAGCCTGCGCTCGGAGCTTTGGGATACCTATAGCCGGACCGACCTGTGGCAGAGCGCCAAGCTGTCGACCAAGGCCATCGTGCGGCAGAAGGATGTGCTGATCCAAGCGGGCGTGGCCGAGATTCCGCCCGGCCAGGTGTACGACCTGGATACCCGTGGCCTGCCGTGCGTGCTGGTCGCAGGCAAGCCGGTGTACTCCTATCGCCAGGGGCGACAGTTTGCCAACGCGTTGATCGAGGATTACACCCACGAGGCCTCGAAGATCAACGATGTGTTCCGCCACGGCATCTACGCGCACCCGGACATGGACGACTACATCATTCGTCTTGCCGACACCTTGGAGACGTTGCCCAAGAACAATGCCGTCACGCTGTATCGCGGTGGTAACGCCGCGCGGGGCACCGGTGGCGAAGGTTATCGCAGGGGACGCCTGCAAGTGGGCGATATCCTGGTCAACACCGACCTGAGCTCTTTCACCGAGAACCCCTACAAGGCCTGCGAGTTCGCATCGACCAGCAGTGGCGCAGAGGATGATGGCGCGATACGCGCGTTCGATGACAGCTCGGTGATCTTCGAGTTGCCGGCGCAGCGTTATCAGGGCGGCACACCGATCAGCCCATTCTCTGTTTACCCGATGGAAGCGGAAACCCTGTTTCTGCCGGGACATTACTTTCGAATAGAGGGGTTGCAGCAAGCATACGGGGAGGGCTATCGCTTCATTCATGTGCAGCTGGCCCGCGTGGCCGAGCCTGGTACGGCGCTGGTGCATGACCTGCGGACCGGCCAACCTTTCAACCAGGAGGCCTACCGCGGGCGCTTCAGGAGCCAGGCGGTGGTGGACCGGTTCTTCCCGCCGGCATTGGCCAGCGCTGAGGCGTAGCGACTCGCCGAGGTGTGTCCTCAGGCCTGTTTGAGCAGCAGTGCCACGCCGGGGAAATACTGCCCCAGCTCGTTGTGCAGCTTGCGGTAGGCGTAGGGGAAGTACCAGGCGATCGCGCAGGCGGTGTGTTTTTGCAGGTCGTCGACCAGGTCCTGCAGTTCTTCGGGGCTGGCGTGCTGGGCGGCCTTCCATGGGGTGACGAACAATGCCCCGGCCTTGAGCTGGCTGGCGTAGGCGATCGCCTTGGCCTGGTTGGCGCTTTCCTGCAAGGCCGCCGCCAGGTCGAGCCGGGCGATGCGTGGCCAGCGTTGACTGGCGTGCAGGTGTATCGAGTCCTCGGCATTGCCGATGAACAGGTCGCCGCGTCCCTCGCGCTCGCCTTCGTCACGCTGTTTCTTGCTGGTGTACTGCTCCAGCGCCACCAGCTCGGCCTGCCAGGCCGCTGCCGCGAGCAACCCGGTGTTGGCTGCGGCGCCGTGCCAGTAGGGGGCCTCGCTGTCGCCCTGGAACTGGTTGAAGCGGTCGATGCAGTCGACCCAGCGTTCCAGGGCCGGGCGCAGGAACTCCAGGCGTGGGTTGTTGATGATCAGGCCTTGCATGCTGCGCGCTCCTTGTCATTGTGGTCGCGGTCGGTCGCGGTGATGGCTATGTGATATCACTGCTTTGAGTGTGGCACAAGCTGGCGGATCGGCCATTGATCCAGGCCAGATCGGTCCATGCTCGATTGACGCTCCTGATGCAACCCTCTAACCTTCGCGGCGTGTTTCAGGTGCCCTGCGAGCCGTGGCTCGGCAGGGTGAAACTGGGAAGCCGGTGGGCGCCAAGCAAGGTGCGAGTCCGGCGCTGCCCCCGCAACGGTAGGTGAGTCAACGACCGCGCACAGCCACTGGGTTATTGCCTGGGAAGGCGCGCGGCCTGGGCCTGGCCCGCTCACAAGCCCGGAGACCGGCCTGCAACTGCCAACGGCATCACGGAGGGTGGTGCGCTCAGCGATGTGGCCTGCGCCACGGCCCCTGCGCGCTCTCCGTCTGCCCTGCCTTTCACCTGTCGCCCCACGCGGCAGCCTGCGGAGAACCCTGATGAGCGAATCCACCGAGCGCGACGAACGTCACCTGGCGCGCATGCAGCGCAAGAAGGCGGTCATCGACGAGCGCATCGCCAATTCCCCCAACGAATGCGGCCTGCTGCTGGTGCTGACCGGCAACGGCAAGGGCAAGAGCAGCTCGGCCTTCGGCATGCTGGCCCGCGCCTTGGGCCACGGCATGCAGTGTGGCGTGGTGCAGTTCATCAAGGGCCGCGACAGCACCGGCGAGGAGCTGTTCTTCCGGCGCTTCCCCGAGCAGGTGCGCTACCACGTGATGGGCGAAGGCTTCACCTGGGAAACCCAGGACCGTCAGCGCGACATCGCCGCCGCCGAGGCCGCGTGGGGTGTGTCGCGCCAGTTGCTGCAGGACCCGTCGGTACAGTTCGTGGTGCTCGACGAGCTGAACATCGCCCTCAAGCACGGCTATCTGGACCTCGACCAGGTGCTGGCCGACATCCAGGCCCGCCCGCCGATGCAGCATGTCATCGTCACCGGTCGCGGCGCCAAGCCGGAGATGATCGACCTCGCCGACACCGTGACCGAGATGGGCATGCTCAAGCACGCCTTCCAGGCCGGCATCCGCGCGCAGAAGGGCGTCGAACTGTGAGTGAACCACGCCACTGCCCGGCGGTATTGATCGCAGCGCCCGCCTCCGGCCAGGGCAAGACCACCGTCACCGCCGCCCTGGCGCGCCTGCACCGTAACCTCGGGCGCAAAGTGCGGGTGTTCAAGTGCGGGCCGGATTTTCTCGACCCGATGATCCTCGAACGCGCCAGTGGCGCGCCGGTGTACCAGCTCGACCTGTGGATGATTGGCGCCGACGAGAGTCGTCGCCTGTTGTGGCAAGCGGCCGCCGAGGCCGACCTGATCCTGATCGAAGGGGTGATGGGGCTGTTCGATGGCACGCCGTCCAGTGCCGACCTGGCGCGGCACTTTGGCGTGCCGGTATTGGCGGTGATCGATGGCACGGCCATGGCCCAGACCTTCGGCGCCCTGGCCCTGGGCCTGGCGCGCTATCAGCCTGACCTGCCGTTCGCCGGGGTACTGGCCAACCGGGTCGGCAGCCTGCGCCATGCGCAATTGCTCGAAGGCAGCTTGACCGAAGACCTGCGTTGGTATGGCGGCTTGTCCCGCGAGCGCGGCATCGAGTTGCCCAGCCGCCACCTCGGGCTGGTCCAGGCCAGCGAGCTGAACGATTTGGACGCCCGCCTGGATGCCGCCGCCGAGGCCCTTGGCGCCAGTTGCGATGCCGCCTTGCCACCGCCGGTCAGCTTTGCCGCGGCCGAACCGCAACGGCTTTCACCGCTGCTGGCCGGGGTGCGTATCGGCGTGGCGCGCGACGAAGCCTTCGCCTTCACTTATGGCGCCAACCTGGACCTGCTGCGGGCGCTTGGCGCCCAGCTGGAGTTCTTCTCGCCATTGCACGAGCAGGCCTTGCCTGTGGTGGACAGCCTCTACCTGCCGGGTGGCTACCCGGAACTGCATCACCATGCGCTGGCGGCGAATGCGCCGATGCTGGAGGCGATCCGTGCTCATCACGCCCAGGGCAAGCCATTGCTGGCCGAGTGTGGCGGCATGCTCTATCTGCTCGAGGCGCTGACGGATGTGGCCGGTGGGCGTGCGCCCTTGCTGGGGCTGCTACCGGGCGAGGCGACCATGCAGAAGCGCCTGGCAGCCTTGGCCTTGCAGGCCGTCGAGCTGCCGGAAGGCACCCTGCGTGGGCACACCTATCACCATTCGCTGACCAGCACCGAGCTGGCGCCGATCGCCCGCGGCCTGAGCCCCAACGGCGGGCGCGGCAACGAAGCGGTGTACCGTGTGGGCCGCCTGACCGCCTCCTACGTGCACTTCTATTTTCCCTCCCACCCCGAGGCGACGGCGGCGCTGCTGCGACCATGAGCGAACATGCCTACAGCGCCGCGGAACGTGCGGCAATCTACCGGGCCATCGGCGAGCGCCGCGACATGCGCCATTTCGCCGGCGGCGAAGTGGCGCCCGAACTGCTCGGGCGCCTGCTGGCCGCTGCTCACCAGGCGCCCAGCGTCGGCCTGATGCAGCCTTGGCGCTTCATCCGCATCAGCCAGCGGGCGTTGCGCGGGCGCATCCAGGCACTGGTGGAGGAGGAGCGGGTACGCACTGCCGAGGCCCTGGGCGAGCGCTCCGATGCGTTCATGCAGCTCAAGGTCGAAGGCATCAACGACTGCGCCGAGGTGCTGGTGGCGGCATTGATGGACAACCGCGAAGCGCATATTTTCGGCCGCCGCACCTTGCCCGAGATGGACCTTGCTTCGTTGGCCTGCGCCATCCAGAACCTCTGGTTGGCGGCGCGCGCCGAAGGTCTGGGGCTGGGCTGGGTGTCGCTGTTCGACCCACAGGCGCTGGCGGATCTGCTGGGCATGCCGGCAGGCGCCAAGCCGATGGCGGTGCTGTGCCTGGGGCCGGTGACCGAGTTCTACCCGGCACCGATGCTGGTGCTGGAGGAGTGGGCCAGCGCCCGGCCCTTGAGCGACATGCTGTACGAGAACCAATGGGGAGAACGCGCTTGAGCATGGCCTTGCTGAGCGTGGCGGGCGTGGCCCTGGATGCCTTGCTGGGCGAGCCCCGGCGGCGTCATCCGCTGGTGGGCTTCGGCAACCTGGCCAAGCGCCTGGAGCAGCGCTTCAATGCCGGCGGCCGTGGCTGGCGCAGCCATGGCGTCAGCGCCTGGTTCCTGGCCGTGGTGCCGCTGACCCTGGCGGCGTTGATCCTGTCCTGGCTGCCGTATATTGGTTGGCTGGTGGATGTGCTGGCGCTGTACTGCGCCCTGGGCCTGCGCAGCCTGGGCGAGCACGTGCTGCCGGTGGCCCAGGCCCTGCGCCAGGGCGACCTGGACGAGGCGCGGCGGCGGGTGGGCTACCTGGTCAGCCGCGAAACCGCTGAGCTGGACGAGCCGGCCGTGGCCCGGGCAGCCACCGAGTCGGTGCTGGAGAACGGCAGCGACGCGGTGTTCGCCGCGCTGTTCTGGTTCATCGTCGCCGGTGCTCCAGGGGTGGTGCTGTACCGCCTGAGCAATACCCTGGATGCCATGTGGGGCTATCGCAACGAGCGTTTCGAGCGCTTCGGCTGGTGCGCGGCGCGGGTCGACGATGTGCTCAACTACCTTCCGGCCAGGCTGGTGGCGCTGACCTATGCGGTGCTGGGCAACACGCGCCTGGCGCTGGCCTGCTGGCGCAAGCAGGCGCCGTTATGGGACAGTCCCAACGCCGGCCCGGTAATGGCGGCAGGCGCCGGGGCGCTGGGCGTCGAACTGGGTGGTCCGGCGGTGTACCACGGTGAACTGCATGAGCGGCCACGCCTGGGCGAAGGGCCGATGGCCGATGCCGACGCCATCGAGCGCGGCTGGAACCTGGTGCAGCGCGGTGTATGGCTGTGGTTGCTGGTAATTGGCCTGGGAGCCTACCTGTATGCTTGAACACGGTGGCCGCCTGCTGCGGGCGGTGAAACAGTACGGCATTGCCCGGGAGCAGTGGCTCGACCTGTCCAGCGGCATTGCGCCCTGGGCGTATTCGATAGCGGCGATACCGCTGGACGCCTGGGCGCGTCTGCCGGAGACCGAGGATGGCCTGGAGCAGGCGGCGCGGCGCTACTACGGGGTCGAGCAATTGCTGGCGGTGGCTGGGTCGCAGGCTGCGATCCAGGCGCTGCCGCTGCTGCGCCCGGCTGGGCGGATCGGCGTGTTGTCGCCATGCTATGCCGAGCATCCGCATGCCTGGCGGCGCGCCGGGCACACCCTGGTCGAGCTGGACGACAGTCAGGTCGATGCTGCCCTCGACAGCCTGGACGTGCTGCTGCTGGTCAACCCCAACAACCCCACCGGCCGCCGCGTGCCCCGCGAGCGCCTGCTGGCCTGGCATGCCCGCCTGGCCGCCCGTGGCGCCTGGCTGGTGGTGGACGAAGCGTTCATGGACAACACTCCGGCGCACAGCGTGATTCGCCAGGCGGGGCAGGCGGGTTTGATCGTGCTGCGCTCGTTCGGCAAGTTCTTCGGCCTGGCCGGTGTGCGGCTGGGCTTCGTCGTCGCTCCGGCCGAGGTGCTGCAAGGCCTGGCCGAGTCGCTGGGGCCGTGGACCGTCAGCGGCCCGAGCCGGGTGGTGGGGCAGGCCTGCTTTGCCGATGAGCTTGCGCACCTGATGCAGATCGCCCGTTGCCGCGCCGCCAGCGAACGCCTGGCCAGCCTGCTCGAAGATGCCGGCCTGGCGCCTGCTGGCGGTTGCGACCTGTTCCAGTACGTGGCCGACGAGCGCGCCGCGCAGCTGCATGAGTTTCTCGCCCGGCGCGGCATCCTGGTGCGTCTGTTCGAGCAGCCAGCGGCGCTGCGCTTTGGCTTGCCCGCCCGTGTCGCCGACGAGCAGCGCCTGGCCCAGGCCCTGGCGGACTACCAGAAGGAATCGGCATGACCACCCTCATGGTGCAAGGCACCACTTCCGATGCCGGCAAGAGCACCCTGGTCACCGCGCTGTGCCGCTGGCTGCTGCGCCAGGGCGTCGGCGTGGTGCCGTTCAAGCCGCAGAACATGGCGCTCAACAGCGCGGTGACCGCCGATGGCGGCGAAATCGGCCGCGCCCAGGCGGTGCAGGCCCAGGCCTGCCGGCTGGCGCCGCACACCGACATGAACCCGGTGCTGCTCAAGCCCAACAGCGACACCGGCGCCCAGGTGATTGTCCATGGCCGCGCGGTAACCTGCATGAACGCCGTCGCCTACCACGACTACAAGGCCATCGCCATGCAGGCGGTGCTGGCCTCCCACGCGCGTCTGCAGCAGGCCTACCCAGTGGTGATGGTCGAGGGCGCGGGCTCACCGGCCGAGATCAACCTGCGCGCCGGCGATATCGCCAACATGGGCTTTGCCGAGGCGGTCGACTGCCCGGTGATCCTGGTGGCCGACATCAACCGCGGCGGGGTGTTCGCCCACCTGGTCGGCACCCTCGAACTGCTGTCCTCGAGCGAGCAGGCGCGGGTCAAGGGCTTCGTCATCAACCGTTTTCGCGGTGACCTCGCCCTGCTGCAACCAGGCCTGGACTGGCTTGAGCTGCGCACCGGCAAGCCGGTGCTGGGCGTGCTGCCCTATGTCACCGACCTGCACCTGGAGGCCGAGGACGGCATCGACACGCGCCAGGGCGAGAAGGGCGAGCGCTTGCTCAAGGTGATCGTCCCGGTGCTGCCGCGCATCAGCAACCACACCGATTTCGACCCGCTGCGCCTGCACCCGCAGGTGGATTTGCAGTTCATCGGCCCAGGCCAGCCAATCCCGCCCGCCGACCTGATCATCCTGCCCGGCTCCAAGAGTGTACGCGGCGACCTGGCGCAATTGCGCGCGCGGGGCTGGGACACGGCCATCGCCCGGCACCTGCGTTATGGCGGCAAGCTCATCGGTATTTGCGGCGGCCTGCAGATGCTCGGCCAGCAGGTGCACGACCCGCAGGGGCTGGAAGGGCCGGCGGGGTCCAGCGCGGGGCTTGGCCTGTTCGACTACAGCACCGTCCTGGAAGCTGAAAAGCAGCTGCGCAACGTATCCGGCCAGCTCGAGCTCGAACAGGCAGCGGTAGCGGGCTATGAGATCCATGCCGGGGTCACCAGCGGGCCAGCCCTGGAACGACCGGCCGTGCAACTGGCCGACGGCCGCTGCGATGGCGCCATCAGCGCCGATGGGCAAGTGCTTGCCACCTACCTGCATGGCCTGTTCGAGGGCAGCCAGTCGTGCGCCGCGCTGTTGCGCTGGGCCGGGCTGGCCGAGGTCCAGGCCATCGACTACGAGGCGCTGCGCGAGCGTGATATCGAGCGCCTGGCCGACCTGGTCGAGCAGCACCTGGACACCGCGCGCCTGCGCCAGCTGTGTGGGGTGCGTGGCCATGCATAGCCTGATCCTCGGCGGCGCCCGCTCGGGCAAGAGCCGCCTGGCCGAGCAATTGGCCAGCGATAGCGGCCTGCCGGTGACCTACATCGCCACCAGCCAGCCACTGGATGGCGAAATGAACGACCGTGTGCGCCAGCACCGCGAACGTCGCCCAGCGCATTGGCGGCTGATCGAAGAGCCCCTGGCCCTGGCCGCGGTACTGCGCGGCGAAGCCGCCGAAGGGCGCTGCCTGCTGGTGGACTGCCTGACGCTATGGCTGACCAACCTGCTGATGCTCGAGAACCCCGCGCGCCTGACGCAGGAGTGCCAGGCGCTGCTCGACGGCCTTGCAACACTGCCCGGCACGCTGATCCTGGTCAGCAACGAAACCGGCCTGGGCGTGGTGCCCATGGGCGAGCTGACCCGCCGTTACGTCGACCTGGCCGGCACCCTGCACCAGGGCGTCGCCGCGCGCTGCCAGCGCGTGGTGCTGACCGTGGCCGGCCTTCCCCTGCTGCTCAAAGGACCTGCTCTATGACCCAGATGTGGTGGCGTGACGCCTGCCTGCCCCTCGACACCGCCGCCATGGACCAGGCCCGCGTCCGTCAGCAGCAGCTGACCAAACCCGCCGGTTCGCTCGGCCAGCTCGAAGGCCTGGCGATCCGCCTGGCCGGCATGCAGGGCCGTGAGCGGCCAAGCCTGGAGCAAGTCGCGATCACGATTTTCGCCGCTGACCATGGCGTGGTGGCCGAGGGCATTTCCGCCTACCCCCAGGCGGTGACCGGGCAGATGCTGCGTAATTTCGTCGGCGGCGGCGCGGCGATCAGCGTGCTGGCGCGCCAGCTGCAGGCCAGCCTGGAAGTGGTCGACCTCGGCACTGTCGACTCAAGCCTGGCGTTGCCGGGCGTGCACCACCTGCGCCTGGGCGCCGGCACCGGCAACTTCGCCCGCCAGCCGGCAATGACCGACGCCCAGTTGGTCGCGGCGCTGCAAGCGGGGCGCGACAGTGCCCTGCGCGCCCTGGGCAACGGCGCCCAGTTGTTCATCGGTGGTGAGATGGGCATCGGCAACACCACCGCCGCCGCTGCCCTGGCCAGTACCTTGCTGGGCTGCCCGGCCCATGAGCTCAGTGGCCCCGGTACTGGCCTGGACGGCGCCGGTGTGCGCCACAAGGCCGAAGTGATCGAGCGCGCCCTGGTGCTGCATGGCCTGCGCGCCGATCAGCCGCTGCAGGCCCTGGCCTGTGTCGGTGGTTTCGAGATCGCCGCCCTGGCAGGTGCTTACCTGGCCTGTGCCCAGCAAGGCGTGGCGGTGCTGGTCGATGGCTTCATCTGCAGTGTCGCCGCCCTGCTGGCGGTGCGCCTGAACCGGCAATGCCGGCCCTGGTTGCTGTTCGCCCACCAAGGCGCCGAACCTGGGCACAAGGCCGTGTTGGCGGCCCTGGAGGCCGAGCCGCTGCTGGCCCTTGGGCTGCGTCTGGGCGAGGGCAGCGGGGCCGCCCTGGCTGTGCCGCTGCTGCGCTTGGCGTGTGCCCTGCATGGGCAGATGGCGACCTTCGCCGAGGCCGCGGTGGCGGACCGCCCGGCATGATCCTCGACCTGCTGCGCCATGGCGAGACCGAGAGGGGCGGCGGCCTGCGCGGCAGCCTGGACGATGCCCTGACAGCCAACGGCTGGGCACAGATGCGCCAGGCGGTGGCCGCGGCCGGGCCGTGGGATGTGCTGGTCAGCTCACCCTTGCAGCGCTGCGCGGCGTTCGCCGACGAACTGGGTGCGCGCCTGGGCTTGCCGGTGCAGCGCGAGGCCGATGTGCGCGAGTTGCATTTCGGCGCCTGGGAGGGCTGCAGCGCGGCGCAGATCATGCAGACCGAAGCCGACGCCCTGGGGCTGTTCTGGAACGATCCCTATGCGTTCACCCCCCCGGCCGGCGAGCCGGTGCTGGCGTTCGCCGAGCGGGTCATTGCCGCGGTCGATGGGTTGGCGCAGCGGCATGCCGGCAAGCGCGTGTTGCTGGTCACCCATGGCGGGGTGATGCGCCTGTTGCTGGCGCGGGCCCGCGGCTTGCCGCGCGAGCAGTTGCTGCAGGTCGAGGTCGGGCACGGTACGCTGGCACGCCTGGCCCTCGACGGCAATGGCCAGTGGCTCGAGGTGGTCTGAGATGCTGCCGTTGTTGATCGCCTTGCAATTTCTCAGCAGCTTGCCGGTACGCCTGGCGGGCATGCCGGCGCCCCAGGACATGGGGCGCTCGCTGTTGTACTACCCGCTGGTGGGGCTGCTGTTCGGCCTGTTGCTGTGGTTGGCCAGCCATTTGTTGCAGGGCACGCCTGCGCCGTTGCATGCGGCCTTGCTGCTGACGATGTGGGTGTTGCTCAGCGGCGCACTTCACCTCGATGGCCTGGCCGACAGCGCCGATGCCTGGCTCGGTGGCTTTGGCGACCGCGAGCGGACCTTGCAGATCATGAAGGACCCGCGCAGCGGGCCGATTGCCGTGGTTACGCTGATGTTGGTGCTGCTGCTGAAGTTCTGCGCGCTGTGGGTGCTGGTCGAGCGCGGCGTTGGCGGGCTGCTGGTGTTGGCACCGGTGGTGGGGCGGGCGGCGCTGCTCGGGTTGTTCCTCACTACGGCTTATGTGCGCCCGGGCGGGCTTGGCGCGGCCTTGGCCGAGCACCTGCCGCGTCGCGCTGGCGTTGCGGTGTTGCTGGGTTGCGCGGTGCTCTGCGTGGCGCTGGGGGGCTGGCCGGTATTGTGGGTGATGCTGCTGGCTGGCGTGGCGTTCGCCTGGTTGCGGCGGTTGATGTGCCAGCGCCTGGGCGGCACCACGGGGGATACTGCGGGCGCACTGCTGGAGTTGCTGGAATTGCTGGTGTTGCTGGGATTGGCGCTATAAGGGCGGCAGCGCGAAGCAGGCGACGCGAGGGCACCGGCCTTGCCGGTGTTCGCCGGCAAGCCGGCTCCTACAGGTTTGCGGCGTACCCCGCCCGTAGGCGCCAGCTTGCTGGCGAAGCAGGCGGCGCGGTGGATGGCACCGGCCTTGCCGGTGTTCGCCGGCAAGCCGGCTTCTACAGGTTTGCGGCGTACCCCGTCCGTAGGAGCCAGCCTTGCTGGCGAAGCAGGTGACGCGGTAAGCCGGAAATATCCCACGGGCAACTCGGAGCCTTGTCTGGGCCTCTGCGGTTATCCTCGACCGTCTCGACCACTTGGAGTGTCCCTATGCACCACTGGATCCTCGCCAGCCTGCTGGCCCTTGCCGCCATGCCTGCCAGCGCCGCCGACCTGATGGATTTCTGGGACACCCCGCGCCATGGCGGCAACAGCTTCAACCGCCTGCCGCCGGACCAGGCCTATTTCGATGCGCTCAAAGGCTACGGGGCCAGTTGGGTGCGGCTGTCCTATGACAAGTGGCGCCCGGCCGGGCGCGACTTCCTGTTGGGCAACGCCGATGCTTACCAGGGCTTGGCGGCTGCCGACCTCAAGCAACTCGTCGCGGTGCTCGACCGGGCCCATGCCGCGGGCCTGAAGGTCGTGATCACCCCGCTGTCGCTGCCCGGCATGCGCTGGAGCCAGAACAACCAGGGCCAGTTCGACGATCGCCTGTGGCAGGACAAGCGCTTCTGGACGCAATCCGCACGCTTCTGGCGCGATATTGCCCAGGCGCTCAAGGATCACCCGGCGATCGCCGCCTACAACCTGATCAACGAGCCTGCGCCGGAGAAACTCGGCGGGCTGGCCGAGCATGCATCGCCTGGGCAGATGCAGCAGTGGTATGCCCGCCAGCAGGGCGGTGCGCGCGACCTGCCGGCGCTGTACCGGCAATTGCTGGCGGCAATCCGCGAAGTCGATGACAAGACCCCGGTCATGCTCGATGCCGGCTGGTACGCCGCCGCCGATGCCTTCGGCTATTGGCCCGCGCCACTGGCGGACGCCCGGGTGCTGTACAGCGTGCACATGTACGAGCCCTATGCGGCCACCAGCGCGCCGAACCTGGCCCGCCAGCGGCCATATGCCTACCCGGGGCCGGTGCCTTTCGCCGGGCAGGTGCAGCCGTGGAACGCGCAGCGGATTGCCGACTACCTGCAGCAGCCCCTGGACTGGGCCCAGCGCATGAAGCTGCCGCGCTCGCGCCTGGTGGTCGGGGAGTTCGGCTGCATGCGGCGCCTGCCAGGGTGTCGGCAGTACCTGGAGGACGTGCTCAGGGTTCTGGACCGGCAACAATTGCATTGGGCGTTCTACAGTTTTCGCGAAGACAGTTGGGACGGCATGGACTACGAACTGGGTACAGGCAAGGTGCCATGGCGCTATTGGCAGGCCATCGAAAAGGGCCAGGCCGACCCTTTGCCGCGCCAGGCGACCCCGGCATTCGAGCCCATTCGACGCCGGCTGCAGCCGTGAAAGCTCTTGCAACACTCGATATGCGGGTATATACACGTATTCATGCTGACCAGTGAATGCATCTGCACCCACCTGCGTCGCGCCGCCCGCGGGGTGAGCCGGCACTATGACGAAGCCCTGGCCGGTTTCGGGATCAATGTCGCGCAATTTTCCTTGCTGCGTCATGTGCAGCGTCTGGACCGGCCGAGCATTACCAGCCTGGCCGAAGCCATGGGTCTTGAGCGCAGCACCCTGGGGCGCAACCTGCGGGTACTGGAGGCCGAGGGCCTGGTGCAACTGGCCGAGGGCGATGATCAGCGCAACCGTCTGGTGCTGTTGAGCGCGGCCGGCAAGGCCCGGTTAGAGGCGGCCCACCCAGCCTGGGAACAGGCTCAGGAGCAGTTGGTGGCGCGCCTGGGTGAAGGGCAGCGGGACGAACTGGTGCGCTTGCTGGAACGCTTGGCCTGAAACACCACGACTATAAGCGGGTATATACCCGCATAAACCTTGCGATGTGCCGGAGACGATGACAATGACTTCCCTATGGCGGAGCAGCGGGTGGGTGTTGCTGGGGGCGGCGCTGATCCTGGCGTTATCCCTGGGCGTGCGGCATGGCTTTGGCCTGTTCCTGGCGCCGATGAGCGGCGAATTCGGCTGGGGCCGAGGGGTATTCGCCTTCGCCATTGCCTTTCAGAACCTGATCTGGGGCCTGGCCCAGCCGTTTTCCGGGGCCCTGGCCGACCGGCTCGGCGCGGCCAGGGTAGTGGTCATTGGCGGCATGCTCTATGCCGCCGGGCTGGTGCTGATGGCCCTGGCCGATTCCCCCTGGTCGCTGTCGCTGAGCGCTGGCTTGCTGATTGGCATCGGCCTGTCCGGTACCTCGTTCTCGGTGATCCTCGGCGTGGTCGGCCGCGCGGTGGCGCCGGAAAAGCGCAGCATGGCGATGGGGATCGCCAGCGCGGCGGGGTCGTTCGGCCAGTTCGCCATGCTCCCAGGCACCCAGGGCTTGATCCAGTGGCTGGGCTGGTCGTCGGCATTGCTGGTGCTGGGCTTGCTGGTGGCGCTGATCGTGCCGTTCGTCGGAATGCTGCGCGACCGCCCGCTGCCCAGCCATGGTGCCGAACAAAGCCTTGGCCAGGCACTGCGCGAGGCCTGTTCGCATTCCGGGTTCTGGCTGCTGGCCCTGGGCTTTTTCGTCTGCGGCTTCCAGGTGGTGTTCATTGGCGTGCACCTGCCGGCCTACCTGGTCGACCAGCATTTGCCGGCGACCACCGGCACCACGGTGCTGGCGCTGGTCGGGCTGTTCAATATCGTCGGTACCTACACCGCCGGCTGGCTGGGTGGACGGATGTCCAAGCCGCGCCTGCTGACCGGTCTCTACCTGTTGCGGGCGGTGGTGATCGTGCTGTTTCTGTGGGCGCCGGTGACGCAATACAGCGCCTACCTGTTCGGTATCGCCATGGGCCTGCTGTGGCTGTCCACGGTACCGCTGACCAACGGCACCGTGGCCACCTTGTTCGGCGTGCGCAACCTGTCCATGCTGGGCGGTATCGTGTTCCTGTTCCATCAGCTGGGGGCCTTCCTGGGCGGTTGGCTGGGCGGCGAGGTGTATGACCGCACCGGCAGCTACGAGCTGGTCTGGCAGTTGTCGATCCTGCTCAGCCTGCTGGCCGCCGCCCTCAACTGGCCGGTACGCGAACGCCCGGTGGCCCGGTTGCAGGCCCAGGCCGCATGAAGCGCCTGTTGCTAGGCGTGGCGGCATTGCTGGTGCTGGCCCTGGTGTGGTGGGGCTGGCAGGTGAGCGGCTTGGCGCTGCTGCAGTTGGGCATGAGCCTATGTTAGGGCTACCCTGCACCTGAACGTACGATTCGCAGGAGACTGACAATGCATGCACGCTGGCTGACGCTACCCATCCTGGCCCTGGCCGCCGCCACCTCGAGCTGGGCGGCGGATTGCCCGGCCCTGCTCCAGGGCAGCCTGCCCGAATTGCGTGGCAAGGAGCAGATCGACCTGTGCCAGCGCTTCGCCGGCAAGCCGCTGGTGGTGATCAACACCGCCAGCTACTGCGGCTTTGCCCCGCAGTTCGAAGGGCTCGAAGCGATCTACCAGGACTATCACGGCAAAGGCTTGGAAATGCTTGGCGTGCCGTCCAACGACTTCAAGCAGGAAGACGCCGACAGCGAGAAAACCGCCAAGGTCTGCTATGCCAACTACGGCGTGACCTTCAGCATGACCAAGGCCCAGCCAGTGCGGGGCAAGGACGCGATTCCGCTGTTCGTCGAGCTGGCCCGGCAGAGCAGCGCGCCGAAATGGAACTTCTACAAGTACGTGGTGGACCGCAAGGGCAAGGTGATCGGCAATTTCTCCAGCCTGACCAAGCCGGATGACCCGGCGTTCAAGGCGGCGATCGACAAGGCCATTGCTTCCCAGCCGTGAGCCCGGTGGCCATGCAGGCATGAAAAAACCGCCACGAGAGCGGTTTTTTCATGCGGCGGGTGTCACTCAGAAGCGATAGGTCAGCGAAGCACCAACGCCGTGGGCGCTGTTTTCGTACTTGGCCTTGTAGCTGCCCTTGAGCGCGCCTTCCTGCAGGTTGTGCGGCTGGTTGTTGACCTTGGTGTCCTCTTCCCACAGGTAGGAGTAGGCCACGTCGATGGTCATGTCGTCGGTCGGGCTCCAGCCGGCACCCACGCTGAAGATCTTGCGATCGCCAGTGGGAATGCGCGGGGAGCGGTTGGTGTTGTTGGTCGGCGACTGGTCAACCGAGAAGCCGGTACGCAGGGTCCACTGCTTGTTCACCTTGTAGGACGCGCCAATGGCGTGGGCCCAGGTGTCGTGCCAGTTCTGCTCTTCGGTGATGGTTCCGAACGCGGCGGTCAGCGGGTTGCCTGCCAGGGCAGCCGGCAGCTCGTTGTTGACGGTGATCTCTTTGAGGCGGCTCCAGCGGGTCCAGGTGCTACCGGCGTACAGGGTCCACTGGTCGTCGAGCTCATGGGTGACCGAGAAGTCCACCGACTCGGGGGTCTTGATCTTGAGCTTGGCATCGTACTTGTTGTTGAGATTGATCAGGCCTGGCACGCCATAGCTGACCTTGGTCTTGCCTTCGAGCTTGTAGTCGACCATCGAGTGGTAGGTCAGGCCGACACGGGTGCGATCAGTGGCCTGGACCAGGATACCGATGTTGTAGCCAACGGCAGTGTCGTCGCCCTTGATCTTGATTTCGCCGTCAGCACGATTCAGTGGCGAGATACTGGCCAGGTTCGAGCCCAGTTCGCCCTTGATGCGGTTGATGGTCGGACCGAAACCGATCGAGACCTTGTCGTTGAACGCATAGCTCACGGTCGGCTGGAAGGTCACGACCTCGACATGGCTCTTTTTACCCCAGTAGCGTGCGGCATCGTCGCTACCGTAGTCGGTGACCAGGCCGAATGGCACGTAAACACCGAAACCGACGCTCCAGTGGTCATCGATCGACTTGACGTAGTAGCCCATCGGTACTCCGACCACAGGCACCATGTCACCGTCTGTTTCCCCCCCCTTGCTGCTGCCTGGGCCCGAAATATCGGACTTGGCAATCACAGCGGCGCCACCGACGGTCATCTGGTCGCGCTTGAGGCGCGACATGCCCGCGGGGTTGCCGTACACGGTGCTGGCATCTTCGGCAGAAGAAGAACGACCCGCGAAACCTGTCCCCATACCGCTGACGCTTTGTTCGTTCAGGGCGAAACCACTGGCGAGCAATTGGCTGGAAGCGAGGGCAACGGCAATGCCGAGAGAGGTTTTGAGCATTACTTTTTTCATTATTAGAAACTCCTTGGGATCTCCGGGGCGAAAAGCTACCAACAAATGCCGCTCCACGCTATAGGCGCAAACACTGGAGATAGAGCGGTTTTGTAGGACAATCCGACCAAAATTCCGTTTTTTCGTGGTAGAGGGGCGGGTGCTTTCAGGACGCCAGAACCTGAACCGGCTCGATGCAGTGCCGCCAGGCCTGGGTGAAATCACGCAGGCGGCCCTGTGGATGGAAGGTTTGCCGCCAGATCCGCGCCAGGCCCAGCAAGTCGTCGGCGGGCGGCAATGGCACGGCCTGTTCCTCGATGAGCATCCAGGCGATGGCGGTGGCGTAGCGCAGGTTCACCGTCAGTTCCAGGTGCGGGCCGCCCAGGAAGGCGTGCTGGCTGGCCAGGCCGCGGACCAGGCTGGCCAGCGCTGGGTCGCGGGCCAGGAACTGATCCCACAGGCAAAGGTGGCGCTGCTCGCCAATACGGTACAAGCCATGGCCGCGTCGGTCGTGCAGGGCTGAGCCCAAGGCTGATTGGCTGGCGGCAACGCCCAGCAACAAAGCTTCGGCGCTGGCGCAGTGACGATCCAGATACAGCAGGGTCGGACGGATCACATATTGACTCAACTCGTTCGCAGCGATGCCCATGATGGCCTCTGGCTAAGAAGGACCGACGGGCGCTGGAGCTTGGCAGCTGGTGAGTGGTCAGGCCCGCCGGAAGCGGCAAGCGCCGCTCGAGTTGAAGTGTAGTGTGATAAGCGTGGTGTAAAGGGCTGTTTTTAAATCGATTGCTGTCTGAGGGCGCGGGCTATATGCCCGCTGGCAATTAAGCCAATTACCTTCAGACAGGCTGTTGCGTGACCTATTCATGGCGTGAATTGCCCGCCATTCATTCATGCGGTCAGCGACTGGCGGGTACGATCAATCACCGCTTGCAAGGGTTCTGCCCGGTTGTATTGGTCCGGGTAGAGACGCTCGCTGTGGCAGGCGATGCCGTGTTCATCGACCAGGGTGAAGCTGAAGCTGCCCTTGCGGGGTGCGACGATCAGGCACTTCAGTGGGGCGAAGGCCTGGGAAAGGGTGCCGAAGGCAGCCTGGATTTGCTGATGGTTACTCATATTGTTGGATGTTCCTGCGTAAGACACGGTATTCGATCCGTGCACAATAGAAACGTTCCAGTGACATCTTTATTAAGGAGACGCAGAACCTGACTGGAACAGGGCAGCCAGAGGGGCGCATGCATAAGTGGGCGCTGGGCTGACTGGTAGGTACGACAGAAGGCAGGCAGCACACCGGGGCCAGGGTTCTAGGCACCGGGGGAGATCCTGATCAATCTGAAATCGTGATTCGCGCAGGGCAGGGATTGCCAAGTGAATCATCGAATGGGCCGGTCCGGTGAGGCAGGGCTTGCTCGGGTACGCGTGCGGGCTGCGAGGACGTAAGTGGCCAGAATTGACTTTCAGCTGGGTACTAACGGTGCATAACCTACACGAACAATCGTGGGTTGGCAAGTGTTTGGTTCATTTGCGCGAAGCCGACCATTATGGCGGTAATCGTGGCTGCTGTGAAGGGGGTAAACTGCCCAAAGACGGCGCCGCCTGTGCTGTTTTCGTGCAGCGCCGTGCCACCGGTCAGCGCACTTGTACACACTCGAATGGGGACTTGTAACCCTCTTGCAACATCCTCTGGACGCTTCGCCAATGACTTGACTGAACGCTTAAGTCAATGAAAAAAAACACTAATTTTTGCTGGTGAAAAAATCGTCAGTTTGACTGAAAGCCCCATTTCACAGGGGTTTGCGGCCTACATGAAGGGGTTGTCCACCGAGTTATCCACAGCTTCTGTGGATTGTCCCGGGGGCTTGCTCTAGGACGGGCGTGCCAGCTGTTTCATCGGGTGTCCGACAATCGGAGGGCAATAGGCTGGCCGGCATTTTCAGGTGTGAAACGTCAAGAAAAAAACATCGAATTTTTTTCACATCAGCCGTATGTCGAAGGGGTCACTGGCGACAAAAAGGAGTAGAGTGGCGCGCCTTTCGAGTCACCAACGCTGTCGGTCATGAAGCTTCGCGGTAAACACCTCGCTCCCTCGGTTGCAGCCCCCTCGTTGCCCTCTTCCAAACGGTTCTCCCTGAAAGTGGCCCTGTGGCTGCTCGACAGCCCGCGCCTGGGCGACAAGCCCAGCGTCAAGCACCTGGCCGGGCGCATGCTCAAGCAGCCGGCGCGCCAAGGCGTGGTGGTGGCCCAGAGCCGCCTGGGGCAGATGCTCTGCCGGGATTGCGGCAACGCTCGCGACCGGCGCATCGGCCATGAGCTGTTGCGCCAGGCTGCCCGGGCCGGCGACCGGCGCGCCCAGTTGGAGTACGGCCGCCTGTGCCAGGCGCAGGAACCGGAGCAGGCCCGCTATTGGCTGGAGCTGGCGGCCGGGCAGGGCTCGCAGGAGGCTCGGCGGTTGCTGCGCCAGCTTTAGCGTTGCGGGCGCTGGGCGGTTCGCCAGCAAGGCAGGCGTGGTGGCGGGCAGCCGAGCTGATAAGCTGCTCGGCAATCGTCAACGTTCGTTCGGGGTAGGCATGACAGTAGATCTGACCAGCATTCTGCTGGGCTTGGTGGCGGGCGCAGTGCCTTGCCTGGGCTGGGTCATGCAGGTGCAGCGCGGCCAGGGCGCGCGCAAGGCCGAGCAGGCCCTGCTCGAGGAGCGCCTGAATGCCGCGCAACTGGCCCAGGCCGGCTTGCAGGCGCAGTTGGAGGCCTGTCGCGACGAAATCAGCGACCTTGGCGAGGCCAACACCGTCAAGCAGACCCAGCTGGCGGCCCAGGGCCGAGAGCTGGAACTGCTGCAGATCGACCGCGACAACGCCCGCGACGCCGCCCATGCCTGGAGCCTGGAGCGGGCCAACCGCGAAGCCGAGCTGCGCCGCCTGGAGGCCCAGGCCGCGCGCCTGGAAGCCGAGCTGCGCGAGCAGCAGGAAAACCACCAGCAACGCCTGGAAGACCTGCAGGAGGCCCGCGATACCCTGCGTGCGCAGTTCGCCGACATGGCCACGAAGATCTTCGACGAGCGCGAGCAGCGCTTTGCCCAGACCAGCCAGCAGCACCTGGGCCAGTTGCTCGATCCGCTCAAGGAGCGCATCCAGGCCTTCGAAAAACGCGTCGAGGAAAGCTACCAGCAAGAGGCCCGCGAGCGCTTTTCGCTGGGCAAGGAGCTCGAGCGCCTGCAGCAGCTCAACCTGCGCCTGTCCGACGAAGCCACCAACCTCACCCAGGCGCTCAAGGGCCAGAAGACCCAGGGCAACTGGGGCGAGCTGATCCTCGAGCGGGTGCTGGAGCACGCGGGCCTGGAGAAGGGCCGCGAGTACCAGACCCAGGTCAGCCTCAAGAGCGCCGATGGCGAGCGGTTCCAGCCCGATGTGCTGATCATGCTGCCGGGCGACAAGCAGGTGGTGGTCGACGCCAAGGTCAGCCTGACCGCCTACCAGCAGTTCGTCGGCAACAACGACGAGGCGGCGCTCAAGCAGCATGTGCAGTCGCTGCGCAACCACGTCAAAGGGCTGTCGAGCAAGGACTACAATCGCCTCGAAGGCCTGCACAGCCTGGATTTCGTGCTGTTGTTCGTGCCTATCGAGGCGGCGTTCTCGGCGGCGTTGCAGGCCGAGCCGAACCTGTTCCAGGAAGCCTTCGACCGGCAGATCGTGATCGTCAGCCCCACCACCTTGCTGGCCACCTTGCGGGTGATCGACAGCCTGTGGAAGCAGGAGCGCCAGGGCCAGAACGCCCGGGAGATCGCCGAACGCGCCGGCTGGCTGTACGACAAGTTCGTGCTGTTCATCCAGGACCTGGACGAGCTGGGCGCGCGCCTGGCCCAGGTCGACAAGGCCTATGCCGCGGCACGCAACAAGCTGTGCGAGGGCCGTGGCAACCTGGTCAGCCGCAGCGAGCAGCTCAAGCTGCTCGGCGCCCGGGCCAGCAAGAGCCTGCCGGCCGAGTTGATCGAGCGCGCCCTGAGCGACGAGGCGCTTACTGAACCAGGCTCAGATGGCGGTTGAGCAAGGCGCGCAAGGCCGCCGGCTTGACCGGCTTGGCCAGGTAGTCCAGGCCGGCGGCATGGACCATGGCAATGGTTTCGTTGCGCCCGTCGGCGCTGATCACCACACCGGGCACCGGTTCGCCCAGGCGCGCGCGTAGCCAGCCCATCAGCCCGGTACCGGTTTCGCCGTCGTCGAGGTGGAAGTCCACCAGCGCCAGGTGCGGGCGCAAGCCCTTGGCCAGCAACGCCTCGCATTCGGCCTGGTTGCGCGCGGTGGACACTTGGCAGCCCCAGCGGCTGAGCAGGCTGTTCATGCCGATCAGGATGCTGTCTTCGTTGTCCACGCACAGCACCTGCAGCCCGCCCAGGGGCTGGCCTGCCTGCTCCACCGGTGCTGGCGCTGCGGGGGCGGCGCTACGGGCGATGGGCACGCCAACCCGGAACACACTGCCCTTGCCTGGCCAGGAACGTACCTCGAGCTGGTGGCCGAGCACCCGGCACAGGCCGTCGGCAATCGCCAGGCCCAGGCCCAGGCCTTTCTCGGCGCGGGTCTGGTGGCTGTCCAGGCGCTTGAACTCCTGGAAGATCACCGCCAGCTTGTCGTCGGCGATGCCCGGGCCGCGGTCCCATACTTCCAGCCACAAGCGCTCGCCCTGGCGACGCACGCCGAGCAGGATTGGCCCCTTGCCATAGCGCAAGGCATTGGTGAGGAAGTTCTGCAGCACCCGGCGCAGCAGCTTCATGTCGCTGTCGACCCGCAGGCGGCTGCCGCGCAGGCGAAATGCCAGGCCTTTTTCGGCGGCCAGCAGCTTGAACTCGGCACCGAGGGTATCGAACAGCTGGTTGAGGGCGAAGGGCTTGACGTCCGGGGTGACCCGGCCGTTCTCCAGGCGCGAGATATCCAGCAGGTCGCTGATCAGCTCTTCGGCCGAACGCAGCGAGCTGTCCATGTGCTGGACCAGCTGGCGGGCTTCGTCGTTCATGCCCTCGGCCTGTTGCGACAACGCCGCGGAGAACAACCGCGCGGCGTTCAGCGGCTGCATCAGGTCATGGCTGACGGCAGCCAGGAATCGGGTTTTCGACTGGCTGACGGCCTCGGCGCGGCTCTTGGCCTCGCTCAGCGCCTGGTTGAGCTGCGACAGCTCGTGGGTGCGTTCGGCGACCCGCTGCTCGAGGCCCTCGTTGGCGTCGCGCAGGGCCTGCTCGGCTTCGCGGAACGGGGTGATGTCGGTGAAGCTCATGACGAAACCACCGCCGGGCATCGGGTTGCCGATCAGCTCGATCACCCGGCCATTGGGGAACAGCCGTTCGGAGGAATGGGCGCGCCCCTGGCGCATCCAGTGCAGGCGCCGCGCCACATGCACCTGGGCCTCGCCCGGGCCGCACAGGCCGCGGTCGGCGTTGTAGCGGATGATGTCGGCAATCGGCCGGCCGACGCTGATCAGCCCGTCGGGGTAGTTGAACAGTTCGAGGTAGCGACGGTTCCAGGCCACCAGGTGCAGGTTCTGGTCGACGACGCTGATGCCCTGGTTGATGTTCTCGATGGCCCCTTGCAGCAATGCGCGGTTGAACTGCAGCACCTCGCTGGCCTCGTCGGCGATGCGCACCACGTCCTCGAGCTGCATGTCGCGGCCTTCGATGGCGGCCTTGACCACCGCGCGGGTCGAGGAACTGCCGAGCACGCCGGCCAGCAGCCGTTCGGTGTGCTCGATCCAGTCGCCGTCGGCGTTCTGGTTGGGGTTGAAACCCTTGCCCTGGCGATAGGCGAAGCGGATGAAGCTCTGCCGGGCGCGTTCCTCGCCGACGAAGCGCGCGGCAAGCTTGAGCAGGTCGTCGATCTGCACCGCCAGCAGCGGTTTGCTGCTGGGGCGGGCGCTGGTCTGCTGGCCGATGAAGCGCCCGGCCTGCCAGTGCTCGGAAACCCGCGTGCGCGACAGGATCGAGACCCAGGCGAAGAGGGTGAAGTTACCCGCCAGCGACAACACCACGCCCTGGGTCAGCGGGGTGATCGGCAGGTTCAGCGGATTGCCGTGCAGCCAGGCCAGGCCCGGGAACAGCGCCAGCGACCAGCCCAGGCTATGGGCGGTGATCGGCAGCACCAGGGTGTAGAACCACAGGAAGATACCCGCGGCGAGGCCGGCGAACACGCCGCGGCGGTTGGCCTGCTTCCAGTACAGCGCGCCGAGCATCGCCGGGGTCAGCTGGGTCACTGCGGCAAAGGCGATCTGGCCGATGGTGGCCAGGCTCGCGGTGGAGCCCAGCAGGCGGTAGCTGACGTAGGCCAGCAGCAGGATCACCACGATGGTCACCCGGCGCACCGAGAGCATCCAGTGGCGGAACACCTCGAACGGCCGCTCGGCGTTGTTGCGCCGTAGCAGCCAGGGCAGCAGCATGTCGTTGGAGACCATGGTCGACAACGCCACGGCCTCGACGATGACCATGCCGGTGGCCGCCGAGGCGCCGCCGATGAAGGCCAGCAGGGCCAGGCTCGGGTGCGCCTCGGCCAATGGCAGGCTGATGACGAAGGAGTCGGAGATCACCGTGCCTGGCAGCAACATTTGCCCGGCCAGGGCGATCGGCACCACGAACAGCGCGGCCAGGGCCAGGTACAGCGGGAACACCCAGCGCGCCAGGCGCATGTCCTGGGGCTCGATGTTCTCCACCACGGTAACGTGGAACTGCCGCGGCAGGCAGATGATCGCCATCATCGCCACGGCGGTCTGCACCACCATCGACGGCCAGTTGATGGTCTCCTGCCAATAGCTGTCCAGGTGCACCGACTGGCGTGCCTGGGTGAACAGGTCGTCGAAGCCGTCGTACAGGTTGAACACCACGAACACGCCCACCGCGAGGAAGGCCAGCAACTTGACCAGCGACTCGAAGGCGATGGCCAGCACCATGCCGCGGTGGTGTTCGGTGACGTCGAGGCTGCGGGTGCCGAACACGATGGCGAACAGCGCCAGCACCAGCGACACCACCAGGGCGGTGTCCTGCACCCGGCTGCCGGTGGCATCGGCGCTGGCGCCGATCAGCAGGTTGACGCCCAGCACGATGCCCTTGAGCTGCAGGGCGATGTAAGGCAGCACGCCGACCAGGCAGATCAGCGCCACCACCACGGCGAGGGTCTGCGACTTGCCGTAGCGCGCGGCGATGAAGTCGGCGATCGAGGTGATGTTCTGCTGCTTGCTGATCAGCACCATCTTCTGCACCACCCAGGGCGCGAAGATCAGCAACAGCACCGGGCCCAGGTAGATGGGCAGGAATGCCCAGAGCTGCTCGGCGGCCTGGCCGACCGCGCCGAAGAAGGTCCAGCTGGTGCAGTACACCGCCAGCGACAGGCTGTACACCCAGGCGCGCAGGCGCGGCGGCAACGGTGTGCTGCGGCGGTCGCCGTAGAAGGCGATGGCGAACATGATGGCCATATAGGCCAGGGCGACCACGGCGATCAGCCCGCTGGACAACGACATGCAAACTCCGGAGCAGAAAAAGAAACGCGATCCCGATCAATCAGTCTGGCACGCAGGCGGCGCCTCGTCAGCGCCGACCATGGTCGCAGTGGCAGGACGTCGCAGGGTTCATTCAACCCGCCCACGGGTGCCCAACCAATAGAAAAGGGCTGCCAATGCGACCGACCCGATCAGCAGGTAAAACACCGCCACCGGCAGCACATGCCCCAGCGCCAGGCCCACCAGGATCGGCCCCAGCCCCGCGCCCAGGTTGGAAAGGTTCTGCGCGCCATAATAAACCCCGCGCAGGTGCTCCGGCGCGATCAGGTCGATGAACATGAACTCGGCCGGGATCACGATGATCTCGCCCAGGGTGAACACCAGCATGGCCAGGCACCAGGCCGGTGCCGAAGCGGCCAACGAGAAGCCCAGCAACCCGGCGATGAACATGGCCATGCCGGCCATCAGCCAGGGCATCAGGTGCTGGCGGGCGATGCGTCGGCCGATCAGGTACTGCAGGCAGATGACTGCGAGGGCATTGGTGGTGACCAGGTAGCTGGCCAGGCGCGCTACCTCGGCGGGGTCCTGCAGCGTGACCACCAGGTACTGCGACAGGTAGGCGGTGAACTGGCCGAATACCACGGCGCTGAGCACCCCGCCCAGGGTGAAGCAGACCAGCCGTCGGTCGCGCAGCATGCCCAGGGCAACCTGGGCAAAACCCGCCGCGGGCCCGTCCTCGCGCAGGCTCAGCAGGTTGCGCTCGCCCAGCCGGTAGTAAGCCAGGCTCAAACCGAGGCCGATCAGCGCCGATACCAGGAACGGCAAGTGGTCGTCGGCCTCGATCAACAGCACCCCGAGCATCGGCCCTGCGGCCCAGGCGATGTTGTTGAACGTGTACTTGATGGCGAACGCTTCGCCGCGCCGCTGCTCGGGCAGCAGGGCGCAGAACCCGGCCTTGGCGGCAATGTCGACGACGGTCTGGGCCAGGTAGGCCACCACCAGGAAGCAGAAGAACAGCACCGCCGAGGTACTGCTGACGATGCCAATGAAGGCCAGGGCGAATACCAGCGTGCAGGCGACGATCAGCGTGTGGCTGCGCAGGGTGTCGACCAGGTGCCCGCCATAGAGGCTGAGCATGGATGCCAGGAGCATGGCGCCACCCACCAGCAGGCCGGTGTGGCCGACCGACAGGCCCATGTGCGCCGACAGGTACACCACCAGATAGGGCAGGGTGATCGCCCGGGCCATGGTCAGGGTGAAGGTGGTGAACAGCAGCAGGCGCACGGCGGCTGGATAGTGTTTCAGGGCGCGGAGCATCGACCGATCCTTGTCGTTGTTAGTGGGCAAGCATATGCCAGGCGAGGGCTCGGGCGATATATTTATAAAACCGATAACAGATAGAGAAATTACCCGTTATATAGATATTCTTTGTCGGCATAAGATAGCCCTACCTTACCCAAGGCCAGGAGAAACGCTCATGCCATGCACCCAGACCCACGCGCCTTGCTGGCGCCCGCTCAGCCAACTGGCGCACCCGCGCGAGGTGATTCGCCAGTTCACCCCCAACTGGTTCGCGGCGACCATGGGCACCGGCGTGCTGGCCCTGGCGTTTCACCAGCTCCAGGTGCCGGTACTGGACTGCGTGGCCGAAGGGCTGTGGTGGCTGACCATTGGCCTGTTCACCCTGTTCTGTGTCCTGTACGGCGCCCGCTGGCTGCTGTTCTTCGACGAAGCCCGGCGCATCTTCGCCCACTCCACCGTGTCGATGTTCTTCGGCACCATCCCCATGGGCCTGGCCACCATCCTCAATGGTGCCCTGGTGTTCGGCCTGGCGCGCTGGGGCGAGGCCGTGGTGCCCTGGGTCGAGGCCTTGTGGTGGCTGGACGTGGGCCTGGCGCTGCTGTGCGGGGTGGCCATTCCCTACCTGATGTTCACCCGCCAGGAACACAGCATCGACCAGATGACCGCCGTCTGGCTGCTGCCGGTGGTGGCGGCGGAAGTCGCCGCGGCCAGTGGTGGCCTGCTGGCCCCGCACCTGGCCGATGCCCACCAGCAGTTCCTGGTGGTGGTGACCAGCTACGTGATGTGGGCGGTGTCGTTGCCGGTGGCGTTCAGCATCCTGACCATCCTCATGCTGCGCATGGCCCTGCACAAGTTGCCGCCGGCCAACATGGCCGCTTCCAGCTGGTTGGCGCTGGGCCCGATCGGTACTGGCGCGCTGGGCATGCTGCTGCTCGGTGGCGATGCGCCGGCAGTGTTCGCCGCCAATGGCCTGGGTGGGTTGGGCGAGGTGGCGCGCGGGCTGGGGCTGGTGGCCGGGATCGTGCTGTGGGGCGCGGGGCTGTGGTGGCTGTTGACCGCGGTGCTGATCACCCTGCGCTACATGCGCCAGGGCATGCCGTTCAACCTGGGCTGGTGGGGCTTCACCTTCCCGCTCGGGGTGTACTGCCTGGCCACGCTGAAACTGGCGGCCTGGCTGGGGCTGGGTTTCTTCAGTGTGTTCGGCCAGGTGCTGGTGGTGGCGCTGGCACTGCTCTGGGCCGTGGTGGCCAGCCGCACCTTGCGCGGCGCCTGGCGCGGCGAGTTGTTCGTATCGCCGTGTATCGCCCAGCGCTGACGGGGGTGCCTGGCAGGGCTTGTTCGCTGGCAAGGCCGGCGCCTACAAGGGGGCGCACCCGTAGGTGCCGGCCAATTGCGTGGCTACGGGTTGCCTTCGCTGGCCATTCCCGTGCAGATTTGTGGCTTCCCGCGCTGTGCGTGCCTCCAATGACAAAGCCCAACCAGGTACAAGGACGATGAGTCACCCCTCGCAATTCACCTTGCTCGGCAAGCGGCGCTTCCTGCCGTTCTTCATTACCCAGTCGCTGGGTGCCTTCAACGACAACCTGTTCAAGCAGTCGCTGATCCTGGCGATCCTCTACAAGCTGAGCCTGGAAGGCGACCGCTCGATCTGGGTCAACCTCTGCGCCTTGCTGTTCATCCTGCCGTTCTTCCTGTTCTCGGCATTGGCCGGGCAGTTTGGCGAGAAATTCGCCAAGGACCGGCTGATCCGCGCGATCAAGCTGGCCGAGATCGCCATCATGGCCATCGGCGCGACCGGTTTCGTTACCCACCACCTGGAGCTGATGCTGCTGGCGCTGTTCGCCATGGGCACCCACTCGGCGCTGTTCGGCCCGGTGAAATATTCGATCCTGCCCCAGGCCCTGCGCGAGGAGGAACTGGTGGGCGGCAACGGTCTGGTGGAGATGGGCACCTTCCTGGCGATCCTGGCCGGGACCATCGGCGCCGGGGTGCTGATGTCGTCGTCCAGCTACGCCGCGCTTGCCGCGGCAGGCGTGGTCGGCACCGCCGTGCTCGGCTACCTGGCCAGTCGCTGGATCCCCCGCGCCGCCGCCGCGGCACCGCAGATGAAACTGGACTGGAACATCTTCAAGCAGTCCTGGGCCACCCTGCGCCTGGGCCTGGGGCAGACCCCGGCGGTGTCGCGCTCGATCGTCGGCAACTCGTGGTTCTGGTTCGTCGGCGCCATCTACCTCACGCAGATCCCGGCCTATGCCAAGGACTGGCTGCATGGCGACGAAACCGTGGTCACCCTGGTGCTGACCCTGTTCTCGGTGGGCATCGCCGTCGGTTCGCTGCTGTGCGAGCGCCTCAGCGGACGCAAGGTGGAAATTGGCCTGGTGCCGTTCGGCTCGTTTGGCCTGACCCTGTTCGGCCTGCTCTGGTGGTGGCACTCCGGGGACGTTCCCGCCGCGGCGACGCCCCATGACTGGCTGGCCCTGCTGGGCATGAGCCAGGCCTGGTGGATCATGCTCTCTATCGTCGGTCTTGGGGTGTTCGGCGGCTTCTACATCGTGCCGCTGTACGCCTTGATCCAGGCGCGCACCGCAGAAGGCGAGCGGGCCCGGGTGATCGCCGCCAACAACATCCTCAACGCGCTGTTCATGGTGGTTTCGGCGATCCTCAGCATCGTCCTGTTGAGCCTGGCCAAGCTGAGTATCCCGCAATTGTTCCTGGTGGTGTCGCTGCTCAATATCGCGGTCAATGCCTATATCTTCCGGATCGTGCCGGAATTCACCATGCGCTTCCTGATCTGGCTGCTCAGCCATTCGATGTACCGGGTCGAGCACCGCGAGTTGCAGCGTATTCCCGACGAAGGCGCGGCGCTGCTGGTGTGCAACCATGTTTCCTTCGTCGACGCGCTCCTGCTCGGCGGCGCCATCCGCCGGCCGATCCGTTTCGTCATGTACTACAAGATCTACAACCTGCCGGTGCTCAACTTCGTGTTCCGCACTGCCGGGGCCATCCCGATCGCCGGGCGTGGCGAAGACGAGGCTACCTACGAGCGAGCCTTCGCCCGCATCGCCCAGTACCTGGCCGACGGCGAGCTGGTGTGCATCTTCCCCGAGGGCAAGCTGAGTGCGGACGGTGAGATCGATGTGTTCAAGGGTGGGGTCAGCCGTATCCTGGAGCAAACGCCAGTGCCGGTGATTCCGTTGGCGCTGCAGGGGCTGTGGGGGAGTTTCTTCAGCCGCGATCCGAACAAGGGCTTGTTCAAGCGCCTGTGGTCGCGGGTGACCATCGTGGCTGGCGCCGCCATCCCGGCGGAGGCGGCGCAGCCTGAAGCGCTGCGCGAACAGGTGAGCCTGCTGCGCGGCGCCATACGCTAAGGCGGTGGGGCGAAGGTCAGCTGGCGCTGACCTTCAGGCCGACCAGGCCGCAGATGATCAGGGCAACGCTGACCAAACGCACCAGGGCCATGGATTCGCCGAACAGGATGATGCCGGCGATGACCGTGCCGACCGCGCCGACGCCGGTCCAGATGGCATAGGCGGTGCCCAGCGGCAGTTCTTTCATGGCCAGGCCCAACAGGCCGAGGCTGATGACCATGGCGCCGACGGTGAGCACGGTGGGCAGGGGGCGGGTGAAGCCGTCGGTGTACTTGAGGCCGACAGCCCAGCCGACTTCGAACAGGCCGGCGAAGAACAGGATGATCCAGGACATGGTAATTCTCCATCGTTTCAAGGATGGGGCCGTCCCCGGAATGGTCACGCACAGCGTCGTGAGGTCGTCCTCACAGTGCGCAGTATAGTGCACATTTTTCAGCGCGCCGGCAAGCGCCCTGCGCTATAGCTACCAGCCGTTCGCGGCAGAGGTCGCGCCTGTTGGCGGGGGCCTGGCCGTGATAGAAAGCGTCGATCATGCGGTATGCGCTATCGATTGGACGCTGCCAGGGGTTGTCTCTAACGTGGCCGCGAGCCCATTTGTGGAGCAGTTCCCATGAGCGTGAAATCCGATGCGGTGTTCGTGCCGCTGAACATCGCCGTGCTGACCGTCAGCGACACCCGTACCTTCGACAACGACAGCTCCGGTGAGCTGCTGGCCAGCCGCGCGGTTGGCGTCGGCCATCGCCTGGTGGCGCGCGAGCTGCTCAAGGACGACCTGTACAAGATCCGCGCCCAGGTCGCCAGCTGGATCGCCGACGAGCAGGTGCAGGTAGTGCTGATCACCGGCGGCACCGGCTTCACCGGGCGTGACAGCACGCCGGAAGCGGTGGGCTGCCTGCTGGACAAGCACATCGATGGCTTTGGCGAGCTGTTCCGCGCCCTGTCGATTCTCGACATTGGTACTTCCACGGTGCAGAGCCGGGCGTTGGCCGGCATGGCCAATGGCACCCTGGTGTGCTGCCTGCCGGGCTCGACCGGCGCTTGCCGCACGGCGTGGGAGGGGATTCTCGCCGAGCAGCTGGATGCCCGGCACCGGCCATGCAACTTCGTCGCCCACCTCAAGCCGATCCGGGCCTGCGCAAGCCGCGGTTGACCTCGGCAAGCCCATCGCGGGGCAAGTCGCGATGGGGCTTCAACTCAGCACATGATCCACCGGCTGCAGCGCCGGCGGCAGCGGCTCGTGCCCCAGCGCCGCCAGCACATCGCGCTCTAGGGTGCGCACCAGCGCATCGGTGGGCAAATCGTTCTCGTCGCGCCCGAACGGGTCCTCCAGCTCGTTGCCGATCGCATCCAGGCCGAAGAAGGTGTAGCTGACGATGGTGGTGAACAACGGCGCCAGCCAGCCCAAGGGTTCGGCCAGGGCGAACGGCAGCAGCAGGCAGAAGATATAGATGGTGCGGTGCAGCAGCAGGGTGTAGGGGAACGGCAATGGCGTGCCCTTGATCCGCTCGCAGGTGGCCTGCACGTCCGAAAGCCCCGCCAGGCGCTGCGCCAGGCTGGTGTAGCGGAACTCGCTGAGCGCGCCTTGTTCGGCCAGCCGTGAACAATGTTCGCCCACCTCGCGCAGGATGCCGTCGCAGACATTATGGGGGGCGATCCGCGCCTGCTCGCCCAGCCAGGGGCGGGCGGCGCGCAGTTCGTCCTCGTTGCGCAGCCGGGCGTTGAGGGCGTGGGCGAAGCCGCACAGGTTGCGCAGCAGCAGCGTGCGCAGCTGTTGGTCCTTGATCACCACGCTCTCGCGGGTGAACGAGCGCACTTCGATGATCATTCGCCCCCAGGCCTTGCGGCCTTCCCACCAGCGGTCGTAGCAGGCGTTGTTGCGAAAGCTCATGAAGATCGACAACGACAGGCCGAGCAAGGTGAACGGCGTGGCGCTGACCGGGTAGAACAGCGCCGGGTAGTGCCGCTCGATCAGCACGATCAAGGCCGCCAGCAAGGTCACCCCCAGGCAGCGCAAGGCGATGCGCTGGATAATCGAGCCTTTGAGGGTGAACAGCACGCGCAGCATGTCGGGGCGTGGATGGACGATCAAGGCGGTTCCAGAGGCAGCCGATCAGCCGCCGGTCATGTTCATGAAACGCAGGATCTGCACCTCGCCGCCGACCTCGAAGTGGTGGCGGTAGGGCTTGAGCTGCATGGCGTCGCGGATCGCCTGTTCCAGGCGCTCGCGGTCGCCGGGGTGCTGGCGCAGGACCTGCTTGAGGTCCACCGAGTGCTCGTTGCCCAGGCACAACAACAGGCGGCCTTCGACGGTCAGGCGCACGCGGTTGCAGGTGGCGCAGAAGTTGTGGCTGTGCGGCGAAATGAAACCGACCCGGGTGTGCGGCGCCTCGGCCAGGCGCCAGTAGCGCGCCGGGCCCTGTGACGACTCGGCCGATTCGATCAGGGTGAAGTGCTCGGCCAGGCGCGCGCGTACATCATCGCTGGAGCAGAACGACTCGCCACGTTCGTGTTCGCTGATCACGCCCAGGGGCATCTCCTCGATGAAGGAGATGTCCAGTTCGCGGTCGATGGCAAAGCGCACCAGGTCGACGATCTCATGGTCGTTGCGGCCCTTGAGTACCACGGCGTTGAGCTTGGTGCGACGGAAACCGGCGGCGCGGGCGGCGTCGATGCCGGCGATCACCTGGTCGAGGTCACCGGTGCGGGTCAGGGCGCGGAAGCGTTCGCGGTCGAGGCTGTCGAGGCTGATGTTCAGGCGCGACACGCCGGCATCGAACAACGGCTGGGCCAGGCGGCCCAACTGCGAGCCGTTACTCGTCAGGCACAGTTCGCGCAGGCCGGGCAGGGCGGCGATGCGCCCGCACAGCTCGACGATGCCCTGGCGTACCAGCGGCTCGCCGCCGGTCAGGCGGATCTTGCGGGTGCCCAGGGCGACGAAGCGTTCGGCAACCTGGTACAGCTCCTCGAGGCTGAGGATCTGCTGGCGCGGCAGGAACTGCATGTCTTCGGCCATGCAATAGACGCAGCGGAAGTCGCAGCGGTCGGTGACCGACATCCGCAGGTAGTCGACTTTGCGGTTGAAACCGTCGATCAGGGCCTGGGGGTTCTTTTCCACGTTCGCGCTCGACATTGAAGAGGGTGGGGCGGCGCAAGGCCGCAGACAAGGTTCAAGCTATAACCTGCGTCCAGTGCCGTCAAATTGCTTTGCCCGACTATTCGATCAGTCTCCTCTATCACGGCTGCAGGCCTCGCCAGGCAAGGGCTGCAGACTGTGATCGACGGCGTTTATCAGGCCTTCACTCATATCGATTGGACGTGCCTGGGGCGCGCTTCTTAGGCTGGAAAAAACACCGCGCGAGATTTTCACAGCATGAGCCAGGACGAACACATCAGGGACTACAAGGGGCCGGCCGCCGGCTGGGGCGCGCTCAAGAGCGTGACCAAGAGCTGGCTGGGCAGCGAGAACGCCTTCAAGAACCTGCGGGCCATGCTCAAGACCAACCAGAACGGTGGCTTCGACTGCCCGGGCTGCGCCTGGGGCGAGTCGCCGGAAAGCGACATGGTCAAGTTCTGTGAAAATGGCGCCAAGGCGGTGAACTGGGAGGCCACCGGCCGCTCGGTGGACCCGGCGTTCTTCGCCAAGTACAGCGTCAGTGCGTTGCGCGAACAGACCGACTACTGGCTCGAGTACCAGGGCCGGCTGACCCACCCGATGCGCTATGACGCGGCCACCGACCATTACGTCCCGACCAGCTGGGAAGAGGCCTTCGCCCTGATCGCCCGGCACCTCAACGGCCTCGAGTCGCCCGACCAGGCCGAGTTCTACACCTCTGGCCGGGCCAGCAACGAGGCGGCGTTCCTCTACCAGTTGTTCGTGCGCGCCTTCGGCACCAACAACTTCCCCGACTGCTCGAACATGTGCCACGAGGCCAGCGGCGTGGGCATGGCCGAAACCCTCGGCGTGGGCAAGGGCACCGTGGTGTTCCATGACCTGGAGCTGGCCGATGCGATCTTCGTCATTGGCCAGAACCCCGGCACCAACCACCCGCGCATGCTCGAACCGCTGCGCGAGGCGGTCAAGCGCGGCGCCCAGGTGGTCTGCTTCAACCCGTTGAAAGAGCGTGGCCTGGAGCGCTTCCAACACCCGCAGCACCCGTTCGAGATGCTCAGCAACGGCTCCGAGCCGACCAACACCGCGTACTTCCGCCCGGCCTTGGGCGGCGACATGGCGGCCATGCGCGGGATCGCCAAGTTCCTCCTGCAGTGGGAGCGCGAGGCGCAGCTGAACAACCAGCCGCCGGTGCTCGACCATGCGTTCATCGCCGAGCACACCAGCGGCGTGGAAGATTACCTGGCCCTGGTGGATGCCACCCCCTGGGAGCACATCATCGAGCAGTCCGGCCTGAGCAAGGCCGAGATCGAGTTGGCCGCGCGCATGTACCGCAAGGCCGAGCGGGTGATCATGTGCTGGGCCATGGGCATCACCCAGCACCGCCACTCGGTGCCGACCGTGCAGGAGATCGTCAACCTGCAATTGCTGCGCGGTAACGTCGGCAAGCCGGGCGCCGGCCTGTCGCCGGTGCGTGGCCACAGCAACGTGCAGGGCGATCGCACCATGGGCATCGACGAGAAGCCCAAGGCGCACTTGCTCGATGCCATCGAGCGGCGCTTCCAGTTCAGCGTGCCCCGCGAGCACGGGCACAACGCGGTGCTGGCGATCAAGGCCATGGAGCAGGGGCAGGCCAAGGTGTTCATCGGCCTGGGCGGCAACTTTGCCCAAGCCACGCCGGATACCCCACGCACCCACGCGGCGCTGCGCAACTGCGAGCTGACCGTGCAGATTTCCACCAAGCTCAACCGCTCGCACCTGGTGACCGGACGCGACGCATTGATCCTGCCGTGCCTGGGCCGCACCGAGATCGACCTGCAGGCCGAAGGCCCGCAGGGCGTCACCGTGGAAGATACCTTCAGCATGGTGCACATCTCCCACGGCCAGTTGCAGCCGCGTTCGCCGCACCTGCGCTCGGAGCCGGCGATCATCGCCGGCATGGCCCAGGCCACCCTGGGCAACCGGCCGATCGACTGGGACCATGTGATCGCCGACTACGGCCGCATTCGCGACCTGATCGCCGATGTGATCCCGGGCTTCGCCGATTTCAACGCGCGCCTGCAGCACCCAGGCGGTTTCCACCTGGGCAACAACGCCGCGCAGCGCAACTTCCGCACGACTACCGGCAAGGCGCGTTTCACCGCCAGCGAGCTGCCGGTGCAACTGATCAACGAAGCGGTGCTGGCGCGTGGTGACACACCGGACCTGATCCTGCAGACCTTGCGTTCCCATGATCAGTACAACACCACCCTGTATGGCTTGGACGACCGCTACCGCGGTGTGTTCGGCCTGCGCGAGGTGGTCTTCGTCAACGAGGCCGATATCCGTCGCCTGGGCTTCGAGCCGGGCGAGCAGGTGGACCTGGTGTCGCTGTGGGAGGATGGCCGCGAGCGCCGGGTGTCAGGCTTTCGCCTGGTGGCCTATGACGTGCCCCAGGGGCAGGCGGCGGCCTACTACCCGGAGACCAACCCCTTGGTGCCACTGGACAGTTACGGCGAAGGCACCTACACGCCGACCTCGAAGTTCGTGGCGATCAAGCTGGAGAAGGCCCAGGCCGGCAATCGTATCGAGGTGATAGCCGCAGGGGCGTGAGGAGCGGCGCTGGCCATAAACTGTAGCCAGCTTGCTGGCGAACCAGGCACCGCGGTGGCTGGCACCGGCCATGCCGGTGTTCGCCGGCAAGGCCGGCCTCCACGGGGTTTGCCGCCATGCCAGGGGCGCTGGGCGTCAGCCTTTGTTTCCCACCAGGCTGTCCACCGCCGGTACCCGGGTATCGCTCTCCATCTGCGCGTCATGCTCCAGCTGATGGCTGAAGCGCTCCAGCGAGGCGCTGGCCGGTTGCGAGTCGCTGGCGAACACCGGTGGGCTCAACAGGTAGCCGGCCAATAGCTTGCTCAGGGCGGCGAGGCTGTCGATATGGGTGCGCTCGTAGCCGTGGGTGGCATCGCAGCCGAACGCCACCAGCGCCGTGCGGATATCGTGGCCGGCGGTCACCGCCGAGTGGGCATCGCTGAAGTAGTAGCGGAACAGGTCGCGGCGTACCGGCAGGTCCTGGTCGCCGGCCAGTTTCAGCAGGTGCCGCGACAAATGGTAGTCATAGGGGCCGGACGAATCCTGCATGGCCACGCTCACCGCATGCTCACTGGACGCCTGGCCTGGCGCCACCGGGGCGATATCGATACCGACGAACTCGCTGACGTCCCAGGGCAGGGCGGCCGCGGCCCCAGAGCCGGTCTCCTCGGTAATGGTGAACAGCGGGTGGCAGTCGATCAGCGGCTGGCGACCGCTTTGCACCACGGCCTTGAGCGCGGCCAGCAGCGCCGCCACGCCGGCCTTGTCATCCAGGTGACGGGCACTGATGTGGCCGCTCTCGGTGAATTCGGGCAGCGGATCGAAGGCGACGAAGTCACCGATGGCGATGCCGAGGGCCTCGCAGTCGGCGCGGGTGGCGCAGTAGGCGTCCAGGCGCACCTCCACGTGCTCCCAGCTGATCGGCATCTGGTCGATGGCGGTGTTGAACGCATGCCCGCTGGCCATCAGCGGCAGCACGCTGCCGCGGTACACGCCGGTGTCGGTGAACACGCTGACCCGGCTGCCCTCGGCGAAGCGGCTCGACCAGCAGCCTACCGCCGCCAGCGCCAGGCGACCGTTGTCCTGCAACTGGCGCACGCTGGCGCCGATGGTGTCCAGGTGCGCCGACACGGCGCGGTCGGGGGAGTTCTGCCGGCCCTTGAGGGTGGCGCGGATGGTGCCGCGGCGGGTCAGCTCGAAGGGAATGCCCAGTTCGTCCAGGCGCTCGGCGACATAGCGCACGATGGTGTCGGTGAAACCGGTGGGGCTGGGGATGGCGAGCATCTCCAGCAGTACCCGCTTGAGGTAGTCGAGGTCGGGTTCGAGGTGTCGTTCGGACATGTCCAGGTCTCCGGTCGAGTTGAATTTGCAAATGGCGCAAGGTCTTTGCAGGCGCGGCCTTGTGTCGCGAAAGGCCCGCAAAGCGGGCCCGGCAATGGATGCAGCGACGCTGAACGCCCGGGGGCGCTGCGCACCCTTTCGCGACACAAAGCCGCTCCTGCACGAAACCGAGGGGCTGTCAGGCCAAGGGACGGCTATGCGGAAACAGCAGATCGACGAAGCGTTCCGCCGTCGGCTGCGGTTCATGGTTGGCCAGCCCGGCCCGTTCGTTGGCCTCGATGATCACGTAGTCCGGGTGCTCGGCATCGCGGACCATGAAGTCCAGGCCCACCACGGGAATCTCCAGGGCGCGGGCGGCGCGTACGGCGGCATCGGCCAGCACCGGGTGCAGGCGCGCGGTGACATCTTCCAGGGTGCCGCCGGTGTGCAGGTTGGCGGTGCGGCGCACAGCCAGCCGCTGCCCAGCCGGGAGTATGTCGTCGTAGCCCAGGCCGGCGGCCTTGAGCGTACGCGCGGTTTCCTCATCGAGCGGTATGCGGCTCTCGCCGCCGGTGGCCGCCTGGCGCCGACGGCTCTGCGCCTCGATCAACGCGCGAATGCTGTGCTTGCCGTCGCCAATGACCTGCGCCGGATGACGGATTGCCGCCGCCACCACTGCGTAGCCGATCACCACGATGCGCAGGTCGCTGCCGGCATGGAAGCTCTCCAGCAGCACGCGGCTGTCGAAGCGCCGGGCCTGCTCCACGGCGTGGCTGACTTCCTCGTGGCTGGTGAGGTTCACGGCCACGCCCTGGCCTTGCTCGCCATCCACGGGCTTGACCACCACCGCGCCGTGCTCCTCGAGAAACGCCAGGTTGTCGTCGGCGTTGCCCGCCAGTTGTTGCGCCGGCACCTGCAGCCCGGCCTGGTGCAAGGCTTGCCGGGTCAGGCGTTTGTCCTGGCACAGGGTCATGGTCACGGCGCTGGTCAGGTCGCTCAGCGACTCGCGGCATCGTACCCGCCTGCCTCCCAGGCTGAGGGTGAACAAGCCTGCGCCAGCATCGTCCACCTGCACCTCGATGCCCCGGCGCAGCGCCTCGTCGACGATGATTCGCGCATAGGGGTTGAGGGTCGCCTCGGGGCCGGGGCCGAGGAACAGTGGCTGGTTGATACCGTTCTTGCGCTTGACCGCGAAGGTCGGCAGGTTGCGAAAGCCCAGCTTCTTGTACAGGCGCTTGGCCTGGCGGTTGTCGTGCAGGACCGACAGGTCGAGGTAGGCCAAGCCCCGGCTCATGAAATGTTCGATCAGGTGGCGTACCAGCACTTCACCCACGCCGGGGCGGGTGCAGTGCGGGTCCACCGCCAGGCACCACAGGCTGCAGCCGTGCTCGGGGTCGTCGAAGGCCTTGCTGTGGTCCAGGCCCATGACGCTGCCGATGACCGCCTGGGTGTCTTCGTCTTCTGCCAACCAGTACACCGGTCCACCGAGGGGGCGAGGGGTGAGCAGCTCGGGGTCGACCGGCAACATGCCGCGCGCCTGGTACAGGGTGTTGATCGCCTGCCAGTCGGCAGGCGTTTGTGCCCGGCGTATGCGAAAGCCGCGAAACACCCGTTGCGCAGGCCGATAGTCGGTGAACCACAGGCGCAGCGTGTCGGAGGGATCGAGAAACAATTGCTGCGGGGCGTGGGCGAGCACCTGTTGTGGCGCGGCGACGTACAAGGCGATGTCGCGCTCGCCGGCCCGCTCGTCCAGCAGGTCTTCGGCGAGGGTAAGCGGATCGGCGTAGGTATGCCCGATCAACAAGCGTCCCCAGCCACAATGCACGGCCCGTGGCTGAGCCTGCGGCTCGCTGCCATCGCCGGCCAGACGTGCCTGCAGGCGCTCATACGACGGCGCCTGGCCACGCAGCAAGCGCTGGCCGTAAGCGATCTCATGGGGTTTCATCGATCAGATTCCTTGTTCGCTGAGCCAGAGATTCAGGGCGGCCAATTGCCACAGCTTGGAGCCGCGCAGCGGGGTGAGCTGGCCGTGGGGGTTGCTCAGCAGCTTGTCGAGCATCGCCGGGTTGAACAAGCCGCGGTCCTGGCTCGGATCGGTCAGCAGTTCGCGCACCCAACCCAGGGTGGCGCCTTGCAGGTGCTTGAGGCCGGGCACCGGGAAGTAGCCTTTCTTGCGGTCGATCACCTCGTGGGGAATGACCCGCCGCGCGGCCTGCTTGAGCACCTGCTTGCCGCCGTCGGGCAGCTTGAAGCGTGCCGGGATGCGTGCCGACAGCTCCACCAGGCGGTAGTCCAGGAACGGCGTGCGCGCCTCCAGGCCCCAGGCCATGGTCATGTTGTCCACCCGCTTGACCGGGTCGTCCACCAGCATCACCGTGCTGTCCAGGCGCAGGGCCTTGTCCACCGCGTCGGCGGCGCCGGGGCGGGCGAAGTGCTCGCGGACAAAGTCGCCGGCCACGTCGGTTTCCAACAGCCAGGGGGCCTGCACGGTATCGCGATACTCGGCGTGGCTGCGGTCGAAAAAGGCCTCGCGGTAGGCCGTGAAGGCATCCTCGGCACCGTCCACCTGAGGGTACCAGTGGTAGCCGGCGAACAGCTCGTCGGCGCCCTGGCCGCTCTGCACGCCCTTGCAGTGCTTGGCCACTTCCCGCGACAGCAGGTAGAAGGCGATGCAGTCGTGGCTGACCATCGGCTCGCTCATGGCGCGGAAGGCGGCGGGCAACTGCTCGATGATCTCGTGCTCGGCAATGCGCAACTGATGGTGACGGGTGCCGTAGTGCCGGGCGATCAGGTCGGAGTACTGGAATTCGTCGCCGCGCTCGCCGCCGGCATCCTCGAAGCCGATGGAGAAGGTCGACAGGTCGTCCACCCCAGCCTCGCGCAGCAAGCCGACCAGCAGGCTCGAGTCGACGCCACCGGACAGCAGCACGCCAACGTCCACCGCCGCGCGCTGACGAATCGCCACGGCGTCGCGGGTGGCGTCGAGCACGCGGCTGGTCCAGCCTTCCAGGTCGAGCTCGCGCTCGTCGGGGGCGGGGCCGTAGTGCAGTTGCCACCAGGTCTGGCGTTCGACTTCGCCGTGGCGGTCGACGCGCATCCAGCTGCCGGGCTCGAGCTTCTGCACGTTGGCCAGCAGGGTACGCGGCGCCGGCACCACGGCATGGAAGTTGAGGTAGTGGTTGAGCGCCACCGGGTCGATCATCGGGTCGATGTCGCCGCCCTTGAGCAGCGCCGGCAGGGTCGAGGCGAAGCGCAGGCGCTCGCCGTTGCGCGACAGGTACAGCGGCTTGACGCCGAGCCGGTCGCGGGCCAGGAACAGGCGCTGGGCATCGCGCTCCCAGATGGCCAGGGCGAACATGCCGTTGAGCTTGGGCAGCAGCGCCGCGCCCCAGGCGTGGTAGCCCTTGAGCAGTACCTCGGTGTCGCCGTCGGAGTAAAAACTGTAGCCCAGGGCCTGCAGCTCTTCGCGCAGCTCGGGGAAGTTGTAGATGGCGCCGTTGAAGGCCAGCGACAAGCCCAGGGTGTTGTCGACCATCGGCTGCGCCGAGCCGTCGGACAGGTCCATGATCTTCAGCCGGCGGTGGCCGAGGGCGACCGGGCCCTGGCTATGGAAGCCCCAGGCGTCGGGGCCGCGGGGCGCCAGGTGGTGGGTGATGCGCTCCACCGCGGCGAGGTCCGCCGGGCGGGGGGCTTGGTCGATGGGGGTGAAACGTAACTCTCCTGCTAATCCGCACATGTAACGTAAACCCTTTGAGTTTCGGCACTCTTGGCGTTACTGGCTTTTAGCTCGTACCACTTCTGTACCACTTTCCAGCATTTTCAGCTTATCAAGCTCAGCCCAGTCGTTAGGCGAGCTGATCCACTTGGCATACGTGGAAAGCAAAACCTGCACGCTATGCCCGAGTTGCGCGGCGATGAATGCCGGGTTCATGCCGGCCATCAGGCACATGGTCGCGTACGTGTGGCGCGTGTCGTACATCCTGCGGCGCCTGATCCCAAGCTTGCGCAGTGCTGCCAGCCAGTAGCGTTTTTGACTCGTCTCAGAGCGGATGAACATCTCCGAGCGGTCACCCGTTCCACTGGGCGCGAACACATAATCTGAACGTGCCTCGGTGAGCGGTCTGGCTTTTTCGAGCCCATGAAGTGCGTGATCGTTCAATGGAATTTTTCAGGCGCGCTTGGTTTTGGTGCGCTCCTGGCGCTTGCGCCTGATCTGAATGCGGCGCACAGGGTGCGTTTTCGCGCGGCTGTCGAACTCGCTCCAGCGCTGTGCCCTGGCCTGTCCCGGCCTCATGGCGGTGTAGCAGCAAAACGCGAAACGGGCTGTATGTCGTCAGGGGCACGCCGCTCGTCGTTTCGGTCATCCGTGGTTCCGATGTGTAAAGCTCCCAGCATGTCGGCTTAGAGGGGGATATAGTCGTTGTATTGTTGCAAGCCCTGATGGGCGCCTTCGATCAAGTGCACGTATTGGCCATTCACCCAGTCGACCGGCAAGCAGTCATCGACTTCCAGCACGGCATCGACATGTGGTTTGAGCCAGTTTGCCTGCTGGTGTCGTCTGCTCAATCGCTTTGCCTCGGCATTATCCCTGGCCACCACCAGACTGTAGCGGTGAGCCTCGCCGAATACCCCGCCCTCGTAACCCCCATAATTGATGAAGAACAGGCGAAGGTCATCCGGGCCGGGGGCGACATTGCTGAATTCGACACGGTATTTGTCAATGCCGCTGACTGCCATCCATGAGTCGATGTGCAGGCCGGGCCGGCTGCCGAACCAGGCCTGCCGCAGTTGCGGGTAGGCCTGCTCGATCGAAGCGGCCTGCGCGAACAACACATCGTGCACCTCGATACTTGCCCGTGGATGGCGACCGCCGAGCATGACTACGTACAGCATGGGTGATTCCTTCTCTTTCGACTGCCACGGCCCCTGCAAGGATGTGCACCTGGCAAGGGTCGCTGGGCATGATGATTTATACATTAGAGGTTGAAATCTGTACAAAATGCTATTTTTTGTACAGTAATCATGTCTTGTTCGAGGGCAGTATGGCACCGCCTATTCGTTGGACCTGCCTTTGCCTGCTGATAGCTGTGTTACCGGCGGCGGCCGACTGGCGATCCGAGCTGCCCGGGGCGCGGCGGTTGGGCGTCGGTGAGTTCACTTGGTTTGGCCTGCGTCTTTACACAGGCCAGTTATGGACGCTGGGCCCCTCCTTTGACTGGAACCAGCCTTTCGCCCTCGAGCTCCTCTACCACCGGTCTTTGTCCAGGGACACGCTGGTACAGGCCAGCCTGGAGGAAATGCGCCGCCTCAACGCTGGCAGCATAACGCCACAGCAAAGCTCGGCGTGGACCACTGCGATTGAAGAGGCATTCGTGGACGTGCGCCCTGGCATGCGTATAACGGGCGTGTACCTGCCCAGGCAGGGCTGCCGTTTTTACATTGACGGCGAGCTCAGGCGCGAAGTTGCCGATCCGATCTTTGCCCGGCTGTTCTTTTCCATCTGGCTAGACCCACGCGCCAGGGACCCGCAACTGCGTGAGCGGCTGCTAGGGCTGGCTCGTAACGACCGAGAAACTTGAACAGGCGCCAATCAATGTTACTGGCGCTATGTCTGGTTTTGAGGGCTCGTCATGAATGTGATCGCGCTTGCCTGCTCCGGGCGATGCCGCAGCTCAGCGCCACGTCGCCAGGCGCACGAGCATGGGCAAGGCGAGGGCCCAGACAGGCGCCAGTAGCAGGCCAGTTTGCGCCGCCCCCAAAGGCAAGGCGACCCCGGCCAGCGTGGCGCCGCCTACATAGGCCAGTGGTCCGCCAAGTGCGCCCAGCAGTGAACCCAGTCGCCAGTTGTCGCCGGCCCATGCCAGGCTGTGACGCATGCCGCTGGCCAGCACCAGCCACAGCAGCGCCAGCCACAGGGGTAGCGGCCAGGCGTCGAACACGAACAGGCCTAGCGCTCCCAGGGCGCTATCGAGCAGGCATCCTGCCAAGGTGATGCGCACCATCGCCCAGGCCTCTGCGTTAGCGTCCTGGCACAGCCGCAGGTGCACCGCCAGGCCAGGAATCACCAGCCATAGCAACCAGCGCCTTTCGGCGCCCAGCACGCAGACCCACCAGCCGGCTTGCAACCAGAGTGCATTGAAGATCAGCCGGCCGGCTTGCATCAGGGACGGCCAGGCCAGGGCGCGCGTCGCGCCAGGGGCGCTGCCAAAAGCAGGTGGGCAACGCCGATGGCGCGTTCCTCGAAGCCCCCTTGGCAGTAGCACAGGTAGAACTCCCACAAGCGCTGGAACCTGTCGTCGTAGCCCAGGTCGGTCAGCTCGGCGCGCGCCTGACGCAGGTTTTCCCGCCAATGTCGCAGGGTGAGGGCATAGTCCAGGCCAAAATCTTCCATGTGCACAAGATTCATTTCGGTGTGCCGACTGGCGGTATCGAGCAGCACGCTCAGCGAAGGCAGGTCGCCACCTGGGAAAATGTAGCGCTGAATGAAGTCGACCGACCGCTGCGCCTGGGCATGGCGCTGGTCACGGATGGTGATGGCTTGCAACAGCATCAGGCCTTCAGGCTTGAGTAGCGAGGCGCACTGGCGGAAATACACCGGCAGGTAACGATGTCCCACCGCTTCGATCATCTCAACCGAAACCAGTTTGTCGAAGCGACCCTGAAGGTCGCGGTAGTCTTCGCGAAGCACGCTGATGCGAGGTTCCAGGCCCAGGGCCTGAACGCGCCCCAGAGTATGGCTGTACTGAGCCTCGGAGAGCGTCGTGGTGGTGACCTTGCAGCCGTATCGTGTGGCGGCGTGGATCGCCAGGCTGCCCCAACCGCAACCAATTTCCAGGAGGTGATCGTCAGGGCACAGTTCAAGCTTCTGGCAGATACGTTCCAGCTTGTGCAACTGGGCTTGTTCCAGTGTCTGCCCCGGGTGCTCGAACTGGGCTGCCGAATACATCATGGTAGGGTCTAGCAGCCGCTCGAAGAGGGCATTGCCCAGGTCGTAATGCGCCAGAATGTTGCGCCGTGCGCCGCGCTTGCTATTGCGGTTGAGCCGATGCAGCAGCTGCAGGGCAGGCCGGCCGAAACGCGCCAAGCCACCTTCGAGCGCGTCGAGTACTTCAAGGTTGGCGACGAACAGGCGGGTCACCAGCGCCAGATCGGGGCTTCGCCAATAGCCGTGGATGTAGGCTTCGCCCGCACCAATCGAGCCATTTCCGGCGAGCAGACTCCATGTGGCGTCATCGAGAATTTCCACCTCGGCCTGCAATGGACTGTTGGCATCACCAAAACTCCACTGCTGCCCATGGCAGAGCAGGCGCAGGTGACCGTGGCGTAGCTTGGTCATCTGGGCAAGCACGGTACTTCGTGCCAGGCCGCCAAGGAACGGGGCAAGGCCTGCGAACTTGCTAACGCTCAGGGTGTGATTCGACATCTTGGGTGTCCTCGCAAGGTTGGCCGAGCGCCAAGTCATGCTGGCGGGCAGTGTGGTCGTGGATGGGGATGCGTTTGAACAGCAGGTGCAGCGCTTGCCAGTAAATACCCCAGAGGGTGCGCAGGCTCATCCAGGGGAAGGCCACGACGTATCGGTGCAGACTGGCGCTATCCAGAGGTTGACGGCGCAATGCCAGGTCGGCCTCGAAGACCTTGCGACCCTGGTGCTGATTCTCCATGTGGATGCGTATATGTTCCGCGTCCAGGTAGAAGCGAAAGCGATAGTCCATGTCCAGTGGCATGAACGGCGACACATGGAAGGCCTTGGCGGCGCTGAACGGCTTGGCAAGGTTGCCTTGCACCGGCAGCACGTAGTGGAAGCGTTCACGCCATGGGGTGTTTCGTACTTCCAGCAGGATCGCCGCCAGGCGCCCCTCGTGGTCATGACAGAAATAGAAACTCACCGGGTTGAATGACAGCCCCCAGCAGCGCAGTTGCGTCAGCAGCCGGACCGGGCCTTCAGGCATGCGCCCCGTCGCCTGAAAGACCAGTGAGCGTGCGGCCTGGGCCAGGGCTTGGCCGTTGCGGGTCTGTGCCGGCAAGTAGTCGGTCTCGCGCCAGCACAGCGGCGCCAGGCGCCGGCGCCCCAGCCAGCGTGACAATCCCATCAGCCAGTCCTGTTCGTCCAGATCCAGGTAGAACATGCCGAGCCGGTAGCGGAAAGCGTGGAGCCGTGGCGTCAGCCGGCGGTGGCTGACCCAGCCCAAACAGAGGCTGCAGTTCACAGTTGCTCTCCGAAATACGCGGCTACCTTCAGCGCGCTGACCACCCCGTCCTCATGGAAGCCGTTGCCCCAGTAAGCCCCACAGAAATAACTGTGCTGTTGGCCCTGCAGTTGTGCCTGGCGCGCCTGCGCGGCGGACGCCGCAATGCTGTACTGCGGATGGGCGTACTGGAAGCGGGCAATGATCTGCGCGGGGTCTATCAGCGCGGTTTGGTTCAGGCTCAAGCAGAAGGTGGCCTGTGCCTGGATACCTTGCAGAATGTTCATGTTGTAAGTCAGTGCGGCCGGGGCGTGCTCTGGGTCGCCCAGGCGATAGTTCCAGCTGGCCCAGGCGCGCCTGCGGCGCGGCAGTAGACGGGTATCGGTGTGCAGCACCACATCGTTGCTGGCGTAGCCGATGGCACCGAGCACGGCTCGCTCCTGCATGCTGGGGGTTTCCAGCAGCGCCAGAGCCTGGTCGCTGTGGCAGGCGAACACCACATTGTCGAAACGTTCGGTGCCGGCCGCGCTCATGAGGGTCACGCCACCCTGGTCGCGGCTTACCCGGTGGACCTTGCAGTTGAGGCGGATGCGTTCAGTGAACGGTCGGCACAGCGGCGCGACATAGCTGCGCGAGCCGCCTTCGATCACCCGCCACTGCGGACGTTGGTTGACCGACAGCAAGCCGTGGTTACGACAGAAGCGTACAAAGAACTCAAGAGGAAAGTGGAGCATGTCGGCGCGGGACATCGACCAGATTGCCGAGCCCATCGGCACGATATAGTGGTCGATGAAGCGCGGCCCATACTGCTGCCCATGAAGGTAGGCGCCCAGGGTGGTGTTGGCATCGATACGCTGGTTGTCCAGATCGCCCAGGGCTTGGCGGTTGAAACGCAAAATATCCCGAAGCATGCCCCAGAATCCTGGAGATATCAGGTTGCGGCGTTGCGCGAACAGTGTGTTCAAGTCATGGCCGTTGTACTCCAGGCCAGTAACAGGGTCATGCACGGAGAAGCTCATCTCGGTTGGCTGCGAGGTAACCTTGAGCTGATCGAGCAACCGAATGAAGTGTGGATAAGTCCAGTCGTTGAAAACGATGAAGCCCGTGTCTATGGCATGGCGCTGGCCCTGCCAGGTCACATCGAGGGTGTGCGTGTGCCCCCCGACCCATTGCTCAGACTCGAAAACCGTTACTTGGTGTTTGCGTGACAGCAGATGGGCGCAGGTGAGTCCGGCGATCCCACTGCCGATGATGGCTATACGCATGGATCATCTTTCCTGTTCATGACGGGCCAGGTGCTGTCCTAGAGCCAAACGCAGGCGCGCGGGTAACGCCCCTAGCAGGCGTAGTGCAAAGGTGAAAAGACCGGGGAAGTTGATTTCCAAAGGCCGGCTGGGCAGGCGCTTGACGATGTGTCGGGCGGCGCGTTGCACGGTCCAAAGCTGCGGCATGGGGAAATCATTGCGCCGGGTCAATGGTGTGTCGACGAAGCCAGGGCTGACCAGGGTGACCGCTATGCCCTCGCGAGCCAGGTCGATTCGCTGTGATTCCAGCAGATAGCGCACCGCGGCTTTGGAAGCGCCATAGGCGCCGGCGCGGGGCAGGGCCAGCCAGGTCACCGAGCTGCCCATCACCACCAAGTGGGGCTGCTGGCCGGTTCGAAGCAAAGGCAGCGCGTAGGCCATGCAATAGCTGACGCCCAGCAGGTTTGTGCGCATCACGCGCTCGACCGCAGCCGGATCGAAATTCCCCGGCTCCAGGTACTCGCAGGTGCCGGCATTGAGAATGGCCAGGTCCAGCCCTCCCCAGGCTTGCTCGATCCGTGCCGTTATCCCAGCGATATGCTGCGGATTGTCAACATCGCCGATGGCCAGCAATACCTGTTCGGGAAACTGCTCGGCCAGGGAGGCAAGGCGATCAGCCTGGCGCGCGCCCAGGGCAACCTGGTGGCCTTGCTCGAGAAGGATGCGCGCGAGTGCGGCACCGATTCCGCTGCTGGCGCCGGTCAACCAGCAGCGGCTCATGCCAGCCTGCCCTTGAGCCAGCGGATCGCACTGCCCATGACCGGAAGGTGTTCATAGATAAGGGCGCCGGCATCGAAGTAGTCTTGATGAAAATGCACACGGTCGTGCCAATGCAAGCAGCTGCACCCTTGCAAGCTGATCTGCCGAGCGCTGGCCAGGCGTGGGTGGTGAAATTGCAGTGTCCAGCGCAGGTAGCCTTGGCCGGGGGCTACCTCGTCGGCGCTGGTGAACGAATAGTGGATATCGCTGGCGTTAGCGTACAGCTGTTCGAAATAGGCGCGCAGCGCCTGCAAGCCCTGTATGTGATGCAGAGGGTCGCGAAAGACAATATCGTCGCTGTACAGTTTTTCCAGTGTGCCGAGGTTAGCCTTGCCGAGGCTGGCAAAGCGCTCGGCAAATTGCTGTAGGTATGCTGACATGCTGGCTCCAGGCAATCCTGTACAGAAACTTTTCCTGTACAGGTATAGCTGAAGCCAAGCTGTTAATCTATACAAAAAATAAATTTTGTATAGATTTTATCAGTGCGCGTCCTGCCCAAGCCGACGGCGCAACTGGGCCACTTCGGCCTCCAGCTCGCGCACCTTTTGCTCGGCTGCAATCTGTGCGGTGACGTCGCGCTGGATGCCGATGTAGTACGTCAGCTGGTCAGCCTCGTTGCGCACGGGCGTGATGGATAGCTCGTTCCAGAACAGGCTTGCGTCCTTGCGATAGTTGCGCAGCACCTGGCGGCAGGGACGGCCTTCGCGGATTGCCTCGCGGATGCTTGCGAGGCCCTCCTGGTCATGATTGTCGCCCTGCAGAAAGCGGCAGTCCTGATAGAGGATGTCTTCGGCGCAATAGCCGGTCAGGCGCTCAAAGGCGGGGTTGACGTAAATAAGGATGCTGTCATTGCCTTCCTGCTCGGCAACGACGATGCCATCGTTTGAGTGCTCGACCATCAATTGAAGGAGTTTCGCGTCGATCATAGAGTCCACCTACAGGCGTTTACAGGCGAAATGCGCAGGTTGGCTTCCTGTATAGAAGGCCTCGGCGCCGTTCGTTGCATGATGAACCAAGGTGGCTCGCCGCATAAAGGTGCATATAGGTTTAGAATGCCTCACCACCCGGATACCCACTCGTTATGACAGACACCACCCCACCCGATCTGCTACCCATGCGCGACGTGGTCAGCTTGACCGGCATCAATCCGGTCACGTTGCGTGCCTGGGAGCGGCGCCATGGTTTGATACGCCCGCATCGCACCGAAGGCGGTCATCGCTTGTACACGGCGCAGGACGTCCAGCGCATACGCGACATCTTGCGCTGGACCGCCAATGGTCTACCCATCAGCAAGGTCGGTGACAGGCTCGCAGATCAGCCCGAAACACCTGTGCAGGGGCGCTCGGCCTTCGACGAATGGCGTGCCGCCATGGTGCGCGCGTCCCAGGCATTCGATGCCCAGGTGCTGGAGGGAATCCATGGTCAGTTGTTCACACTGTTCCCCAAGGCCTCGGTGCTGCGTGAAGTGCTGATGCCGGCTTGGTATGAGTTGGCTTCAGGTGCAGCGGCGGGCCAGCGTAGCCAATGGTTGTTTCTCGATACCTTCTTGCGTGCTCGCTTGCTGATGCGTCTGCAGATGAACCAGAGCCATGCGCCGCGGGTGCTATTGGCAGGCCTCGAGGGGCAAGCCGAATTCCAACTGCTGTGCGCCGGGCTGCTGTTGAGCAGCGAGCAGCAACGCATCGAAGTCCTTGGCTGTGGGCAACCGCTCGAAGAACTGCCCTTGGTGTGCGCAGCCATGCGGCCTTCGGCAGTGGTAATAAAAGCGCAGGCACCGGTAAGCCCCGCCGTGGTCAATCGCTTGCGTACCTTGCAAATGGACATCGCGTGCCCGCTGGCCTTGCTTGGCGAGGGGCTGGCCGATTGGCAACCGGCGTTGAAGGGCATCCCGCTTTGCCTGCTGGACGAGGGGGGAGCTGACGCCGCGAGCATGTTGAATGCCTTGCACTGTGGTGCCCTGGACCTCTGATCTGTCAGCGTGCTTCGCGCACGGGCACGGTTATCACGGTCTCGGCTTGGCCTGGGCGCGGTGCCAGTCGTCTGCTGGGCTGAACAGATCCAGACAGGCCCGGTTCAACCCAACTGAATCGTCCATTTCCACAGGATGCCAGGGGAGGTCTTGAAATGGCCAAATACCTGTACTTGATCAGCTATATCCTCGACAACCAACCGGGTACGTGTGAGCTGCGTATTGACGAAGCAGACTTGAGCCGCGAGGCAGCCCGCGACTACCTGCAGGGCCTTCACCGGAACGAAGCGTCATCGTTCACCGATGTGCAGGTGCAGCGGCTTGAACATGACCATGAGCCCGGCACATCGCCCGGTCATTACCAGCAGCCTTGAGTAGGTACCGGCCGGGAGCGAGATGCAGCATCACCGAGTGTCCAGGCTTTTTCGTGCAGTGGCTACAGGGCCTGCGCCTGCCGCAGACCCGGTAGGCGCCGGCCTTGCCCGCGAACACCGGCGTAGCGCGTGACCTACCAACCTGGCACCTAGGCCTTGCCGCGAATCAACCGGCGCAAGGCAAAGCGATTCGGGTGGCATGCCTCGGCCACCGCCCTGGGCACCGGCAGCGGCTCGCCACTGGCCCACGCGGCAATCAGCTCGCCGCACAGCGGCGCGGTAATCAGCCCCCGCGAGCCATGCCCGCTGTTCACATACAACCCTTCCAGCCACGGGCATTGCAACGCCGGTACCTGGCGCGCGTCCTTGCCCAGCACGGCATAGCGCTCGGCGAACCGTTCGGGGTCTGCCAGCGGCCCGACGATGGGCAGGTAGTCCGGGCTGGTGCAACGAAACGCCGCGCGGCCTTCGAGCCGCGCCGGGTCGAGCCCGGCGGTGCCCAGGCGTTGCGCCAGGTCGCTGGAAATTTCCTCCAGCAGCGCCAGGTTGCCCTGGTGCTCGGCGACGCTGGGCGTGGTGTCCTGGCTATGAAAGTCGAAGCTGGCGCCCAGGGTGTGTTCAGCGCCGCGCGGGGGCGCCACATAGCCTTCGGCGCACACCACCGTGCTCAGCGCCTGGCTGGCCAGGGTGGCGGGCAGGCGGGTGATCTGCCCGCGGATACGCTTGAGCGGCAACCCCGCGCAAGCCGGGAAATGGCCAACCTCGGCAGCCCCGGCCAGCACCACCAGCGGCGCGCTGGCCAGCAGGCGCTCGCCGTCCCAGGCCTGCCACAGGCCGTCGGCCTTGCGCAGTTCGATGACGTTGGCATGGCTGAGCAGGCGAATGCGCGGGTGCGCCAGCTGGGCCTGGCACAGGGCCGGCGGATGCACCCAGCCCCCTTCGGGGTAGAACAGGCCGCCGCTGGCCAGCGCCACCCCGGCCAAGGCCTGGGCCTGCTCACGCTCGAGCGGTTGCAGCAGGCTGCGGTCGAAGGCAGCGGCAAGCTTGGCCTGGCGTTGGCTTTCCGCTTCATCGAACGCCAATTGCAGCACGCCGCAGGCATCCCAGTCCTGGCCGCGTTGCAGGCGCTCGAGCCAGCGGCGGGTGTAGCCGAAGCCGGCGAGGATCATCTGCGACAGGGCGGTACCGTGGGCGGACAGCTTGAGGTACAGCACGCCTTGGGGGTTGCCCGAGGCTTCCTGGGCAGGGCCGGCGTGACGCTCCAGCACGCTGACCTGCCAGCCACGGCTGGCCAGGCTGCGGGCACTGGCGCAGCCGGCCAGGCCCGCGCCGATCACCAGCGCTTCGCGCGGGCCGGGCAGTGGGTCGGGGCGCGCATACCAGGGCGCGGCCGGTGCTGGCGCGGCGCCGTGGTAGGCACCGTGCATCACTTCCCATTTCTTGCCTAGGCCTGGCACCTTCTTCATGCTGAAGCCGGCTTCGATCAGCGCGCGGCGCACCCAGCCGGTGGTGGTGAAGGTGCCCAGGGTGGCCCCTGGTCGCGACAGCCGCGCCAGTTGGCTGAACAGCTCGGGGGTCCACATGTCGGGGTTCTTCGCCGGGGCGAAGCCGTCGAGGAACCAGGCGTCGATGCGCGCGTCGAGCTGGGGCAGCTGCTCCAGCGCATCGCCGATCATCAGGGTCAGGGTGACCCGGCCGCCGTCGAGGCTGAACTGCTGGAAACCTGGGTGAATCGCCACGTACTGCGCCAGCAGCGGCTGGGTGAAGGCCGCCAACTGCGGCCACAGTTGCATGGCCCGGGCCAGGTCATCGCGGCTCAGCGGGTACTTCTCGACACTGACGAAGTGCAGGCGTGCCCCGGCGGGGGCCAGCTCGGCGAACAGTTGCCAGGCGCAGAAAAAATTCATGCCAGTGCCAAAGCCCGTCTCGCCAATCACCAGGCAGTCGTGCGGTGTCATTTGCGCGAAGCGCTGGCGCAGGTGATTCTGCTCGATGAACACGTGCAAGGTCTCGTCGATGCCCTCGTTGATGGCGAAATAGACATCGTCGTATTGCCGCGAGTGGGGGCGGCCCTGGTCGTCCCAGTCGATCTGGGCATGCTGAAGGAGGGTGGACATGGTTGGCTCGGTTGCAGCGAATGGGCGGATTTTATGTCATCCGCGGAATTTACGCAGTGCGTAGCTGCGGCGCGATCACCTTAGGAGCCGGCTTGCCGGCGAATGGGCCGGTACAGGCGAAGCACAATTCCGCTAGTCTTGCTTATCCATTGAAGGAGCCATCCATGTTCGAATCCGCGCAAATCGGTCACAGCATCGACAAGGACACCTACGAGGCCGAGGTCCCCGCCCTGCGCGAGGCGCTGCTCGAGGCCCAGTACGAACTCAAGCAGCAGGCGCGGTTCCCGGTGATCGTGCTGATCAACGGCATCGAGGGCGCGGGCAAGGGCGAAACGGTCAAGTTGCTCAACGAATGGATGGACCCACGGCTGATCGAGGTGCGCACCTTCGACCAGCAGACCGACGAAGAACTGGCCCGCCCGCCGGCCTGGCGCTACTGGCGGGCACTGCCGCCCAAAGGACGGATGGGGGTGTTCTTCGGCAACTGGTACAGCCAGATGCTCGAAGGCCGGGTGCATGGCCAGTTCAAGGATGCCGTGCTCGACCAGGCCATCGCCGGGGCCGAGCGCCTGGAGCAGATGCTCTGCGAGGAAGGCGCGCTGATCATCAAGTTCTGGTTCCACCTGTCCAAGAAGCAGATGAAGGCCCGGCTCAAGGCGCTGCGCGACGACCCGCTGCACAACTGGCGCATCAGCCCGCTGGACTGGCAGCAGTCGCAAACCTACGACCGCTTCGTGCGTTTCGGCGAGCGCGTGCTGCGCCGCACCAGCCGCGACTATGCGCCCTGGCATGTGGTCGAGGGCGTCGACCCGTATTACCGCAGCCTGGCGGTGGGGCGGATCCTGCTGGAGAGCTTGCAGGCGGCCTTGGCCAATACCCCGCCCAGGCACCAGGGCAATGTCGCGCCGCTGGGGCGCAGCATCGACCAGAAAAGCCTGCTCGGCGCCCTGGACATGACCCTGAGCCTGGACAAGAAGGATTACGCCGAGCAGTTGGTCACCGAACAGGCCCGGCTCGCCGGCTTGCTGCGCGACAAGCGCATGCGCCGCCATGCCCTGGTGGCGGTGTTCGAAGGCAATGACGCGGCGGGCAAGGGCGGGGCGATCCGCCGTGTGGCGGCGGCGCTGGACCCGCGCCAGTACCGCATCGTGCCGATTGCCGCGCCCACCGAGGAAGAACGTGCCCAGCCTTACCTGTGGCGGTTCTGGCGGCATATCCCGGCCCGTGGCAAGTTCACCATCTTCGATCGCTCCTGGTATGGCCGGGTGCTGGTGGAGCGGGTCGAGGGCTTTTGCAGCCCAGCCGACTGGATGCGCGCCTACGGCGAGATCAACGACTTCGAGGAGCAGTTGAGCAACGCCGGGGTGGTGGTGGTCAAGTTCTGGCTGGCCATCGACCAGCAGACCCAGCTGGAGCGCTTCGAGGAGCGCGAGCAGATTCCGTTCAAGCGTTACAAGATCACCGAGGAAGACTGGCGTAACCGCGACAAGTGGGATGTCTATGCCGAGGCGGTGGGTGACATGGTCGACCGCACCAGCACCGAGATCGCGCCCTGGACCCTGGTAGAGGCCAACGACAAGCGCTGGGCGCGGGTGAAGGTACTGCGCACCATCAACCAGGCGCTGGAGGCGGCGTTCGCCAAGCACAAGAAGTAACAATGACTTTCAAACCCCATGCGCGTCACCTGCAGGCGCCAGCCTTGCTGGCGAACCAGGCGACGCGGTCGGTACAGCATGCGCACGGGGAATGACGTGATGAAATCTTTTCCCGTCACCTCCTCCCCGGCCAGCCTTTAGACTGCACGCTCCCCACCAAGGCCCGATTCGAGGACAGCATGCACATTTCTTCCGGACGCTGGGTCCATGGCCTGCTGTTGGCACTGTTGACCGCGCTGCTCTGGGGCATCCTGCCGATCAAGCTCAAGCAGGTGTTGCAGGTGATGGACCCGGTGACCGTGACCTGGTACCGCCTGTCCGTCTCGGGCGGCCTGCTGTTCGCCTGGCTGGCCGCCCACCACCGCTTGCCGTCGCTGCGCCGCTTGGGCGCCAGGGGCAGGGGCCTGGTGGCCCTCGCGGTAGCTGGGCTGGTGGGCAACTACGTGCTGTACCTGGTGGGCCTCAAGCTGCTCAGCCCCGGCACCGCGCAACTGGTGGTGCAACTGGGCCCGGTGCTGTTGCTGGTGGCCAGCGTGTTGGTGTTCAAGGAGCGTTTCAGCCTGGGGCAGGGCTTGGGCCTGCTGGTGCTGCTGGTGGGGTTTGCCTTGTTCTTCAACCAGCGCCTGGAGGAACTGCTCGGCTCGTTGGGTACCTACACCACCGGGGTGCTGACCATCTTCCTGGCGACCAGCATCTGGGTGTTGTATGCGCTGAGCCAGAAGCAGCTGCTGACGCTGTGGAACTCGCAACAGGTGATGATGGTGCTCTACCTGTGCTGCGCGCTATTGCTGACACCCTGGGCGCACCCGCTGCAGGCCTTGCAACTGAGCCCGTTGCAAGGCTGGCTGCTGCTGGCTTGCTGCCTGAACACCCTGGTGGCCTATGGCGCGTTCGCCGAGGCCCTGGCGCACTGGGAAGCGTCGCGGGTGAGTGCGACCCTGGCGCTGACACCGCTGGTGACCTTCGTCGCGGTGGCGCTGGGCGCCTGGTTGTGGCCGGCTTATGTTCACGCCGAACAGATCAACGGCCTGGGGTATGTCGGAGCGGTGACGGTGGTGCTGGGCTCGGCGCTGGTGGCGCTGGGGCCGTCGCTGATCGCGGGATGGCGCAGGCCCAATAGCCCGACGCGATACCTGTAGGCGCGGCCTTGTGTCGCGCCTACAGGTGATGAGTCAACCTTTGCCGCCGGGCGCCAGCATGTTCTCCGGCCTTACCCACTGGTCGAACTGCTCGTTGGTCAGGTACTTCAACGCCAGCGCCGCCTCGCGCAGGGTCTTGCCCTCGCTGTAGGCCTTCTTGGCTATTTCCGCCGCCTTGTCATAACCGATGTGCGGGTTCAGCGCAGTCACCAGCATCAGCCCGCGCTCCAGGTGCGCGGCCATCTGCTCGGCGTCTGGCTCGATGCCGGCCACGCAGTGCTGCTGGAAGTTGCGACAGCCATCGGCCAGCAGTTCGATCGACTGCAGCAGGTTGTGGATGATCACCGGCTTGAACACGTTCAACTGCAGATGCCCCTGGCTGGCGGCGAAGCCGATCGCCGCGTCGTTGCCCAGCACCTGGCAGGCCAGCATCGACAAGGCCTCGCACTGGGTCGGGTTGACCTTGCCAGGCATGATCGAGCTACCCGGCTCGTTGGCCGGCAGGCGCACTTCGGCCAGCCCCGCGCGAGGGCCCGAGCCCAGCAGGCGCAGGTCGTTGGCGATCTTCATCAGCGCTACGGCCAGGGTCTTCAGCGCCCCGGCCAGGCTGGTCAGCGGCTCGTGGCCGGCGAGGGCGGCGAACTTGTTCGGCGCGGTGACGAACGGCAGGCCGGAGAGCGCGGCCAGTTCCGCGGCAATCGCTTCGGCGAAGCCGTGCGGGGCATTCAGCCCGGTGCCCACCGCCGTGCCGCCCTGGGCCAGTTCGCACACCGCCGGCAGGGTGGCGCGGATGGCGCGCTGGGCGTAGTCGAGCTGGGCGACGAAGGCCGAGACCTCCTGGCCGAAGGTGATCGGCGTGGCGTCCATCATGTGCGTGCGCCCGGTCTTGACCAGGTGCATGTGGCGCGCCGACAGCTCGGCCAGCCCCGCCGACAGCTCGGCGATCGCCGGCAGCAGCTGGCTGTGCACGGCCTGGGCGGCGGCGATGTGCATGGCGGTGGGGAAGCAGTCGTTGGAGCTCTGCGAGCGGTTGACGTGATCGTTGGGGTGCACCGGCGCCTTGCCACCACGGCCCTTGCCCGCCAGCTCGTTGGCGCGCCCGGCGATCACCTCGTTGACGTTCATGTTGCTCTGGGTGCCGCTGCCGGTCTGCCACACCACCAGCGGGAACTGGGTGTCGTGCTTGCCGTCGAGCACTTCGTCGGCGGCCTGCTCGATCAGGCGGGCGATATCGGCGGGTAAATCGCCGTTGCGGTCGTTGACCCGGGCAGCGGCTTTCTTGACCAGCGCCAGGGCGTGCAGCACCGCCAGCGGCATGCGCTCCTTGCCGATGGCGAAGTTGATCAGCGAACGCTGGGTCTGCGCACCCCAGTAGGCGTCCTCTGGAACTTCGACCGGGCCCAGGCTGTCTGTCTCGATACGGCTCATGCTGCGCTCACTCCTTTGGTAGTTCGAAACCGCAGTTTAGGCCCTGATTCGACACAGCGGTTCCATCGCTCGTCGTGCCACTTGAGCACTTCGCCATCACGGCGCAGAATGCTCTACCCTGAGGTATCCGCCTCCCTCTCTTGAAGGAAATGCAATGACCCGTCTCCGTGCCCTCTGTGCCGCCGTTGCCCTGGTTTGCGCCAGCGGCCAGGTACTCGCAGCCACTCCAGCCCACAACGCTGCCGCCGAGAAATTCCTGACCCTGGCCAATGCCGACAAGCTGGGCACCCCGGTGTACATGCAGGTCCAGCAGATGTTCGCCCAGCGTTTCGAGCAGACCAAGGCCCCGGCCGCCAAGAAGGGCGTGCTCGACAGCTACCAGGCCAAGGCCAACGCCGCCCTGGACAACGCCATCGGCTGGAAGAAACTCAAGCCGCAGATGGTCAACCTGTACACCGCGACCTTCACCGAGGCCGAGCTGAACGACCTGGTCAAGTTCTACGAGTCGCCGCTGGGCAAGAAAGTCCTGCGCGAAATGCCCAAGGTCACCCAGCAGTCGGCCCAACTGACCCAGCAGAGCCTGGAACCGGCGGTGCCGGTGGTCAACAAGCTGCTCGAGGACATGACCAAGGAACTCGACCCGAGCGCCGGCAAGGCCGCCGCGCCGGCGAAGAAGTGAGCCTGACGCGATGAGCATGCAGCAGCGCATCGAACAGCAGCTGGCGCCCCTGGGCGACCAGCACCTTGAAGTGCACAACGAAAGCCACATGCACAGCCGTGGCCAGGAAACGCACTACAAGGCGGTGCTGGTCAGCGAGCAGTTCGCCGGGCTGAACAGCGTCAAGCGCCACCAGAAGGTCTACGCCACCATGGGTGAGCTGATGGGCGAGATTCATGCCCTGGCGATTCACACCTATACGCCCGCAGAGTGGGCGGCGGTCGGCGTCGCGCCAGCCTCGCCGGTGTGCGCCGGCGGCGGGCACTGAATCCTTTCCGTCGTTCTGGTACAATCTCGCAAAATCCGGGGGCCGCTTTGCGGCCCTTTCGCGACACAAGGCCGCGCCTACAGGCATACGCATTCCCCTGTAGGAGCGGCCTTGTGTCGCGAAAGGGGCGCAAGGCGCCCCCATGCTTTTTATGTCAAACCCGGTCCGCCCCTTACGAGGGCAACCACTGGAGATTCAGCTTCATGACTCAACCGATCGTCGTGGCGGCGCTGTACAAGTTCGTCACCCTCGAAGACTACGTCGAACTGCGCGAGCCGCTGCTCAAGGCCATGCTCGACAACGGCGTCAAAGGCACCTTGCTGCTGGCCAACGAAGGCATCAACGGCACCGTCTCGGCCACCCGCGAAGGCATCGATGCGCTGCTGGCCTGGCTGCGCAAGGACCCGCGCCTGGTGGATATCGACCACAAAGAGTCGTACTGCGACGAACAGCCGTTCTACCGCACCAAGGTCAAGCTCAAGAAAGAGATCGTCACCCTGGGCGTACCCGGCGTCGACCCGAACAAGGCCGTCGGCACCTATGTCGAGCCCAAGGACTGGAACGCCCTGATCAGCGACCCTGAGGTGTTGTTGATCGACACCCGCAACGACTACGAAGTGGCCATCGGCACCTTCAAGGGCGCCGTCGACCCGAAGACCGAGACCTTCCGCGAGTTCCCCGACTACATCAAGGCCAACTTCGACCCGAGCAAGCACAAGAAGGTCGCGATGTTCTGCACCGGCGGCATCCGTTGCGAAAAAGCCTCCAGCTACATGCTCGGTGAAGGCTTCGAAGCCGTCTATCATCTCAAGGGTGGGGTGCTGAAATACTTCGAGGAAGTTCCCCAGGAAGAAAGCCTCTGGGACGGCGACTGCTTCGTTTTCGACAATCGGGTCACCGTGCGCCACGACCTCAGCGAGGGCGAGTACGACCAGTGCCATGCCTGCCGCCACCCGGTCGATGCCAAGGACCGCGAGTCCGAGCACTATTCGCCAGGGGTGAGCTGCCCGCACTGCTGGGACAGCCTCAGCGAGAAGACCCGCCGCAGCGCCATGGACCGGCAGAAGCAGATCGAGTTGGCCAAGGCCCGCAACCTGCCACACCCGATCGGTTACAACTACAAAGCCGAGGCCTGATGCATGTCCGCACGCCTGCTCTATGTGATGGACCCGATGTGCTCCTGGTGCTGGGGCTTCGCCCCGGTGGCCGAGGCGTTGATCGCCCAGGCCCGCGAGGCCGGGGTCGACACCCGCCTGGTGCCCGGTGGCCTGCGCAGCGGCGGCAGCGCCCTGGACGCCTCGACCCGCAAGTACATCCTCGAGCACTGGCAGGCGGTGCATGACGCCACCGGGCAGGGGTTCCGCTTCGATGGCGCGATGCCCGACGGTTTCGTCTACGACACCGAGCCGGCCTGCCGGGCCCTGGTGACTGCGCGCGAGCTGGACACCCAGGGCATGTGGCGCTTGCTCAAGCTGATCCAGGCGTCGTTCTACGGGCAGGGCGTGGATGTCACCCACGCCCCGCAGTTGGTGGACCTGGCCGTCCAGGCCGGCTTCGACCGCGAGGCGTTCGCCACGCATTTCGCCAGCCACGACAGCCGCGCCGCCACCGCCGCCGACTTCGCCTGGGTACAGGACCTGGGCATCGCCGGTTTCCCCACCCTGCTGGCCGAGCGCAATGGCCAACTGGCCCTGCTGACCAACGGCTACCAGCCGCTGGACAGCCTGCAACCCTTGCTCGGCCGCTGGCTGCAGCAGGCCGCCTGTGCTTGATCTGCCAGGGTCGCCAGACCCTGTGCCAGGGAAGTCCCCCGCTGTGCCCGATCGCCTGAGCTGGGCGCAGATTCGCCGCCTGGCCCTGCACCACAAAAAAGCCCTGTGGAGCGCCAACCTGGTGGCCGTGCTCGCTGCCCTGTGCAGCGTGCCGATCCCGTTGCTGCTGCCGCTGCTGGTCGATGAAGTACTGCTCGGCCATGGCGACACCGCGCTGCAGTGGATGAACCATTTCCTGCCTGGCAACTGGCAGGTGGCGGCGGGCTATATCGGCCTGATGCTGTGCGCCACCCTCGGCCTGCGCCTGGCCGCGCTGGTGTTCAACGTGGTGCAGGCCAAGCTGTTCGCCGGCTTGGCCAAGGACATCGTCTACCGCCTGCGCATCCGCCTGATCGACCGGCTCAAGCGCATTTCCCTCAAGGAATACGAAAGCCTGGGCAGTGGCACGGTAACCACCCACCTGGTCACCGACCTGGACACCCTCGACAAGTTCGTCGGCGAGACCCTCAGCCGCTTCCTGGTGGCGATGCTCACCCTCACCGGCACCGCTGCGATCCTGATCTGGATGCACTGGCAACTGGCGCTGCTGATCCTGCTGTTCAACCCGCTGGTGATCTACTTCACCGTGCAGTTGGGCAAGCGCGTCAAGCACCTGAAGAAGCTCGAGAACGACAGTACCGCGCGGTTCACCCAGGCATTGTCGGAAACCCTGGATGCAATCCAGGAAATCCGCGCCAGCAACCGCCAGGGCTATTTCCTCGGTCGCCTGGGGCTGCGGGCCCGTGAAGTGCGCGACTACGCGGTGGCCTCGCAGTGGAAGAGCGACGCCAGTGGCCGTGCCAGCGGCCTGTTGTTCCAGTTCGGCATCGATATCTTCCGCGCCGCGGCCATGCTCACCGTGCTGTTCTCCGACCTGTCCATCGGCCAGATGCTCGCGGTGTTCAGCTACCTGTGGTTCATGATTGGCCCGGTAGAACAACTGCTCAACCTGCAGTACGCCTACTATGCCGCCGGCGGTGCCCTGAGCCGGCTCAACGAATTGCTGGCGCGCGCCGACGAACCGCAGTATCCGGCGGCCAGCGATCCGTTTGCCGGGCGTGAGACGGTGGGTATCGAGGTGCGTGACCTGCGTTTCGCCTACGCCGACGAGCCGGTGCTCGACCAGTTGAACCTGTCCATCGCGCCGGGCGAGAAGGTGGCCATCGTTGGCGCCAGCGGCGGCGGCAAGAGCACCCTGGTGCAGTTGCTGCTGGGGCTGTATGGCGCCCAGGCCGGGACCATCCGTTTCGGTGGCGCCAGCCTGCAGGAGATCGGCCTGGAAACCTTGCGCGAGCATGTCGCCGTGGTGTTGCAGCACCCGTCGCTGTTCAACGACAGCGTGCGCGCCAACCTGACCATGGGCCGGGATTGCAGCGACGACGCTTGCTGGCAGGCGCTGCGCATCGCCCAGCTGGACGCGACCATCGCCGCCTTGCCCCAGGGCCTGGACAGCGTGGTCGGGCGCTCTGGCGTGCGTTTGTCCGGTGGCCAGCGGCAACGCCTGGCCATCGCCCGGATGGTACTGGCCGAGCCCAAGGTGGTGATCCTCGACGAGGCGACCTCGGCGCTGGATGCCGCCACCGAGTACAACCTGCACCAGGCCCTGGCGCGCTTCCTCAGGGGCCGTACCACGCTGATCATCGCCCATCGGTTGTCGGCGGTGAAGCAGGCCGACCGCGTGCTGGTGTTCGATGGCGGCCATGTGGCCGAGGACGGCGACCACCAGCAGTTGATCGCCGAGGGCGGCCTGTACGCCAAGCTTTACGGCCACCTGCAACAGATCTGATTGTGTCCCGGCGGTGTAGGCCTGGCCTTGCGTCGCGAAAGGGCCGCGGGGCGGTCCCGGCAATTTCGCGCCCTGCGCGGGGCCTGGGGTTGCTGCGCAACCCTTTCGCGACGCAAGGCCGCTCCTGCAGGGGCTGTACTGCCTGGTTGCCGTCATCAAAAAGCGCGCCAAACGCATGGCAAATGGCCTACGCTGTGCTTTGTCTAGGTCGATTCGTGCCTTATCTGCCGCCGTGACAGGGACTACATGAAGGGAAATCGGACTCTCGAAGCGCCAAGGCTGCTGGGTATCATCTGGCCCTTCGTCGCCGTTGTGCTGTTCCAGGTACTGCTGGGCAGCCTGAGTCTCTACGCGTTGTCCGCCGTGCGCGCCTATGTGGCGGGCGAGAGCCTGTGGTCCAAGGCGCAGAAGGACGCCATCTATTACCTCAACCTCTATGCCGATGACCGCGACCCGCTGACCTACGCCCGCTACCGCCGCGCCATCCTCGTGCCCCAGGGCGATTTCGACCTGCGCCTGGCCCTGGACCGCCCCGAGCCAGACCTGGCGGCCGCCCGTCGTGGCATACTGCAGGGCGGCAACCACCCCGACGATGTCGCCCGGATCATCTGGTTCTACCGCAACTTCCGCCATATCAGCTACATGGAAACCGCCATTCATTACTGGGATATCGGCGACGACTACCTGCGCCAGCTCGACGTGCTGGCCGACGAGATGCGCGCAGGCTTCGCCGCCGGCGCGGTCGATGCGCGCCAGGTGGCCAACTGGCGGGCGCGCATCGTGGTCATCAACGATGGGGTGACGCCCGCGGCCAAGGCGTTCAGCGATGCCCTGGGCGAAGGCTCGCGGATGCTGCTCAAGGTGCTGATGATCACCAACCTGGCCACGGCGCTGTTCCTGATTGCCATGGCCTGGCTGCGTTCGAGCAAGCTGCTGGCCCAGCGCCAGGCATTCGCCAGCGCGCTGCAGGCGGAAAAGGAACGCGCCCAGGTGACCCTCGAGTCGATCGGCGATGCGGTGATCACCACTGATGTCGATGGCTGCATCGCCTACATGAACCCTGCCGCCGAGCAATTGACCCACTGGCAGGCGGCCCAGGCCCAGGGCCTGCCGTTGGCGGCGTTGTTCAGCCTGCTCGATGAAAACGCCGAGAAGGACGGCCACACCCTGGTCGAGCAGGTGCGCAGTGGCAGCCTCAAGGGCGGCGCCGAGCATGCCCGGTTGATCCAGCGCCTGGATGGCAGCACGGTGTCGGTGAACCTGGTCGGATCGCCCATCCTCAGCGGGGGGCAGCTCAGCGGCATCGTCGTGGTGCTGCACGACATGACCCAGGAGCGCCAGTACATCGCCAACCTGTCCTGGCAGGCCACCCATGACGCGCTCACCGGCCTGGCCAACCGCCGCGAGTTCGAATACCGCCTGGAGCAGGCGCTTAATGGCCTGGCGCGCCAGGCCGGGCGCCATTCGCTGATGTTTCTCGACCTCGACCAGTTCAAGCTGGTCAACGACACCAGCGGCCATGCCGCCGGCGACGAGCTGCTGCGGCACATCTGCGCGGTGTTGCAGGCGGGCCTGCGCGAGGGCGACACCCTGGCCCGGCTGGGCGGCGACGAGTTCGGCGTATTGCTGGAAAACTGCCCGTCGGATCAGGCCGAACGCATCGCCGAGCAGTTGCGCCAGGCGGTGCAGAGTTTGCATTTTGTCTGGAAGGGGCGGCCTTTCGTCACCACCGTGAGCATCGGCCTGGTACACATCGCCCAGGTGCCGACCACCCTGGAGGCGTCGCTGCGGGCCGCCGACATGGCCTGCTACATGGCCAAGGAGAAGGGGCGCAACCGCGTGCAGGTGTACCACGCCGACGACAGCGAACTGTCCATGCGCTTCGGCGAAATGGCCTGGATCCAGCGCCTGCATGTGGCGCTCGAGGAGAACCGCTTCTGCCTCTATGCCCAGGAGATCGCGCCGCTGCAGCCCCACGAAGGGCCTGGGCATATCGAGATCCTGCTGCGCCTGCATGACGAAGGCGGGCGCACCATCCTGCCCGACAGCTTCATTCCGGCGGCCGAGCGTTACGGCCTGATGACCGCCCTCGACCGCTGGGTGGTGCGCAACGTGTTCCAGACCATCCGCCAGTGCCTGGACGAAGGCCGCGAAGGGCCGCTGGCCATGTGCGCGATCAATTTGTCGGGCTCGAGCATCGGTGACGACAAGTTCCTCGAGTACCTGCAACGGCTGTTTGGCGAGTTCGATATCCCGCCGCGGTTGATCTGTTTCGAAATTACCGAAACCAGCGCCATCGCCAATCTTGGCAGCGCGATTCGCTTCATCAATGAATTGAAGGGATTGGGCTGTCGGTTCTCCCTCGACGACTTCTGCGCCGGGATGTCGTCATTCGCCTATTTGAAGCATTTGCCTGTAGACTTCCTGAAGATCGACGGAAGTTTCGTCAAAGACATGCTCGACGACCCGATCAACCGGGCGATGGTCGAAGTGATCAACCACATCGGCCACGTCATGGGCAAGCGGACCATCGCCGAGTTCGTCGAAACGCCGTTGATCGAGCAGGCTTTGCAAGAGATCGGCGTGGACTACGCCCAGGGATACCTCATCGAACGCCCGCAGGTCTTCACCTGCGACAGCCTGCAGCGCCAACGGATTGCCGCGAGGCCCCTTTTGCACCGGGCACCGGGGACCTTTCGCTGAACAACGCCCGGAAATCACAGGGAATCAAGGAGCTGACAGTGATTGACGCGTTCGTAAGGATCGGACCATTGATGGATCCGGCCAGTTATCCAGAGTGGGCCCAGCAACTTATCGAGGATTGTCGCCAGAGCAAGCGTCGGGTGGTGGAGCATGAGTTCTACCAGCGCCTGCGCGATGGCCAGCTCAAGCAGTCGACCATCCGCCAGTACCTGATCGGTGGCTGGCCGGTGGTCGAGCAGTTCTCCTTGTACATGGCCCATAACCTCACCAAGACCCGCTATGCCCGCCACCCTGGCGAGGACATGGCGCGACGCTGGTTGATGCGCAACATCCGCGTCGAACTCAACCACGCCGACTACTGGGTGCACTGGTGCCAGGCCCATGGCATCCACCTGCACGAGTTGCAGGCCCAGGAGGTACCGCCCGAGCTCAATGGCCTCAACGACTGGTGTTGGCGGGTGTGCGCCACCGAGTCGCTGGCCATCGCCATGGCGGCCACCAACTACGCCATCGAAGGCGCGACCGGCGAATGGTCGGCAGTGGTCTGCGCCGATGACAGCTACGCTCAGGGCTTCCCCGAGGACATCCGCAAGCGCGCGATGAAGTGGTTGAAGATGCATGCCCAGTACGACGATGCCCATCCGTGGGAGGCGCTGGAGATCATCTGCACCCTGGCGGGCGAGAACCCCACGCTGGGGCTGCGCACCGAGCTGCGTCGGGCGATCTGCAAGAGCTACGACTGCATGTTCCTGTTCCTGGAGCGCTGCATGCAGCTGGAAGGGCGCCAGCAGGGGCGGCTGCGCCCGGCGCTGGCGGCGGGCTGAGGCGGTTCGCCGGCAAGCCGGCTCCTACAAGGTCCCGTAGGAGCCGGCTTGCCGGCGAACGGGGGCGTTACTGCGCGTTCAGCGCCTGGCCGTTCACGCCCTTGCTGTCCGGCCCCATCAGGTACAGGTACACCGGCATGATCTCTTCGGGCAGCGGGTTGTTCTGCGGGTTCTCGCTGGGGTACGCCTGGGCGCGCATCGCGGTGCGCGTGGCGCCCGGGTTGATGCTGTTGGAGCGCACCGGCGCGACGCCTTCGAGCTCGTCGGCGAGGGTCTGCATCAGGCCCTCGGTGGCGAACTTCGACACGCCATAGGCGCCCCAGTAGGCCCGGCCCTTGCGCCCGACGCTGCTGGAAGTGAACACCACCGAGGCGTCTTCCGACAGCTTGAGCAGCGGCAGCAAGGTGCTGGTGAGCATGAAGGTGGCATCGACGTTGATATGCATCACGCGCATGAAGTTGTCACCCGACAGCTGCTCCAGCGGCGTGCGCGGGCCGATGATCGAGGCATTGTTGAGCAGGCCGTCGAGGCGCCCGAACTGTTCCTCGATCATCACCGCCAGCTCGTCGTACTGGTGGGGCAGGGCGGTTTCCAGGTTGAACGGGATCACCACCGGTTGCGGGTGGCCGGCGGCCTCGATCTGGTCGTAGACCTCGTTGAGGTTGGCCTCGGTCTTGCCCAGCAGCAGCACGGTGGCGCCAAGGGCGGCATAGGCCTTGGCGGCGGCGGCGCCGATGCCGCGGCCGGCGCCGGTGACCAGGATGACCCGACCCTTGAGCAGGTCGGGGCGGGCGGTGTAGTCGAACATAGGTCTGTCCTTGAATATGAGCGGCAAGCTATAAGCGGCAAGCTACAAGAGAAAGCGCATCAATGCTTTTTCTTGAAGCTTGAAGCTTGACGCTTGCGACTTGAAATCAGCAGCCGCACAGCGCGCTGTCGAGTACCTTGCGCAGTTCCAGCGGGTGGTCCACCACCACGTCGGCGCCCCAGTGGTTGGGGTTGTCCTCTGGGTGAATGTAGCCATAGCGCACCGCGGCGGTGCGGGTGCCGGCATCGCGGCCAGACTCGATATCGCGCAGGTCGTCACCGACGAACAGGACGCTGGCCGGGTCCAGCTCGAGGGTCTTGCACGCCAGGATCAACGGTTCGGGGTCGGGCTTGCTGCGGGTGACGTGGTCCGGGCAGATCAGCAGCGCCGAACGTTCGGCCAGGCCCAGCTGCTGCATGATCGGCTCGGCGAAGCGCACCGGCTTGTTGGTGACTACGCCCCACAGCAGGTTGCCTTTCTCGATGTCGGCAAGCAGCTCCGGCATGCCGTCGAACAGCTTGCTGTGCACCGCGCAGTCGCGCTGGTAGCGCTCGAGGAATTCCAGGCGCAGGGCCTCGAAGCCTTCGGCCTCGGGGTCCATGGCGAAGGTCGCGGCGACCATCGCCCGGGCGCCACCGGAAATCACCTCGCGGATGCGCGCGTCGTCGATGGCTGGCAGGCCGCGCTCGGCGAGCATCGCCTGGCAGATGGCGATGAAGTCCGGCGCCGTGTCCAGCAGGGTGCCGTCCATGTCGAAGAGTACTGCTCGCAAGCGCATGCTCATTCCTCGCGCAGGGTCTGGATCATGTAGTTGACGTCGACGTCGTTGTTCAGCTTGTAGTGCTTGGTCAGCGGGTTGTAGGTCAGGCCGATGATGTCCTTGACCTCAAGGCCGGCAGCGCGGCTCCAGGCGCCCAGCTCGGAGGGGCGGATGAACTTCTTGAAGTCGTGGGTGCCGCGCGGCAGCATCTTGAGGATGTACTCGGCGCCGATGATCGCCAGCAGGTAGGCCTTGGGGTTGCGGTTGATGGTCGAGAAGAACACCTGCCCGCCAGGCTTGACCATGCGGTAGCAGGCGCGGATCACCGACGAAGGGTCCGGCACGTGCTCGAGCATCTCCAGGCAGGTGACCACGTCGAACTGCCCGGGCATTTCCTCGGCCAGGGCTTCGGCGGTGATCTGCCGGTACTCGACGGCAACGCCGGACTCCAGCTGGTGCAGCTGGGCCACCGCCAGCGGTGCCTCGCCCATGTCGATGCCAGTGACCGTGGCGCCGCGTTGGGCCATGGCTTCGCTGAGGATGCCGCCGCCGCAGCCGACGTCCAGCACTTTCTTGCCGGCCAGGCTGACGCGCTCGTCGATCCAGTTGACCCGCAGCGGGTTGATGTCGTGCAGCGGCTTGAACTCGCTCTCGCGGTCCCACCAGCGGTGGGCCAGGGCTTCGAACTTGGCGATTTCGGCGTGGTCGACGTTGCTCATGGGAACAGTCCTCTGAATCTTCGATAAATAGTGTCGCGGGCCGGCAGCCGTGGCGGCCGGTCGTTCATTCGTTGCGCCCGCCGATGCGGGCTCCCCAGGCGCGGGCGTTGGCCGCCAGCGCGGCTTCGTCCATCTGTGTCAGGCGGCGCGCGTCGACCAGTAGCTGGCCAGCGACCCAGACATCCTTCACGCACTCGCGGCCGGTGGCGTAGATCAATTGCGACACCGGGTCGTGCACCGGCTGCTGTTGCAGGCCGGACAGGTCGAACGCCACCAGGTCGGCGGCCTTGCCCACTTCGAGCGAGCCGGTGATCGCCTCCAGCCCCAGCGCCCGGGCGCCATTGAGCGTGGCCATGCGCAGCGCGCGATGGGCGTCCAGGGCGGTGGCCGAGCCGGCCACGGCCTTGGCCAGCAGGGCGGCGGTGCGGGTTTCGCCGAGCAGGTCGAGGTCGTTGTTGCTGGCTGCGCCGTCGGTGCCGACGGCAACGTTGACCCCGGCCTGCCACAGGCGCTCCACCGGGCAGAAGCCACTGGCCAGCTTGAGGTTGGATTCGGGGCAGTGGATCACGCTGGTGTTGCTTTCTACCAGCAGGGCCAGGTCGTCGTCGCTGACCTGGGTCATGTGCACCGCCTGCAGGTTCGGCCCCAGCAAGCCCAGGCGGGCGAGGCGCGCCAAGGGGCGCTCGCCGTTGTCCTTGAGCGCCTGCTCGACTTCGCCGGCGGTTTCGTGGATGTGCATGTGCAGCGGGGCATCGAGCTGGTCGGCGATGATGCGGATCTTTTCCAGGTTGGCGTCACTGACCGTGTACGGCGCATGCGGGCCGAGGGCGACGCTGATGCGCGGCTGGTGGCGCAGTTCGTCGAACAGCTCGATGGCCTGGTGCAGGGCTTCGTCCGGGGTGCGCGCGCCGGGGATCGGGAAGTCCAGCAGCGGTACCGCGACCTGCGCGCGTATGCCGCTGCGCTGTATCCGCTGGCAGGCCGCGCGGGGGAAGAAGTACATGTCGGCGAAGCAGGTGATGCCGCCCTTGAGCTGTTCGGCGATGGCCAGGTCGGTGCCGTCGCGCACGAAGGTTTCATCGACCCAGCGGCCTTCGGCCGGCCAGATGTGCTCCTTGAGCCAGGTCATCAGCGGCAGGTCGTCGGCCAAGCCGCGGAACAGGGCCATGGCCGCGTGGCCGTGGGCGTTGATCAGCCCGGGCGTCAGCAGGCAGTCCGGCAGTTCGCGCACGGCCTGGGCCTGCGGCGCGCGCTCGCGCGGGCCAAGCCAGGCGATCTGGCCGTCGCGGATGCCCAGCGCATGGCCTTGCAAGACCACGCCCGCCGGCTCCACGGGGACCAGCCAGGCCGGTACGAGCAGCAGGTCGAGGAGGGGAGGGGCGCTGGGCATGCGAGGCATCTACCTGGTTCGGTTCGGCTAAACGCGCAGTATACCCGAGCGTCCGTGGCTGAGGGTCGCTATAATCGCCGGCTTTTGAAGCCAGGGCGACGGGGAGAGGCGATGCGCGAGCAACTGATGGCGGCGGAGACCGTGGTGGCGATCGAGTGGCGCGATGGCGCGTTGCACCTACTCGACCAGCGCCTGCTGCCGCTCGAGCAGCTCTGGCTGACGTGCAGCAGCGTCGAGGACGTGGCCGAGGCGATCGGCGACATGGCCGTGCGCGGCGCGCCGGCTATCGGCATCTGCGCCGCCTACGGGCTGGTGCTGGCGTTGCGCCAGCGCCTGGCCGAGGGCGGCGACTGGGAAGAGTCGCTGGAAGAAGATTTCCTGATCCTGGGCGAGGCCCGGCCGACCCCGGCCAACCTGTTCTGGGCGCTCAACCGCATGCGCGAGCGCCTGCAGCGGCTGCGCCCGGGCGAGGACGTGCTGGCGGCCATGGAGGCGGAGGCCATCGCCATCCACCAGAGCGATCGCGAGGCCAACCTGACCATGGCCCAGTTCGGTGTCGAGCAGATCCGCAGGCACCAGGGTAGCGAGCAGGCCCTGCTCACCCATGGCAACGCCGGGGCCCTGGCCACTGGTGGCTTCGGCACCGCGCTGGGGGTGATTCGCGCGGCGACCCTGGAGGGCATGGTCGAGCAGGTCTATGCCTGTGAATCGCGGCCCTGGTTGCAAGGCTCGCGCTTGACCGCCTGGGAGCTGGCGGCCGATGGCGTGCCGGTGACCGTGGTCGCCGACGCTGCGGCCGGGCACCTGATGAAGACCAAGGGCATCACCTGGGTGGTGGTCGGTGCCGACTGCATCGCCGCCAATGGCGACGTGGCGGCGAAGATCGGCACCTACCAGATGGCGGTGGCGGCCATGCACCATGGCCTGCGCTTCATGGTGGTGGCGCCGAGTACCAGCATCGACCTGAACCTGGCCAGCGGCGAGGAGATTCCCCTGGAGGTGCGAGGCGTCGAGGAACTGCTGGAAGTGGACGGTATCCAGGTGACGGCGGACGTCGAGGCCTACAACCCGGTGGTGGATGTCACCCCGGCCGACCTGATCGACGTGATCGTCACCGAAAAGGGCGTCGTCGAGCGGCCGGATGCGGCGAAAATCGCCCAGTTGATGTGCCGCAAGCGCCTGCATTGATGGCGGCGGCGAGGCCTCGCGCAGGGGTGGGCTTGTGGTGCGATGAGGCCCTGTGCCATATCTCCCATGCGCGCGGGCTTTGTGATACCATCCGGCAGTTTCCAAGGCCGCTCGTTGAGGCGGTCTTCATTGCGCAGATCCATGGCACAACTCATTGATTTGTCGTAAGTCGTCGCACCCCTTTGCGCTGCGGCGGCGAGCTTCGTTCGTCCTACGAGGGACCAGGCGAAGTTTCACCAGAAAAAGGAATCAGGCTTCTCATGGGCGAACTGGCCAAAGAAATCCTCCCGGTCAATATCGAAGACGAACTGAGACAGTCTTACCTCGACTACGCGATGAGCGTTATTGTCGGGCGAGCGCTGCCCGATGCGCGTGATGGCTTGAAGCCCGTGCATCGTCGCGTTCTGTATGCGATGAGCGAACTGGGCAACGACTGGAACAAGCCGTACAAGAAATCCGCCCGTGTGGTCGGTGACGTGATCGGTAAGTACCACCCGCACGGCGATACCGCCGTGTACGACACCATCGTGCGCATGGCCCAGCCATTCTCGCTGCGCTACCTGCTGGTCGACGGCCAGGGCAACTTCGGTTCGGTGGACGGCGACAACGCCGCGGCCATGCGATACACCGAAGTGCGCATGGCCAAGCTGGCCCACGAGCTGCTGGCCGACCTGCACAAGGAAACCGTCGACTGGGTGCCCAACTACGACGGCACCGAGCAGATCCCGGCGGTCATGCCGACCAAGATCCCCAACCTGCTGGTCAACGGTTCCAGCGGTATCGCCGTGGGCATGGCCACCAACATCCCGCCGCACAACCTGGGCGAGGTGATCGATGGCTGCCTGGCGCTGATCGACAATTCCGACATCACGGTCGATGAACTGATGCAGTTCATCCCGGGGCCGGACTTCCCGACCGCCGGCCTGATCAACGGTCGCCAAGGCATCATCGAGGCCTATCGCACCGGCCGTGGTCGCATCTACATGCGCGCCCGCTCGGAAATCGAAGACATCGACAAGGTCGGTGGCCGCCAGCAGATCGTCGTCACCGAGCTGCCGTACCAGCTGAACAAGGCGCGGCTGATCGAGAAGATCGCCGAGCTGGTCAAAGAGAAGAAGATCGAGGGCATCACCGAGCTGCGCGACGAGTCCGACAAGGACGGCATGCGCATCGTCATCGAGCTGCGTCGCGGCGAGGTGCCGGAGGTGGTGCTCAACAACCTCTACCAGCAGACCCAGCTGCAGAGCGTGTTCGGCATCAACATCGTCGCCCTGATCGACGGTCGCCCGCGCCTGCTGAACCTCAAGGACCTGCTCGAGGCCTTCGTCCGTCACCGCCGTGAAGTGGTGACCCGCCGTACCGTGTTCGAGCTGCGCAAGGCTCGCGAGCGTGGCCATATCCTCGAAGGCCAGGCGGTCGCGCTGTCCAACATCGATCCGGTCATCGCCCTGATCAAGGCTTCGCCGACGCCGTCCGAGGCCAAGGAAGCGCTGATCAGCACCGCCTGGGAATCCAGCGCCGTGCAGGTCATGGTCGAGCGTGCCGGCGCCGAATCCTGCCGTCCTGAAGACCTGCCGGAGCAGTACGGCCTGCGCGAGGGCAAGTACTACCTGTCGCCAGAACAGGCCCAGGCGATCCTCGACCTGCGCCTGCACCGCCTGACCGGCCTGGAGCACGAGAAGCTGCTGGCCGAGTACCAGGAAATCCTCGCCCAGATCGGCGAGCTGATCCGCATCCTCAGCAGCGCCGAGCGCCTGATGGAAGTGATCCGCGAGGAGCTGGAAGCGATCCGCGCCGAATATGGCGATGCCCGTCGCACCGAAATCCTCAATGCCAGCCACGACCTCAACTACGGCGACATGATCCCGGAAGAAGAGCGCGTGGTGACCATTTCCCACGGCGGCTATGCGAAAACCCAGCCGCTGTCCGCCTATCAGGCCCAGCGCCGCGGTGGCAAGGGCAAGTCGGCTACCGGCGTGAAGGACGAGGACTACATCGAGCACCTGCTGGTTGCCAACAGTCATGCGACCCTGCTGCTGTTCTCCAGCAAGGGCAAGGTGTACTGGAAGAAGACCTACGAAATTCCAGAGGCCTCCCGTGCCGCCCGTGGTCGCCCGCTGGTCAACCTGCTGCCGCTGGAAGAAGGTGAGCGCATCACCGCCATGCTGCAGATCGACCTGGAGGCCCTGCAGCAGAGCGCAGGCGCCGACGAAGAGCTGGAGGACGCGGAAGACACCGTGCTCGAAGGCGAAGTGGTCGAGGCCGAGGAGATCGACGAGGAAGACGGCGACACCCCTGAGTGGCTGGCCGAGCCGACTGGCGCCTACATCTTCATGGCCACCGCCTCCGGTACCGTGAAGAAGACCCCGCTGGTGCAGTTCGCCCGTCCGCGCTCCAACGGCCTGATCGCCTTGAAGCTCAAGGAAGGTGACACCCTGATCGCCGCGGCCATCACCGACGGTGCCAAGGAAGTCATGATGTTCTCCGACGCAGGCAAGGTGATTCGCTTCGCCGAGAGCGTGGTTCGCGAAATGGGCCGTAACGCCCGCGGTGTGCGCGGCATGAAGCTGGGCAAGGGCCAGCAGATCATCTCCATGCTGATCCCGGAATCCGGCGCGCAGATCCTTACCGCCTCCGAGCGTGGCTTCGGCAAGCGCACCCCGCTGTCCAAGTTCCCGCGTCGCGGCCGTGGCGGCCAGGGCGTGATCGCCATGGGCACCAAGGGGCGCAACGGCCTGCTGATCGGTGCGATCCAGGTGCAGGAAGGTGAAGAGATCATGCTGATCTCCGACCAGGGCACGCTGGTGCGCACACGGGTCGGTGAAGTGTCCAGCCTGAGCCGCAACACCCAGGGCGTGACCCTGATCAAGCTGGCCAGCGACGAAACCCTGGTCGGCCTGGAGCGTGTCCAGGAGCCATCCGAGGAAGAACTCGACGAACTGCTCGAGACGGACGAGGAGGGCACCCCGCTCGATGCGGTGGACGAGGACAGCGCTGGCGCCGAAGAGGCACCGCAGGAATAAGCGCAGCAACAACCCGAACGGGGCGACCAAGGTCGCCCCGTTTGACTGATTGGAATAGGCAACGCCCGCTTCCTGTAGGAGCGGCCTTGTGTCGCGAAAGGGCTGCACAGCAGCCCCGGCGATTTCTGCTTTCACGCTGAAACCCTGGGGCCGCGCTGCGGCCCTTCGCGACACAAGGCCGCTCCTACAGGGGACGGGCGGGGTCTGTGAGTTACGATTTGTTCTATTTGGCAGAGCGAGAGTGGATGTGAGCAAACGAGCCTTTAACTTCTGCGCAGGCCCTGCCGCGCTTCCCGATGCTGTCCTGCAGCGTGCCCAGGCCGAAATGCTGGATTGGCGTGGCAAGGGGCTGTCGGTGATGGAAATGAGCCATCGCAGCGACGACTACGTGGCCATCGCCGAGAAGGCCGAGCAGGACCTGCGCGACCTGCTGTGCGTCCCCTCCAACTACAAGGTGCTGTTCCTGCAGGGCGGCGCCAGCCAGCAGTTCGCCGAGATCCCGCTGAACCTGCTGCCGGAAAACGGCACCGCCGACTACGTCGAGACCGGCATCTGGTCGAAGAAGGCCATCGAAGAGGCGCGCCGCTATGGCAATGTCAACGTTGCCGCCAGCGCCAAGCCCTACGACTACCTGGCCATCCCGGGCCAGAACGAGTGGCAGCTGACCAGTAACGCCGCTTACGTTCACTACGCCTCCAACGAAACCATCGGCGGCCTGCAGTTCGACTGGGTGCCCGAGACCGGTGACGTGCCGCTGGTGGTGGACATGTCCTCCGACATCCTCTCGCGCCCGATCGACGTGTCGCAGTTCGGCATGATCTACGCCGGCGCGCAGAAGAACATCGGCCCCAGCGGCCTGGTGGTGGTGATCGTCCGTGAAGACCTGCTTGGCCGCGCCCGCAGCAGCTGCCCGACCATGCTCGACTACAAGATCGCGGCCGACAACGGCTCGATGTACAACACCCCGGCCACCTACTCCTGGTACCTCTCGGGCCTGGTGTTCGAGTGGCTCAAGGAGCAGGGCGGCGTCGCGGCCATGGAGCAGCGCAACCGCGCCAAGAAAGACCGGCTGTACGGCTTCATCGACAGCAGCGAGTTCTACACCAACCCGATCAGCCACAACGCCCGTTCGTGGATGAACGTGCCGTTCCGCCTGGCCGACGAGCGCCTGGACAAGGCCTTCCTGGCCGGCGCCGAGGCCCGTGGCCTGCTCAACCTCAAGGGGCACCGCTCGGTTGGTGGCATGCGCGCCTCGATCTATAACGCCTTGGGCCTGGAGGCCGTCGAGGCACTGGTTAACTACATGGAAGTATTCGAAAAGGAGCATGGATGATGTCCGACCAGGAACTCAAGGCGCTGCGCGTGCGCATCGACAGCCTCGACGAGAAGATCCTCGAGCTGATCAGCGAGCGCGCCCGCTGCGCCCAGGAAGTGGCCAAGGTCAAGACGGCGTCGCTGGCCGAAGGCGAAACCCCGGTGTTCTACCGCCCAGAGCGCGAAGCTGCGGTGCTCAAGCGGGTGATGGAACGCAACAATGGCCCGCTGGACAACGAAGAGATGGCGCGGCTGTTCCGCGAAATCATGTCATCCTGCCTGGCGCTGGAGGAGCCCCTGAAAGTGGCGTACCTCGGCCCTGAGGGGACCTTCACCCAGGCCGCGGCCATGAAGCACTTCGGCCACGCCGTGGTCAGCCGCCCGATGGCGGCCATCGACGAGGTGTTCCGCGAGGTGGCGGCCGGTGCCGTCAACTTCGGCGTGGTGCCGGTGGAAAACTCCACCGAGGGCGCGGTCAGCCATACCCTGGACAGCTTCCTCGAGCACGACATGGTGATCTGTGGCGAGGTCGAGCTGCGTATCCACCACCACCTGCTGGTGGGTGAGAACACCAAGACCGACAGCATCACCCGCATCTACTCCCACGCCCAGTCGCTGGCCCAGTGCCGCAAGTGGCTGGATGCCCACTACCCGAACGTCGAGCGCGTGGCGGTATCGAGCAACGCCGAGGCGGCCAAGCGGGTCAAGGGCGAGTGGAACTCGGCGGCTATCGCCGGCGACATGGCGGCCAACCTGTATGGCCTGACCCGCCTGGCCGAGAAGATCGAGGATCGCCCGGACAACTCCACGCGCTTCCTGATGATCGGCAGCCAGGAAGTGCCGCCGACCGGCGACGACAAGACGTCGATCATCGTCTCCATGAGCAACAAGCCGGGCGCGCTGCACGAACTGCTGGTGCCGTTCCACGAGAACGGTATCGACCTGACGCGCATCGAGACCCGTCCGTCGCGCAGCGGCAAGTGGACCTACGTGTTCTTCATCGACTTCGTCGGCCACCACCGCGACCCGCTGATCAAGGCCGTGCTGGAACAGATCAGCCAGGAGGCCGTGGCGCTGAAGGTGCTGGGTTCCTATCCCAAGGCGGTACTTTGATTCGAGATTGCCGGGGCCGCTTCGCGCCCCGTCGCGACACGAGGCCGCTCCCACAGGTATTGTGCAGGCCTTGAAGCTGTACCGGGTCCTGTGGGAGCGGCCTTGCGCCGCGATGGGCTGCAATGCAGCCCCAATGGGTCTCGCAGATTGCCTAGATTTCTGAACAGGGTTTGCACTCGTGGTTGATGCTGTAACAAACAAATCCGCACCGATTGTCGGTCGCCTGGTGGTGGTCGGCCTCGGCCTGATCGGCGGCTCCTTCGCCAAGGGCTTGCGTGAAAGCGGCCTGTGCCGCGAAGTGGTCGGCGTCGACCTGGATGCCGAGTCGCGCAAGCAGGCCGTGGCGCTGGGCGTGGTCGACCGCTGCGAGGCCGACCTGGCCGCCGCCTGTGTCGGTGCCGACGTCATCCAGCTGGCGGTGCCGATCCTGGCCATGGAGAAAGTCCTGGCGCGCCTGGCCCAACTGGACCTGGGCGATGCGGTGATCACCGACGTGGGCAGTGCCAAGGGCAACGTCGTGCGCGCAGCGCGCGAAACGTTCGCCGAGCGCCTGCCGCGCTTTGTGCCAGGGCACCCGATCGCCGGTTCCGAGCAGAGTGGCGTGGAGGCTTCCAACGCCGCGCTGTTCCGTCGGCACAAGGTGATCCTCACGCCGCTGCCGGAAACCGACCCGCAAGCGCTGCTGCTGGTCGACCGTCTCTGGCGCGCCCTGGACGCCGATGTCGAGCACATGCCGGTCGAGCGCCATGACGAAGTCCTGGCCGCCACCAGCCACTTGCCGCATCTGCTGGCCTTTGGCCTGGTCGACTCACTGGCCAAGCGCAATGAAAACCTGGAGATCTTCCGGTACGCTGCGGGGGGCTTTCGCGATTTCACGAGAATCGCCGGCAGCGACCCGATCATGTGGCACGACATCTTCCTCGCCAACCGGGAAGCGGTCCTGCGCACACTCGATACATTTCGCAGCGACCTCGACGCCTTGCGCGACGCGGTCGATGCTGGGGACGGGCACCAACTGCTGGGCGTGTTCACCCGCGCCCGGGTTGCCCGCGAGCATTTCAGTAAAATCCTGGCCCGCCGGGCCTATGTGGACGCTATGAACGCCAACGATCTGATTTTCCTGGCCCAACCGGGTGGCCGCGTGTCCGGACGGATCCGCGTACCGGGCGACAAATCCATTTCCCACCGCTCGATCATGCTCGGCTCGCTGGCCGAGGGTACCACCGAGGTCGAAGGCTTCCTCGAGGGCGAAGATGCCCTGGCCACCCTGCAGGCGTTCCGTGACATGGGCGTGGTCATCGAAGGCCCGCACCATGGGCGCGTGACCATTCATGGCGTGGGCCTGCACGGCCTGAAGCCGCCGCCCGGGCCGCTGTACGTCGGCAACTCCGGCACTTCGATGCGCCTGCTGTCCGGCCTGTTGGCGGCGCAGTCGTTCGACACCACCATGACCGGCGATGCCTCGCTGTCCAAGCGCCCGATGAACCGCGTGGCCAACCCGCTGCGTGAAATGGGCGCGGTGGTCGAGACTGGCCCTGAGGGTCGTCCGCCGCTGACCATTCGTGGCGGCCACAAGCTCAAGGCGCTGAACTACACGCTGCCGATGGCCAGTGCCCAGGTCAAATCCTGCCTGCTGCTGGCTGGCCTGTATGCCGAAGGCACCACCACCGTCACCGAGCCGGCACCGACCCGCGACCATACCGAGCGCATGCTGCGTGGTTTTGGCTACTCGGTCGCCTCCAAGGGGCCGGTCGCCTCGCTGCAGTCCGGTGGCAAGCTCACCGCGACCCGCATCGAAGTGCCGGCGGATATTTCCTCCGCGGCGTTCTTCCTGGTGGCAGCCTCGATCGCCGAGGGCTCCGAGCTGGTGCTCGAGCATGTCGGCATCAACCCGACCCGCACCGGTGTCATCGACATCCTGCGCCTGATGGGTGGCGACATCACCCTGGAAAACCAGCGTGAAGTCGGCGGCGAGCCGGTGGCCGACCTGCGCGTGCGTGGCGCCAGGCTCAAGGGCATCGACATCCCCGAGCACCTGGTGCCGCTGGCCATCGACGAGTTCCCGGTGCTGTTCGTCGCCGCGGCCTGCGCCGAAGGCCGCACCGTGCTGCGCGGTGCCGAAGAGCTGCGGGTCAAGGAATCGGACCGTATCCAGGTCATGGCCGACGGCCTGATCACGTTGGGCGTGAAGTGCGAGCCGACCCCGGACGGCATCATCATCGACGGCGGCCAGATCGGCGGTGGCGAAGTGCACGGTCACGGCGACCATCGCATCGCCATGGCCTTCAGCGTCGCCTCGCTGCGCGCCAGCGCGCCGATCGTCATCCATGACTGCGCCAACGTTGCCACCTCCTTCCCCAACTTCCTGGCCCTGTGCAAGGAAGTCGGCATCCGCGTCGCCGAAGAGGGCAAGCCGTGAATTCGCAAGCACCGGTCATCACCATCGACGGGCCGAGCGGCTCGGGCAAGGGTACCGTTGCCGGGTTGCTGGCCCGCGAGCTGGGCTGGCGCCTGCTCGACTCTGGCGCCCTGTACCGCTTGCTGGCATTCAATGCCAGCAATCATGGCGTCGACCTGACCAACGAAGAGCTGCTCAAGGCCCTGGCCGCTCATCTGGACGTGCAGTTCATTGCCGCCGAGCCGGGCAAGCTGCAGCAGATCATTCTCGAGGGCGAGGATGTCAGCCACGTCATCCGCACCGAGACCGTCGGTGCCGGTGCCTCGATGGTCGCCTCGCTGCCGGCGGTGCGCGAAGCGCTGCTGCAGCGCCAGCGCGCCTTCCGCGAGGCCCCTGGGCTGATCGCCGACGGCCGCGACATGGGCACCGTGGTGTTCCCGGATGCGCCGCTCAAGGTGTTCCTCACCGCCAGTGCCGAGGAGCGTGCCCGTCGCCGTTACCTGCAGTTGAAGGGCAAGGGCGAAGATGTTAGTCTGTCGAGTCTGCTAGATGAGATCCGTGCGCGCGACGAGCGTGACACCCAGCGTGCAGTGGCCCCGCTCAAGCCGGCGGCCGATGCAATCCAGCTGGATTCCACGGAGTTGTCCATCGAGCAGGTGCTGCAACGCATCAGAAGCGAGCTCGCCCTGCGCGACTTGGTCTGATGGAGAGGAGGGCCGGCAGGGGCACCAGTCAACGTCCTGCCAGCGCTTCTTAACTTAACGAAACCCACATTGTCTGGAATGTGGCTATGGGCGTCTTTTTCGCCCGAATCTACAGGAATTAAAATGAGCGAAAGCTTTGCAGAACTCTTTGAAGAAAGCCTGAAAACCCTCAATCTTCAGCCGGGTGCAATCATCACCGGTATCGTTGTCGACATCGACGGCGACTGGGTTACCGTACACGCTGGCCTGAAGTCCGAGGGTGTCATCCCGCTCGAGCAGTTCTACAACGAAACTGGCGAACTGACCATCAAGGTCGGTGACGAAGTTCACGTTGCGCTGGACGCGGTCGAAGACGGCTTCGGCGAAACCAAGCTGTCCCGTGAAAAAGCCAAGCGCGCCGAGTGCTGGATTGTTCTGGAAGCTGCTTTCGCTGCTGAAGAAGTGGTCAAGGGCGTTATCAACGGTAAGGTTAAAGGCGGCTTCACTGTCGACGTTAACGGCATCCGTGCGTTCCTGCCGGGCTCCCTGGTTGATGTCCGCCCAGTGCGCGACACCACCCACCTCGAAGGCAAAGAGCTGGAATTCAAGGTCATCAAGCTGGACCAGAAGCGCAACAACGTTGTCGTTTCCCGTCGCAGCGTCCTGGAAGCCGAAAACAGCGCCGAGCGCGAAGCTCTGCTGGAATCGCTGCAGGAAGGCCAGCAGGTCAAAGGTATCGTCAAGAACCTCACCGACTACGGTGCGTTCGTTGACCTGGGCGGCGTCGATGGTCTGCTGCACATCACCGACATGGCCTGGAAGCGTATCAAGCACCCGTCGGAAATCGTCAACGTTGGTGACGAGATCGACGTCAAGGTCCTGAAGTACGATCGCGAGCGCAACCGCGTTTCGCTGGGTCTGAAGCAACTGGGCGAAGACCCATGGGTTGCTATCAAGGCCCGTTACCCAGAAAGCACCCGCGTCATGGCTCGCGTCACCAACCTGACCGACTATGGCTGCTTCGCTGAGCTGGAAGAAGGCGTTGAAGGCCTGGTGCACGTCTCCGAAATGGACTGGACCAACAAGAACATCCACCCGTCGAAAGTCGTTCAGGTTGGCGACGAAGTGGAAGTCATGGTTCTGGACATCGACGAAGAGCGTCGTCGTATCTCCCTGGGTATCAAGCAGTGCAAATCGAACCCATGGGAAGACTTCTCCGGCCAGTTCAACAAGGGTGACAAGATCACCGGTACCATCAAGTCGATCACCGACTTCGGTATCTTCATCGGCCTGGACGGCGGCATCGACGGTCTGGTTCACCTGTCCGACATCTCCTGGAACGAAGCCGGCGAAGAAGCCGTGCGTCGCTTCAAGAAGGGCGACGAGCTGGAAACCGTCATCCTGTCGGTTGACCCAGAGCGCGAGCGCATCTCCCTGGGCATCAAGCAGCTGGAAGACGATCCGTTCTCCAACTTCGTTGCTGTCAACGACAAGGGCGCTATCGTCAAGGGTATCGTCAAGGAAGTTGACGCCAAGGGCGCTATCGTGACCCTGGCCGACGACATCGAAGCTACTCTGAAAGCTTCCGAAATCAGCCGTGACCGCGTTGAAGACGCCCGTAACGTGCTGAAGGAAGGCGAAGAGATCGAAGCCAAGATCATCAGCGTCGACCGCAAGTCCCGCGTTATCAGCCTGTCCATCAAGTCGAAGGACGATGCTGAAGAGCGCGAAGCCATCCAGAGCCTGAAAAACGCTCCGGAAGCGGCTGCCGATACCACCATGGCTGCGCTGCTGCGCGAAGCAATGGCCAAGCAGAACTGAGTTCTGTTTGATCGGTAAAAAGGGCGACCCTCGGGTCGCCCTTTTTTTGTCCTGGGTTTTTGTCCGGCGTTCTGGGTGTCAGCGTGAGGGGAGGGTTTGCGCGGTGATGGTCGGGTATGGGCTGGCCTCGATGCCAGAGGCGCCTGTCACGGTACGTTCTTGAATTTTTTTATTAAGTCAAGAACCACTCTGTTCAAACGCCTCGGGGCGTGCTACAAACTGATTAAGCAATGATCTAGCTGCTTGATAACGAAGGGAAAAATATGACGAAGTCGGAGCTGATCGAACGTATTGTCACCCATCAGGGGCTGCTCTCGTCCAAGGACGTGGAGTTGGCCATCAAGACCATGCTTGAACAGATGTCGCAATGCCTGGCGACCGGGGATCGCATCGAGATCCGCGGCTTTGGCAGTTTCTCGCTGCACTACCGTGCTCCGCGCGTAGGGCGCAACCCCAAGACGGGTCAGTCTGTCAGCCTCGAAGGCAAGTACGTCCCCCACTTCAAGCCCGGCAAGGAGCTGCGTGACCGGGTCAATGAAGAAGAAGAGCATGAGCCCGGCTGAGTCATTCAAGGAGCGATCCGATGCGTAACCTCAAGCGCGCCCTGGTGGCGCTGTTCGTGCTGCTGTTGGCGGCCGTAGTGCTGTTCTTCGTCCTGGAGAATCAGCAGGCCGTTTCCCTGGTGATGTTTGGCTGGGCGGCTCCGGCTGTACCGGTGGCGGTGCTGGTGCTCGCGGCGCTGGTGCTGGGCCTGGCGGTAGGTCCGCTGTTGGGGGCTTATGGCCTGGTGCGCGGCAAGCGCAAGATCCGCGCCAATGCCCGCAAGGAAGCCTTGGCCGGGCATTAAGGGACGTTTCTCACGCGAGGTGTGGCATTTGCGCGCTGTGTTGGTGGTTGAGGGGGTGACTTAATAAAGCACTCTTTCCCCTGACTCAAGGCTTTGGCGCAATGACCTACCCATTCCTTTCTCATCGCGGCGGCACCCGGGGTGTCACTGGCTCGTGTCACCAGTTGCATCTTGATCCTGCGACCAGTTTATTGATCGACTGCGGCTTGGAGCAGGGCATGGCTGGCGGGGGCGGTTCGGTATCCGCGGCGATTGATTTCGATGTCGCGGGCATTCAGGCGCTCATCATTACGCATGTTCACCTGGATCATGTCGGGCGCATCCCTGCGCTGTTCGCGGCGGGCTTTCGTGGCCCGATCTATTGCAGCGAACCCTCGGCTCGATTGTTGCCGCTGGTGCTTGAGGATGCCTATCGGCTCGCGATCAGCAGCGAGCCTGCCGAGGTTGCCCATTATGTGGCTTTCGTGCAGCAGTGTATCGTCCCGTTGCCCTTCGATCACTGGCAGGTGCTGATCGAGGATCCATCGCTGCGCTGTGCAATACGGTTGCGGCGTGCGGGGCACCTGCTTGGCTCTGCCTACGTCGAATGTGATGTGACGAGCGCAGGGCAGCCTGTGCGCATCGTGTTCTCCGGTGATCTCGGGGCGGCGGATAACCCCTTGCTACGCCCAGTGGTGCCGCCGGAGCGCGCCGACCTGCTGGTGCTGGAGAGCACTTATGGCGACCGTCTGCATGCCGATCGCAGCCAGCGTCGTCAGCGGCTCGAGCAGGTCATCGAGCGTGCCCTTGCCGACGAGGGGACGATTTTGATTCCCGCGTTCAGCCTGGGGCGTACCCAGGAGCTGTTGTGCGAGATCGAAGATATTCTTCATCACAAGGCCTTGCTGAACCAGCCGGCCGGCAAGGCGCGAGGCGATTTCCCCGAGTGGTCGCAGTTGCCCATCATCCTCGATTCGCCATTGGCCAGGCGTATTACCGACGCTTATCGGGACCTGCATCAATACTGGCGCCAGGAGGCCAGGGATCGGGTGGCCCAGGGGCGCGATCCGCTGGGCTTTCGCCAGTTGGTCAGCATCGATACCCATGCTCGCCACCAGCAGGTGGTGAACTATCTGAAGAGTACCGGGCGACCGGCTATCGTGATTGCCGGCAATGGCATGTGCTCCGGTGGGCGAATCGTCAATTATCTCAAGGCGATGCTCGGTGATCCGCGGCATGAGGTGCTGTTCGTGGGTTATCAGGCCAAGGGCACGCCGGGTGCGGTGATCCAGGCCAGTGAAGGGGCCGAAGGCTTTGTCCAGATCGACCTGGATGGGCGGATGTATGACATTCGGGCGAAGGTGGTAACGCTTGCGGGGTATTCGGGGCATGCGGACCAAGAGGGGTTGGTCAGGTTTGCGCTGTGTCGCGAGCAGCCGGCGAGGCGGGTGGTGCTGGTGCATGGCGAGCAAGGGGCCAAGCTGGCCTTGGCCGGAGTGCTGGAGCGACGGGCGCAAGGCTCGGGGATGGTGGTGTCGATTGGCTAGTGGGCTGTGCACAGCATTCGGGGGCGGCCGTTTCGCGCGTGTCGGCAAGCACAGTTCGGCCTAATTGTGCTTAAATAGCGCCCTTTCGAATGGCGCATTTCACGTTCCGGGCTGAGTGTTCTGGCTAGGTGCGGTGAAGGGCCAGTTCCGCATGGTTGAAGCGCTGCAGTGCAGGTCAAGCCCGATGATCGGCGGCTCGGATGAGCGCTGATGTTGGTTTGAATGTGCTGTAGCCACTCACAGTAATAGGCTGCTCATGAAATTAACTCAGTTGTCCATTCCCGATGTCGTATTGATCGAGCCCGTGGTGTACGCCGATGATCGGGGGTGGTTCATGGAGTCTTTCAATGAGCCGCGCTTTCATGCAGAACTTGGCAAGTTAGGTTTGCCTGTTCCGCGGCCTTTTGTCCAAGGTAACCATTCTGTCTCGAGAAAAGGTGTCCTTCGAGGCTTGCATTTTCAGCATGGGCCCCATGCCCAGGGCAAGCTGGTGAGGGTGACTCAGGGTGCGGCGTTCGACGTTGCTGTCGACATCCGCCCCGGATCGCCAACCGCAGGGCAGTGGGTGGGTGTAGAGCTCAATGCCCGAAATAACCACATGTTGTGGATTCCCGAAGGGTTTGCTCATGGCTTTGTGGCGCTGGAGGACAATACGCATTTCCTTTATCAGACCACCGATGTCTACCACAAGGAAAGCGAGGGCAGTATCCGTTGGGATGATCGGGACCTGGCGATTGACTGGCCTGTTCACAAAGGTCTGACGGTCAGTGAAAAGGATCAGCAGGCGCCGAGCTATGCACAGCTCATGAGCGTACTGGGCACACCGTCGCTTCCGCCACATTCCGAGTTGCTCCAGTTTGTTAGGAAAGGCGATGAGCGTGGTTCACTGGTTGCGTTGCAGGGGCACGACAACGTGCCCTTTGGCATCCAGCGTGCCTATTATCTAACCGATACCAAGCCAGGCGTATCGCGAGGGTTCCATGCCCATCATCAGTTGAAGCAATTGGCGGTATGTGTGTCAGGCCGTTGTCGTATGCTGATGGATGACGGGGTCACTCGGACGGAACACTGGCTGGATGCCGCCGACAAAGGTATCTATATCCCACCCATGGTCTGGCATGAAATGCATGATTTCAGCGTCGACTGCGTGCTGCTTGTGCTTGCGGATTCCTATTACGATGAAAATGATTACATTCGCGATTATGCGCACTTCAAGGCGTTAGTTCAGAAGGTCTGACTTTTTAAGGCGTGGCGCGGTTCGTGAAACAATCGTTTATTGCTTTCTGTTTGCGGAGTGCTCCAACTGCGTTGTGCAGACGCTGAGATTTTTTGCACTCAGCCACTCCCTGAGTAAACAGTAGCTCAAATATGGTTTTAATGCGTGTCATGCAAATGCTCGCCACCAAGGTAAGTTTAATATGATTAAGTTTCTCGATCTCCATGCGATCAACGCTCAGTACCGAGAGGCCCTGATCAAGGCATGCACCGATGTTATCGATTCCGGTTGGTACATCATGGGTGAGCAGCTGGCCCAATTCGAGTCGGCATTCGCCCAGCACTGTGGCACGACGCACTGCATAGGCGTGGCCAACGGCCTGGATGCCCTGAGTCTGACCCTGCGTGCCTGGAAGGTGATGGGCAAGCTGTCGGCGGGGGATGAAGTGCTGGTGCCGGCCAACACCTATATCGCCAGTATCCTGGCAATTACCGAGAATGATCTGGTTCCGGTGTTGGTCGAGCCGGATGAGCGCAGTCTCAATATCGATATCGATGGCCTGCGCAAGTGTTTGACGCCACGAACCCGTGTGATTTTGCCGGTTCACCTCTATGGTCGCCTGGTTGATATGGCGCCGATCATGCGGTTCGCGCAGGAGCACAGCCTGCTGGTACTGGAGGACTCTGCCCAATCCCATGGTGCCCAGTTGCAGGGGCGACGTTCGGGGGCCTGGGGTGATGCTTCCGGGTTCAGCTTCTATCCAGGCAAGAACTTCGGCGCCTTGGGTGATGCTGGTGCGGTGACCACCAATGACGAAGCGCTCGCCACGACCTTGAAGGCGTTGCGCAACTATGGTTCGCACGCCAAGTATCAGAATATCCATCAAGGCGTGAACAGCCGCCTGGATGAGATGCAGGCCGCGATGCTGCGGGTCAAGCTGCCTTACCTGGACAAAGAGACCGAGCAGCGACAAGCGGTTGCCCAGCGCTATCTTTCAGGTATTGATAACGCCCATATCCTCCTGCCGGACGCAGGTCAGCCCGGACAGCATGTCTGGCATCTTTTCGTGGTGCGCACAGCCCAACGCGCGGCGCTGCAAGAGCACCTGGCCAAGCAGGGCGTCCAGACTTTGATCCACTACCCGATTCCGCCGCATCGGCAAGCGGCCTACCCGCAACTCAACGCCTTGTCGTTTGAGCTCACCGAGCGTTTGCATGAAGAGGTGTTGAGCCTGCCGATGGGGCCGACGCTTACCGAGCAGGAGGTTGAGCGAGTCATTGCGGCCTGCAATGCGTTCCAGCCGTTGGTAGCTGGCTGATGTCGCTGGTCCGGACCAGTCTGCTGAACGCCATCGCCGTATTGGTGAAGACGCTCAGTATGTTCGTCTTGAACAAAGTACTGGCGGTGTACGTTGGGCCTTCCGGCTACGCCGCGATCGGCCAGTTGCAGAATGCGCTGACGATGATCACCACGCTGTCGAGCGGGGCGGTCAATACCGGCGTTACCAAATACACGGCAGAGTACGCCGACGACCCGCAGCGGCAGGCGAAGGTCTGGCAGTCGGCCACGGCATTGGCTGCGGCGGGCTCTTTGTTTACCGCGTTGCTGGTGGGAGTGTTCAGCCGGCAATTGGCGGCGTATTTTCTGCACGATGAGGGCTTCTACGGTGTGTTCATCGCCGTGGCCTGTTCGCTGCTGTTCTTCACCCTCAATGCGCTTTTGCTGGCCATTCTCAATGGCCGCAAGGAGGTGGGGCGTTATGTCATCGCTAATATCGCCGGTAGTTTGGTTTCGCTGCTGCTGACCGGTTGGCTGGCGTTTCAGTTCGGCTTATATGGAGCGTTGTTGTCCATCGGTATTGGCCAGGCGGTGATTTTCTTCGCCACTGTCCTTGTCTGCAGTAGGGCGTCCTGGTTCAAGGTGCACCTGCTGTTCGGTCGCTGGCAGCCGGCAATCCTGCTCGACTTGTCCAAGTTCGCGGCCATGGCCGTGACCACGGCAATCTGTCTTCCGGTTGCCCAGGTGTTGATTCGAAACCATCTGATCCAGCGTTTTGGCATCGATGCGGCCGGTTACTGGGAGGCCATGTGGCGCTTGAGCAGTGCCTACCTGATGATCGTCACCATGACCCTGAGCGTCTATTACCTGCCGCGCTTGTCGGAGTTGAAGGGCGCGCGGGCGATCTTCGGTGAGATCCGCAGCGGTTATGCGCTGATCCTGCCTGTGGCGGCAGTGGGGTCTTTGGTTGTCTATTTACTGCGCGATTTCATCATCCATTTGCTGTTCACGCCAGACTTCCTGCCGATGCGTGAGTTGTTCGCCTGGCAGTTGCTGGGCGATGTATTGAAAATTGGCAGTTGGCTTTTCGCTTTCGTCATGCTGGGCAAGGCGATGTTCAAGCTTTATATCGTCAGCGAGATTGTTTTCGCTGCACTTTTTTACGGACTGACCGTCTGGTTTACGGGTAGTGATGGCTTGCAGGGGGTAGTCAAGGCCTATGCATTGAACTACCTGATCTACTGGGTCTTCATGGTGGTGAGCGTCGCATTCGTGCTCAGGGCCTCGCACCGAACGAAACCTGTTGACGGTCAGGCCTGAGTATTGGAACGCATCATGAAAGTAGCGATACCTGTATTGGGCTTTTCGGCCGCCGGTGGTATGCGGGTGTTGTCCCGCTTGGCCGATGATTTTCTTGCGCAAGGGCACGAGGTGGTGTTTTTCGCCTCGCAGGCTATCAACGAGCCTTATTACCCGACCCGGGCGAAGATCGAGACATACCGCAGTCCATGCCCCAAGGTGCCGGTGTTGCGTGGGTTGTTCAATCTGCTGGGCATGTTCTATTTCGTGCTGCGCAATCGTCGGCGCTTCGACGTGTTCCTGGCCAATTTCTGCCTGACAGCCTTTCCTGTCTGGTTGGGAGCCCTGGGCACCGGCAGGGCCTGGTATTACATCCAGGCCTACGAGCCGGAGTTTTTCCCAGGGCGCACGCCAGGGGCGTTGATTTCGCGGGCGCTTGCCGGGCTCAGTTATTTCCTGCCTGTGCACAAGGTGGTCAACGGTGCGATCTACCGCAACTACAAGTTGCTCAAGGCCGAACGCGTCGTCGAGCCTGGTATTGATCTTGCGGTGTATGTGCATCAGCCGCGTCAAGCTGCCGAGGATGAAATTGTAGTCGGTTGCATTGGGCGCAAGCTCGCCTGGAAGGGCACCCGGGAAATCATCGATGCGGTGCAGCACGTGCGGCAGGCGACGGGTCGCAATCTGGTGCTGGATATCGCGTTCGAACTGCCTGACGGGATCGATCTGGCGCGGCATGGGTTCGTGCGGCTTTCCCAGCCCCATGGTGACCAGGCATTGGCGTCGTTCTATCGGCAGGCCGATGTCTTTGTTGCCACAGGGCTGTTGCAGGATGGTGGCTTTCATTACCCATGCCTTGAAGCCATGGCCAGCGGTTGTGTGGTGATTTCCAATTACGGCCCGGCGCGTGAAGGCGCTGCGATCTGCGTGCAGCAGGTGAATACCGATGTCATCGTCGCGGGCCTCGAGCGTTACCTCGATATGCAGCCAACCCAGCGACAGGCGATGAGGGCGCGCGCCGCCGAAGTGGTCGTCGAATACGACTGGGCCCGGATCTCGCGGAAAATGCTCGCTTATTTTGCTGAGGCGGCCTGACATGAGTATGGTGCAACTAGTCAGCGAACCGTGTGACCAAGCCGCCGTCCGCGGTGTTGGCGCTGTCGTGGTGCTGTATCGACCTGATCTTGGCCTGTTGAAACGGCTTATCACGAGTGTGGTTGGGCAGGTCGAAGTGGTGTATGTCATCGACAACACCCCGGGCGGGCGACGCGACGATTACGGCGTGCTCCTGGACGCCCCCGGCGTTATCTACCACCCCTTGAACGACAACCTCGGGATCGCCACTGCCCATAATCGTGGCATCGACTTGGCCAGGCATGACGGCTTGAGCCATGTGTTGCTGATGGACCAGGACAGCGAACTCGAGCCTGAAACCGTGTCGCGGCTTTTGCAGCATGAGGCGCGCCTGCTTGAGGCCGGTAGCGCAGTTGCAGCAGTCGGGCCGGTTTTCGTCGATGACAAGACGGGCGAACCGGCCCCGGCCATCGTACCTGGCTTGTTTGGCCCCCGTAAGGCGCCAATCGAGCTTGCGGGGGAGGCGCCGGTACGTTCCACCTATATCATCGCCTCGGGTTCGCTGATCCGCCTGTCGGTGCTCGAACGCATTGGCGGCATGCAGGACAACCTGTTCATCGACTTCGTCGATATCGAATGGGGCGAGCGGGCCGCGCTGGCAGGCTATGGGTGCTACCTTGTCCCGTCGGTGACGATGAAGCACAGTATCGGCGATGAGTTCGTCACCTTGTTGGGACGGCGCGTGTTGCTGCATTCGGACTTCAGGAACTACTTCATCGTGCGCAACGCCGTGTTCCTGGCTTTGTGGAGTTCGCTCTCGGTCGCGACAAGGCTGCAACTGGTATTCAAGGTTCCTTACTACCTGTGTTGCTATTCGTGGTATTCAGCCAAGCCTGGTGCGGCCCTGCGTCTTTTGCTCGGCGCGGTGGGGGACGGGGTTCGAAAACGCATGGGTAAAGGGCGTTTTCAGTGATGCCGAATATGGCGGCTGTCATGGTCACTGCGGCCTGGCTCTGCAGATAAGTCATTCCAAGTGTTGTGGATAGGTAATTTTGAACCGACTGCTAGAAGGGGCTCCTGAACGGGGGCGTGAATCGCAATGACACCGAGATGTCTAGTCTTGCTCGCCGCCTATAATGGCCGGGCATTCATCGAGGAACAGGTGCGCTCCATCCTCGGCCAGCGCGGCGTGTCAGTGACCCTGCTGATCAGTGTCGATTGCTCCAGCGATGGCACCGAAGCCTGGGTCGACGAGCTCGCGCGGAGCGAGCCGCGCGTCAAGGTGCTGCCTCACGGCCTGCGCTTTGGTGGCGCGGCCCCGAATTTCTTCAGGTTGATCGAGGCTGCGGCAGCAGACGATCATGATTTCTTTGCCTTGGCCGACCAGGATGATATCTGGCTTGATGGCAAGCTGGCCCGCGGCTGCGAGGTCTTGAAGCAACAGCCCGTTCACGGTTTTTCATCGGACGTTCTGGCGTTCTGGCCTGATGGCCGCGAGCGGATTGTCAGGAAGTCGCAGCCGCAAGTCGCCCACGACCATTTATTCGAGGCAGCCGGGCCTGGCTGTACTTACATACTTGATCGCGACCTGATGAAAGCGTTGCAGCTGAACCTGCGCAGCCAAGGCGCAGACTTGCAGCGGGTCAGCCTGCATGACTGGTACATCTATGCCTTCGCCAGGGCAAATGGCTTTCGCTGGCATATAGATGACCAGGCACTCATGCGCTACCGGCAACATGCCAACAACCAAGTCGGCGTCAACAGCGGAATCAGCGCTTACAAGGCGCGCCTGGCCAAGGTGCTCAATGGCTGGTGGTTGGGGCAGTCACGTCTGATTGCCCAGCTGGTCGGGCTGGCTGACGATCCTTTCGTCAGGCAATGGCGGCGCTTGGATCGCGGCGCGTTGTTGAGGCTGGCGTGCAAGGGAAGGCAGTGCAGGCGCCGGCCCAGGGACCAGCTGTCTTTTGCGCTGTTTTGCCTGGCGCTGGCGATGGTTGGGGCGGGCAAATGAGCACAGGGCTTCTGATCACTGGTGCTACTGGCTTTATTGGTAGTGCTCTCATGCGTCGGCTGCAGCACGAAGGCAAAGCACCGCTGCGGGCGCTGGTACGGCGCGTCCCCGATGGCCAGCATCCGGGTATCGATTACTGTCTTATCGATGACCTGTGCGCGATTCCCTCGGAACAGGCAGTGTTCGCTGGCATCGATACCGTCATCCATCTCGCCTCGCGGGTACATGTGATGAACGAGAACTCCCAGGATCCCCTGGCGGCGTTTCGCAAAGTCAATGTCGAGGGCACTCTCAACCTTGCCCGCGCGGCAGCACGGGCCGGGGTGAAGCGGTTCGTCTTCGTCAGTTCCGTCAAGGTCAATGGGGAAACCACCGATGGCCGCGGGCCGTTCACCGCCGATGAGCAGCCCGCTGCGCAGGACCCTTATGGCATCTCCAAGCACGAGGCCGAAGCGGCGTTGCGCCAACTGGCCGGTGACGCCTCGCTGGAAGTGGTCATCGTGCGCCCGCCGTTGGTGTACGGCCCAGGGGTCAAAGCCAATTTCCGCAGCATGCTCGGCTGGCTTGGCAAGGGTGTGCCGCTGCCCTTTGGCGCTATCCACAATGCGCGCAGCCTGGTGGCGCTGGACAACCTGGTCGACCTGTTGGTGACCTGCGCCGATCACCCAGCCGCCGCTAACCAGACCTTCCTGGTCAGCGACGGGCAAGACCTTTCCACGACCCAGTTGCTGACGGGCCTTGGTGTGGCGCTGGGCAAGCCCGCACGGTTGCTGCCGGTGCCGGCGGCCTGGCTGCGTGGTGCTGCCATCTTGCTCGGCAAGGGCGCACTGGCTCAGCGTCTGTGCGGCTCGCTGCAGGTGGATATCGGCAAGACCCGCGAGCTGTTGGGCTGGGCGCCACCGGTCAGCGTCGAACAGGCATTCAAGGCGACGGCCGAACACTTTTTGAAAGAGCGTGAACAATGACAGGATGGTGGTTGCTTCCCTTGGCTCTCGGGGCCTCTCTGCTACTGACAGCGGTTCTGCGTCGTTACGCCTTGAGCCGGCAGATCATCGATGTACCCAATGCCCGCAGTTCGCACACGGTTCCCACGCCTCGCGGCGGTGGTGTGGCGATCGTGGTGACCTTCCTTGCATGCCTGCCGGTATTGGGCGTGCTCGGTTGGGTGCCGCTTGCCGTGCTGATGGGTATCGGTGGGGCTGGCGCGGTGGTGGCGGTAATCGGTTTTATGGACGACCATGGCCATATCGCTGCGCGTTGGCGCCTGCTGGGGCATTTCGCCGCCGCAGCCTGGATGCTGTTCTGGCTCGATGGGCTGGCCCCCCTGGCGTTCGCGGGCTTGCACCTGGACTTGCAGTGGTTCGGTTACCTCCTGGCAGCGTTGTATAGCGTGTGGATGCTTAACCTCTACAATTTCATGGACGGTATCGATGGCATCGCCAGCCTGGAGGCCATCAGCGTCGGCGTCGGCATGGCCGTGATCGCCATGCTGGTCGGCACGCCCGAGCTTATGACCTTGCCCCTGTTGCTGGCAGCGGCCACGGCGGGTTTCCTGTTCTGGAACTTCCCGCCGGCGAAGATTTTCATGGGCGATGCCGGCAGTGGTTTTCTTGGTATCGTTCTGGCGGGCCTGTCGCTGCAGGCGGCCTGGCACTCGCCGCAGCTGTTCTGGTGCTGGCTGATCTTGCTGGGCGTGTTCGTGGTCGACGCCACGTTCACCCTGTTGCGTCGCTTGTTGCGCGGCGACAAGGTATACGAAGCCCACCGTAGCCACGGCTACCAGTTCGCTTCGCGTCACTATGGGCGGCACTTGCCCGTGACGCTGGCGGTGACGGCGATCAATGTAGGCTGGCTGCTGCCGGTGGCATTGTGCGTGGCACTGTTGGGCCTCGATGGTGCGTTGGGCGTGGTGATTGCCTACCTGCCGCTGGTGTTGTTGGCTGCGCGTTGGCGCGCCGGTGCGCTCGAGCATCCGGCCAAGTGAGATGAATAGGGAATGGTTTAGTGTCGGACAACGCTTGCAGGGGTTTTATGGATAAGCTGCGCGCTCGATTACTGGGATTGTCACGGCGGCACAAGCGTCTGCTGCAGGTTGCGGCGGATGTGGTGCTGGTGTGGGTCGCGCTGTGGCTGGCATTCCTGGTGCGGCTGGGTATCGATGATGTGATCGACCCGCTGCGTGATCACTCATGGCTGTTCATCTGCGCGCCGCTGGTGGCCATTCCGTTGTTCATCCGGGTCGGCATGTACCGCGCGGTACTGCGTTATTTCGGTAATGACGCATTGATCACCATCATCAAGGCGGTCACGCTGTCGGCGCTGGTATTGGGGCTGCTCATCTATTGGGTGGGCAACAAAGAGAATGTGGTGCCCCGCTCGATCACCTTCAACTATTGGTGGCTGAGCATGATCATGCTCGGCGGGTTGCGCTTGCTGATGCGCCAATACTTCCTGGGCGACTGGTTCAACAGCGCAGCTACGCAGGGAAGGCGCGCCAGCCAGGGCGAGGCGTCCACGCGGGTCGCCATCTATGGCGCAGGCGCGGCAGGTAACCAGCTGATGGCCGCCCTGCGGATGGGCAAGGCCATGCGCCCGGTAGCATTCATCGATGACGATGCCAGCCTGACCAATCGGATGATCGCAGGGTTGCAGGTCTATGCTCCCAAGAATCTGCAGCGCATGATCGACGCCACTGGCGCCGAGGAAATCCTCCTGGCGCTGCCTTCGGTAAGCCGCAGTCGGCGCCGCGAAATTCTCAACCTGCTTGAAGGCTATCCGCTGCATGTGCGCAGTGTGCCAGGGTTCATGGACCTGGCGAGCGGCAGAGTCAAGGTGGATGATATCCAGGAAGTGGATATCGCCGATTTGCTAGGGCGCGATGCCGTGCCCGCCCAGCAGGATTTGCTGGCGCGCTGCATTGCCGGGAACACGGTCATGGTGACCGGCGCCGGTGGCTCGATCGGCTCGGAGCTGTGCCGGCAGATCGTCGGCCAGCGCCCACGCACGTTGCTGTTGTACGAACACAGTGAATTCAACCTGTACAGCATCGCCAAGGAACTGGAAGAGCGCATTGGCCAGGACCAGCTTGGCGTGCAGCTGCTGCCGATCCTGGGTTCGGTGCGTGACCAGCGCAAGCTGCTAGACATCATGCAGGCCTGGAAGGTGGATACCGTCTATCACGCCGCGGCCTACAAGCACGTGCCCATGGTCGAGCACAACATTGCCGAAGGGGTGCAGAACAACGTCATCGGCACGCTCTATACGGCCCAGGCTGCGCTGCAGGCCCAGGTGGCCAACTTCGTGTTGATTTCCACCGACAAGGCCGTGCGTCCGACCAACGTCATGGGCAGCACCAAGCGCCTGGCCGAAATGGTACTGCAGGCCTTGAGCAACGAGCGTGCGCCGACGCTCATGGGCGATGTCGGCAATGTGGCCCAAGTCAACAAGACCCGTTTCACCATGGTGCGGTTCGGCAATGTGCTCGGCTCGTCCGGCTCGGTGATTCCGTTGTTCCATGCGCAGATCAAGGCCGGCGGGCCCTTGACCGTGACTCATCCGAAGATCACCCGTTACTTCATGACCATTCCCGAGGCGGCGCAGCTGGTGATCCAGGCGGGTTCCATGGGGCAGGGCGGCGACGTGTTCGTGCTGGACATGGGCGAGCCGGTGAAAATTGTAGAGCTGGCGGAAAAGATGATTCATCTGTCCGGCTTGAGCGTGCGCTCCGAGCGTAACCCGCATGGGGATATCGCCATCGAGTTCAGCGGTTTACGGCCTGGCGAGAAGCTCTATGAAGAGCTGCTGATCGGAGACAATGTGCTGGGCACCCGGCATCCGATGATCATGAGCGCCAACGAGGATTGCCTGCCTTGGGAGGTGCTCAAGCGTCGCCTTGAGGCATTGCTGGCTGCTATCGCCACTGATGAGTATCCCGCAGTCCGACAGCTGCTCAGGGATACCGTGAGCGGTTATACCCCTACTGAAGAGATTGTCGACTGGTTGTACCAGCGTCGGCGCCATGAATTGTAGTGCCTGGCAGCAGAGTGTGATTAAAAACGCGACATTCTTGAAAGAATGACGCTGGTTTACGAAGCGCGAACCTTGTCAGGTTCGAGTTCAAATATCGGAAAAACAGACATATGACTATATTGGTTACAGGTGGCGCCGGTTTCATCGGTGCGAACTTCGTATTGGATTGGCTTGCCGCTGGAGACGAGACTGTCATCAATCTCGACAAGCTAACCTACGCGGGTAACCTGCAGACGTTGGCCAGCCTGAACGATGATAAACGTCATGTGTTCGTGCACGGTGATATCGGAGATGCAGAGCTGGTGGGGCGCTTGCTCGAAGAGCACAAGCCTCGGGCGGTCATCAATTTCGCAGCCGAATCCCACGTCGACCGATCGATTCACGGCCCTGAGGCTTTCGTCGAAACCAATGTCATGGGGACCTTCCGCCTGCTCGAAGCCGTACGGGCTTACTGGGGGGCGCTGGGTGACGAGGCCCGCCAGGGTTTCCGCTTCCTGCATGTCTCTACCGATGAGGTATATGGCTCCCTGGCCGCGGACGAGCCTGCGTTCGCTGAAACCCACCAGTACCAGCCAAATAGCCCTTACTCGGCCAGCAAGGCGGCGAGCGACCATCTGGTGCGGTCGTACCACCATACTTACGGCCTACCGGTATTGACCACCAACTGCTCCAACAACTACGGGCCGTATCACTTCCCCGAGAAACTTATCCCACTGATGATCGTCAACGCCTTGGCGGGGAAAGCCCTGCCTGTCTACGGCGATGGCCAGCAGATTCGCGACTGGCTGTACGTCAAGGATCACTGCAGTGCCATTCGCCGTGTTCTCGAGGCTGGGCGGGTTGGCGAGGTGTACAACGTTGGTGGCTGGAACGAGAAGCCAAACCTGGAGATCGTCCAGCGCATCTGCACCTTGCTGGATGAAATGCGCCCACGTGGCGATGGCAAGCCCTACAGTGAGCAGGTGGCTTATGTCACGGATCGCCCCGGTCATGACCGCCGCTACGCCATTGATGCCCGCAAGCTCGAGCGCGAGCTGGGATGGAAGCCTGCCGAGACGTTCGAAACCGGTATTCGTAAAACGGTCGAGTGGTATCTGGATAACGAGCAGTGGGTGAAAAACGTCCAGTCCGGTGCTTATCGAGACTGGGTCGAGCAGAACTACGCAGATCGTACGGCATGAAGATCCTCCTTTTAGGCAAGGACGGCCAAGTGGGCTGGGAGCTGCAACGCAGTCTCGCGCCCCTAGGGCAGGTGGTGGCGCTCAATACACGTAGCGAAGCGTTTTGTGGCGATCTCGCAAACCTTGCGGGATTGGCCAATACCGTTGCGAGCGTCGCTCCCGACGTTATTGTCAACGCGGCGGCCTACACTGCCGTGGACAAAGCTGAGTCCGAACCTGAGCGAGCGCACTTGATCAACGCGCAGGCGGTGGAAGTGCTGGCGAGGTCTGCGAAGGCCATCGGGGCGCTCTTGGTGCACTATTCCAGCGACTATGTGTTTCCTGGCAGCGGCGTCGCCGCGTGGCGGGAGGACCTGCCGGTTGCGCCGTTGAATGTCTATGGGCAAACCAAGCTGGCCGGCGAGCAGGCCATTGAGGCCAGCGGCTGTGCGTATCTAATCTTGCGCACCAGCTGGGTCTATGCCGCTCGCGGTAACAACTTTGCCCGGACCATGCTGCGTCTGGCTGGAGAGCGCGACAACCTCGCGGTGATTGACGACCAGGTGGGCGCACCCACGGGGGCTGACCTGATTGCCGACGTCACCGCCCATGCCGTTCGTGCCGTGCGAGGCAATCCTGCACTGTGCGGTCTATATCATCTGGCGGCGGCAGGGGAGACGACCTGGTGTGGCTATGCGCGTTATGTCCTTGAGCAAGCAGCTGAGCTTGGTGTGGAGCTGAAGGTGCGTGCCGAGCAGGTCAAGGCGCTGACCACTGATGCATATCCTACGCCTGCCAAGCGTCCGGCCAATTCACGGCTCGATACTCAAAAATTACAGCGGGCCTTTGACCTGAGCTTGCCAGATTGGCATCAGGGCGTCGCCCGGATGCTGGTTGAACTTCAAGGAAAGTAATTAAATGAAACGTAAAGGTATTATCCTGGCTGGTGGCTCCGGTACCCGTCTGCATCCAGCGACGCTGGCGATTTCCAAGCAGTTGCTCCCGGTCTACGACAAACCGATGATCTACTATCCGTTGACCACGCTGATGTTGGCGGGTATTCGCGATATCTTGATCATCTCCACGCCTCAGGATACCCCGCGCTTCGAACAGCTTCTTGGTGATGGTAGTCAGTGGGGGCTGAATATCCAATACGCGGTACAGGCGTCTCCAGACGGCCTGGCTCAGGCGTTCCTCATTGGTGAGCAGTTCATTGCTGGCGATCCCTCTGCCTTGGTGCTGGGGGACAACATCTATTATGGCCACAACTTCCAAGAGCTGCTGGGTAGCGCCATGACGCGATCAGAGGGCGCCAGCGTGTTCGCTTACCACGTTCATGATCCTGAGCGTTATGGTGTGGTCGAGTTCGATAAGGTCGGCAAGGCGGTTAGCCTGGAAGAGAAACCCAAGCAGCCGAAGTCGAAGTATGCCGTGACCGGTCTGTACTTTTACGATAACCAGGTCGTCGATATCGCCAAGCAAATCAAGCCTTCACCTCGTGGTGAGCTTGAAATTACCGATGTCAATCGCACCTACCTGGAACAGGGCAAACTGTCGGTCGAGATCATGGGACGCGGGTATGCCTGGCTGGATACCGGCACTCATCAGTCCCTGTTGGAAGCCAGTCAATTCATTGCAACGCTCGAGCATCGCCAAGGGCTTAAAGTCGCCTGCCCTGAAGAATTGGCCTATAGAATGCGGTGGATTGGTCCGGAGCAATTGGAGAAATTGGCAATGCCTCTGGCAAAGAATGGCTATGGCCAATATCTGCTGAGAGTCTTGAAAAGCGAAGAATAATATGCGCAAGGGGCGCCTTGGTGCCCCTGCCTTTGAGCGGATGTGGCGATGTCCAAAGTGTATGATGCGATGGCCGCCAATAAACGCTGTGGGAGTTTGCGACGGTGGAAGTAACAGCTAAAACGATACGGTTACGACTCATAGAAGAGAGCGATGCTGTGTTTGTCGTTGGGCTGCGCACGGATGAAAAGTACAATAAGTACTTGTCGGCAGTGGGCAGTGATGTGGAAGCTCAGCGTCAATGGATAAGAAACTACAAGGCGGAAGAGCAAGCGGGAAGGCAGTACTATTTTATTATTGAACGATTGGATGGGGTCCCGTGTGGGACTGTGCGCTTATATGACTTTAAGGCGCATTCGTTTTCATGGGGCAGCTGGATTCTTAATGAAAGTAAAACCAAGTATGCAGCAGTTGAGAGCGCCTTTTTAGTCTATGATTTCGGTTTTCAGCATTTGAAGTACTCTGCTTCTCACTTCGAGGTGATGAAGGGGAATGAAAAAGTTACTTCGTTTCACGAAAAGATGGGCGCAATCCAAGTGGGCGAAGATCAGGATTTTCTTTACTTCGAGGTCCGCAAGGAGGCCATTGAAGCTGCAAAGGATCGCTTTTCGAGATTTCTGCGGGGTTGAACCTAGTTGATCTCCGATAGCTGGAACCTTGCGACACCCGGCAGGTTTGGAAAAGAGGCCGCGAGACGGGCTCGCGGTAAATGCGTCAGCCGTAGACCAGGCGGCCCAAGGGCCACCTGATCAATGGTTTGCTATATGAAACGCGTAACCAGCGCCGCTACCGATTCATTCAGGTCAGGCGACATTTGGTGCAGCGGATTGGAAGCCATGCCCGTCGGAGTGACCCGGCTGGTGATTTTCGGGAAATAGGTCTGCTCAGGATCGACCTTGACGATGAAGGCTCCAGGGCCGTCGCTCTCAAGTTGCGCAATGAAATCTTGCGAGTTTTCGAAACCCGGCTCTACGCGTACGACGGGAATACCGTAGGCCGCAAACAACGCTGCCCAGTTTGGCAAGCCCAAACCCGTTTCGATATCACAACCCACGTAACGGCCACCAAAGTAGCTACGTTGGGTGGAACGAATAGACGCATAACCCGAGTCGTCGAAGATGAAGATTTTCACATTCAAACGGTTAACGCCAACAGTGCCGATTTCCTGAAGATTCTGAGCGAAGCCCCCATCACCTTCGACCAGCACCACGCGCTGCTCTGGGTTGGCAAATGCCGCACCGATAGCGCCGCTCAAACCATAGCCCATAGAGGCCAGGCCCTTGTTGGTAACCACGCGCTGTCCGGCCTTTTGAGCGAATACCTGCATCATGACCGTGAAAGCGCCACCGCTGCTGCAAGGCACGACCACGTCGTCCGCTTTGAGCAAGGTTGACAGATGCTCAACGAATTTGAAGGGAGACTGATAGCCCGCGTGGGTCACGTTCTCTTCAATCAGCGGCAAAGCTGCCTGAACCTCACGGCAGTAGCCGTGCCATTCGCTCCACTGGCCATCGAGCTTGGCAGCCAGTTTCTTCAGCCAAGGGTTGACGTCAGCGCAGATCGGCACATCGACACGAGGGTGGCCCTTGGTCAGTTCGGCTACATCGCAGTCTATTTGCACGACTTTGCCACCACGCCCGAACTCTTGCCAGTTGAAGCCGGTTTGCTGCAGGCCAAGCCGCGTCCCCAACGCCAGGACCATGTCGGCCTGCTGGAGCAGAAGGTTGGCGTAGCGCTGGCCCCAAGTATTCGGTCGGCCGAAATAGCACGGATGGTCTGCAGCAATACGGTCCAGGCCGTTCCAGGTTGTGAACAACGGCAGTGAGTGCTGTTCGGCCACGGCCGCCAGGGCCGCCGCTGCTTCATGGCTGACCCCGCCACCGATCAACACCGCAGGGCGCTGAGCACCTCGCAGCAGTGCCAGAACCTCATCAAGCGAAGTCTCGGCAGTGCGAATATTCGCTGGCAATGGCATTGGCTTGCCAGTGATGGCCGCCGCGGGGGTGGTCGGCAGTTCTTCGACGCTCAGCAAGCGACCTTGCACGTCCAGCGGCAGTTCGATGAAGACCGGGCCCGGGCGGCCGCGCTCAGTAGCCGCGCACAGAGCCAAGAAGGCTTCGCGGGACACTGGAGTATCCAAGCGCTCGGCTGCAACCGTGATAGGACGGGCGATGGCAATACCGTCGATTTCCTGGATGCCGCGTTGGCGCAATTCGCCATGGCTCAAATCGGCTGTCTTGACCTGGCCACCGATGACCAGCAGCTCGCGGCTTTCGAGGAACGCGCCGGACAAGGCAGTGACGATATTGGTCAGCCCGGGACCTGCGGTGACCAGAGCCAACGCCTTGTGACCTTGGTCGTTGGTGGCGTTGAAATATTCTGCCGCGATACCTGCTGCCACTTCATGTACCACAGGAATGCAGGTCAGGTTATGGCTGAGGCTTTCCAGCAGGTGCATAATATTGCCACCAGCCACAAAGAAACAGTGAGTGTAGCCTGCTTCTGCCAACCAGGTGCTGACCCAATCACTATACTTTTTCTGCATGACCACTCCCAGTGAGCTCATTGACGGTTTCTTCACGAATAATCCTGCCGTGGTCCACGTGCAGAATTCGCGTACAAGTGCGCGCTAACAGCGCTGTGTCATGCGAGGCGATCACAACGATCGCTGCACGATTGAACAAATGGTTGAGCCGCTCTGTGGCGCGCGCCTTGAAGTCGTCGTCGCCGACACTCAGCCACTCGTCCATCAATAGGATGTCGGAGCCGACTGAGGTCGAGATAGCGAACGCCAAGCGCATCATCATCCCGCTCGAATAAGTGCGGACAGGCAACTTCAGGTAATCGCCCAGCCCGGAGAAATCGCAGATTTCATCAATGTGCGGTTTGATCTGCTTGCGCGAAATACCCATGGTAATGGCGCGTAGCGTGATGTTCTCGATGCCACTGGAATCGGTGTCGAAGCCCTGGGAAATATCCAGCAGTGACGTGACCGAGCCGGCCATGTCGAGCGTACCGCTGGCAGGCTCGAACACACCACTCAAGGTGCGTAGCAATGTTGTTTTGCCCGAGCCATTGTGACCCAGCAGCCCCACGCGCTCACCGTCGCCGATCGAAAAGTTTGCCCCGTCGACTGCACGCACAGTGACCCGTGAGTCGCTACCAGCCAGACGGCCGCCACTCGCCGCATTGAGGAACGTTTTGCGCATCGACCGCTGCGCACCCTGGTAGATCGGGAACTCGACCACCAGGTCCTTCGCAATGATATGAGCCATGGGCTACAACCAATAAACAATGCGCGAACGAAATCGCGCAAACAAAAGAAACGATACCGTTACGGTAGCCAGCAGTACCACGCCGACTTGGCCCCAGAGGGACCAAGTTAGCGGTTGACCAAGCAGCGGGTTACGGACGAGTTCGAGCATGTAGTAGAACGGGTTGATCTCGGCGATCCACATACGAGAATTCAGCACTTCCGCCTTCCACATGATCGGCGTCATGAAGAACACCACCTGCAGAATGTTGGTAACGATCAGCGGGATGTCGCGAAAACGCGCACAAAGCAAACCGACGGCCAACGCCAGCCAGAACAGGAACACCCCGATAACCGCCAGCCCGACCACGGCCTGCAGCAGCCCCATGGGGTTGAACGGCAGGAACCAAAGCACCACACCGACCAACACCACCGCGTTGTGCAGGAACACCAGAACGTTGCGCCACACCAGCCGCAGTACATAGGAAGACAAGGGGATCCGTGCGGCCTTGATACTGCCTTCCGCGCCAGTGAACACAAGGCAACTTTCAGTGATCACGACGGACATGAAGCTCCAGGTAATCATGCCCGCAGCAAGGTAGGGGATGTAATCATGAACATCCATCTTGAAGAGCCCTGCGTACATCACCCCCAGGCCACCGATCAGCACGGCAGTACTGATGGTGATCCACAGTGGCCCCAGCACGGAACGTCGATACCGCTGCCGAATGTCATGAGTACCCAGGAAGGCCCAGGTTTCAGTCGCAATCAGAGCGGCGCGAAGGTCACTCCAGGCTTCGCCTAGTCGTTTAGTAAAGCGCTTGGTCAAGGGACGTCCTATTATTTGTTGATACCGAAGAACGTTTCGATACGGTCCACGACATAATCGAGCATCTCAGTGGTCAATCCTGGCCAAACGCCGATCCAGAAGGTCTTGCTCATGATCCGGTCGGTGTTTTCCAAGGTGCCCGACACTCGATATTCGCGGCCGATCATATATGGCTGGCGCAGAAGGTTCCCAGCGAACAGGAGGCGGGTACCGATTTTGTGCTCATCCAGGTAGTTCAGCAGATCAAGGCGCTGATAAGGACTTTCCTTCAAGGTGATCGGGAACCCGAACCAGGATGGCTCACTGCCTTCGGTGGCCTCCGGAAGGATCAGGAACTCCGCACAGCTTGCAAGCTTCTGCTTCAGGTAAGCAAAGTTATGTTTGCGAGCCTCGATGAAAGACGGCAACTTGTCCATTTGCGCCAGCGCGCAAGCCGCTTGCATGTCGGTAATTTTGAGGTTGTAGCCGAGGTGAGAGTAGGTGTACTTGTGGTCATAGCCATAGGGCAGATCACCCAGCTGCCAGCAAAAACGCTTCTTGCAGGTGTTATCTTCGCCGGGCGGGCAGAAGCAGGAACGACCCCAGTCGCGAATCGACTCAACCGCGAGGCGCAACTTGGACTTTTTGGTGAATACCGCTCCGCCTTCACCCATGGTGATGTGGTGAGCAGGGTAGAAGCTCAAGGTACCGATGTCGCCAAAGGTGCCGACCAGCTTGCCGTCGTAGGTAGAACCCAATGCGTCGCAGCAATCTTCGACCAGCCACAGTTTGTACTTGTCGCAGAGCTCGCGGATCTTGCGCAGGTTGTACGGGTTGCCAAGCGTGTGAGCCAGCATGATCGCCTTGGTTTTCGGCGTAATGGCAGCTTCGATCAGTTCCGGATTGATGTTGTAAGTGGCGAGGTCGACATCGACGAATACCGGGATCGCACCATTCTGGATGATTGGGTTGACGGTGGTGGGGAAGCCCGCTGCCACGCCAATCACTTCGTCACCCGGCTTGATCGCGCGATCACCCAAGGTTGGGGAGGTCAGCGCGGTGAATGCAAGCAGGTTGGCCGAAGACCCGGAGTTGGTGGTGAGCACATGCTTAACGCCCAGGAACTTGCTGAGGCGCTTTTCGAATTCGGCATTGAAGCGACCGGTGGTCAACCAACCATCCAGCGAGGCCTGGATCATCAGACCGACTTCGGCGCCGTCGATCACTTTGCCTGCTGGTGGAATAGCGGTCACGCCAGGGATGAAGTCACGACGCGCAAAGGCAGTCTTGGAGTATTGCTGGGCCAGATCGTCAATCTGTTTTCTGAGGTCGTCTTGGGTGGTCATCAGGTAATCCGCGTTCATTAGGGTCGTGCTTCAGAAAAGCTCGAAATTTGATCGATACAAACTTGTCGCATGTCGCTGCCAGCTAGAAACTTGCGGTGCCAGCCCACGACTTCATCCAACGCCCGGGCGAGGGACCAGCGTGGTGTCCAGAACAACTGGGCACGAGCCTTGGAGCAATCAAGCTTGAGATAATTCGCCTCGTGAGGCGCTGCTGCATTGGCCTCGATACGGAATTGAGCGTCGTCGGCCCAGCATTGGGCCATGCGTTCGGCAATCCAGGCCACAGGCTGAGCATCGGAGTCCACAGGGCCGAAGTTCCAGCCTTCGGCGAACTGCGCACCGCTCTCGTAGAGACGTTGAGCGAGCACCAGGTAGCCGGACAGCGGCTCGAGCACGTGCTGCCAGGGACGAATCGCCCCCGGGTTACGGATGATAGCAACTTCGTTGCGCTCAAATGCCCTCAGTAAGTCTGGCACCAGCCGATCAGCTGCCCAGTCACCGCCGCCAATCACATTGCCTGCACGGCCACTGCCCAGCGCCATGCCATGTTCACCATGGCGGGCAGGGTTGAAATAAGAGCTGCGATAAGCCGCTGTCACCAGTTCGGTACAGCCCTTGCTGGCGCTGTAAGGGTCGTAGCCGCCCATCGCTTCGTTTTCGCGGTAACCCCAAGGCCATTCGCGATTCTCGTAGCATTTGTCGGAACTGACCACAACGCAGGACCGCACGCTGGCGCAGGCACGGACAGCCTCCAGCAAGTGCACGGTGCCCATGACATTGGTACCGAATGTTTCCACCGGCGCGTCGTAGGAGTAACGGACCAGCGGCTGGGCCGCCAGGTGCAGGACGATGTCCGGTTGTGCCTGGACAACGGCCGACGCCAATGCTGCGCCATCCCGAATATCGCCAATGATCGAGGTCATGCGCTCGCCCACCGACGCGACTTCGAACAGGCTCGGAGTCGTTTGCGGCTCAAGGGCGAACCCGGTAACGATTGCCCCCATCTCCTGCAACCACAGCGCCAGCCAGCTACCCTTGAAGCCGGTATGTCCAGTGAGGAATACCCGCTTGCCCTGCCAAAAAGCGCGATCTATCACCATACTTTCCATGGGGCAACCTTGCGTTCCCACAAGTCCTCCAGCTGTTGTTTCTCTCGCAGGGTATCCATCGGCTGCCAGAAACCGTGATGCTCAAAGGCCAGCAGCTCGCGATCACGAGCGAGTGCCTCCAGAGGCTCACGTTCCCAAATGGTTTCGTCGGCTTCGATCAGGTCGATCACTTTCGGCTTGAGCACGAAGTAACCGCCATTGATAAAGGAGCCATCACCGTGCGGCTTCTCGCGGAAGCTTTCTACATGGTGGTTGTTGATGTTCAGCGCGCCGAAACGTCCTGGGGGCTGGGTAGCCGTAACGGTAGCCATTTTGCCATGCGCTTTGTGGAAAGCCACCAGCTTGCCGATGTCGATATCGGCAACCCCGTCGCCATAGGTAAAGCAGAAGTCTTCGTCCGGTTCCAGATAGTCACGGACGCGACGCAGGCGACCACCAGTCTGGGACTCAGCCCCTGTATCCACCAGGGTCACGCGCCATGGCTCGGCGTTGTTCTGATGGACTTCCATCTTGTTGTTTGCCATGTCGAATGTGACGTCCGACATGTGCAAGAAGTAGTTGGCGAAGTACTCTTTGATGACGTATCCCTTGTAGCCCAGGCAGATCACGAAATCATTCACGCCATAGTGGGAGTAGATTTTCATGATGTGCCAGAGGATCGGACGGCCACCCACCTCAACCATGGGTTTTGGACGTGTGCTCGTCTCTTCACTGAGGCGGCTGCCCAGCCCACCAGCCAAAATAACTGCCTTCATAGTTTTCCCTGCATCAGTATTTTAAGTAAGTTTCATCCGAATCGGAGCGCCATGGCGCTCGATCGGCGGATGCGTTAACTTGCCAGTAGGCGTTTGCTAAACCGTACAAACTGCGCAAATGGATAAATAATCACTTGAGACAGCTTGCGGCCCAGTAACGTCGCTTGACGATAAATCTGGACTGAATGGGTATATTCATGAACTATACGATGCATCAAGTCGATATGCTGCCGAGCCAGCCGCTCCAATTCAGCTAGCGACTGACCTGTCTGGCTAATGGTCGGTGTCGGAACGGAAGCCAAGTACTCTCTCGCGTGTGCCTCCGCTCGAGAAACTAACGTTTCAAAATCAGAATCAATAAGCAGTAATGGCGCCCACTCCTCAAGATCTATAACAGATAGAGCATTTACAATCCCACCCTCGACCTCGGGCCTGATAGCGACCCAATGACAGGCCATTCGGTAAATTTGATAGCCGCTCCGCTCGCCCTGCCAGTTGTTACGGTAAATATCTTCATCGTGCAGGCGATGTAAATTCTCAAAGGTTTTTCGTAGGCCATCAAGCTCTTTACGGGGCCGCTGCCCCATCGCTATTTCGTTTAATCGTTCAATGGGCTCAAAGAGGTCGTAGACAAAAAGATCGCAGGAGACAAGGAAATCCCTAACTTCGGTGAATGTTTTTTGATCGACGAGGAATCGCTCATCCGAGCACCCGATGGATTCCAGGACCTGAAGATAAATTTTGTGAACTATTCCATTAAGGAGTTTGAAGCGAGAATTATCGCGCCGCCCCTCAAAGGTTCTCGGCAGCACTGATGAAGATATAATGCCGTGCTCAACAAGCCACTTAAATTGCAGTGCAACTCCAAAGCCCCAAAAGTAGTTGTCGCCCAAATTCTTATGTTTGGCTAATTTCTTGAAGTGCGCGGCTTGCTTTGCTGTGTCCGAAACGCGGTAATATACCAAGGGGCGGTTGACAATCCTGGTTCTAAGCTGCCCAAAACACGCCAGTAACCAACATACGTGCCCGTATATTGGTTGGATTGCGTTTGCCTCCCAAGCTATTTCTATGTCGGCTTTCTCGCGACGAAATATGACGTTAGAGATTCCCGCCAGCATGAACATAAGTCCGGTAGTTTCTACTAATGAGTCTCCGGATACATCCAGGTGCGAAGTTCTCATATTCGCCATGCGCCGACTAAGAACGACACCATCATCGTCGATAATCGGAGAGTTGAACACGTAGAGGTCCGCCACATCCTGACGAATCATGGTGATGATGCTGAGAATCGTATCAATGGCAGGGATGTCATCATCCCCGTGATACCAAATAAAATCACCGCCACAGAGCTCAAGCGAGTGAAACATGTTTGATTCAGCTGTATCCAAAAACTCCGTACGGTTAACCAGCGTTATCGCTTCGCCAACAAGCGGCTCGATCAGCTCTCGAGTTCCATCATTCGAGCAGTTATTAACAACAACAATTTCAACGTCATCTGTCAGCGGAAGAAGATTCCGTTTCAAAAACAACACCAGCGCATGCACTCGTTTGCCACGATTGTAAGTGGGGATACAGATTGTGAGTGCCCGAGCACGAGGCAGAATCATGTTCATGTTAGCTACCTAGATTTTTCATTCATACGTCGCTGAGTCGAGTCCGCCCAGATTTCACGCGAGCCAAGATCACGCGCGCGGTAAAAAGCACGCCCCGTTCACGAATCATCAACAGAATCGTCTTGATAATACCCATATAGCGAGAGGACTGGGAAATCTTCTCGATGTACATTTCAGACATAGGGCTGGAATAGGTCGTGGCCTGCGCCACTAGCTGTGTCGACGCCACAAAGTCCGCGAGCGCGCTTTCCGCACGTTCAAACAAGCCCAAGTAACGCTCGCGAGCCAAGCCCACGGTGTCTTGCGCGCGCTTGAAGCCAACGGCGTCGCCGTCACCCCACACATAACCTTCCGATCCGTGTTCAGCCTTGCCAATCAGGTCGGTAAAAAACGCGTTTGGCAAGAACACCACAGGGCAACCACACAGCATGGCCTCAATGGCCAATGCCGAGTTTTCATAGCAGTAGAAACGCTCACACCGCTGGAACAAATCACGAATCTGTTCAGGCGTCTGCTCATCCTTGCGATCACGAACAATTTCGATCAGCCCATCGGTAACCGCAAAGGTCTTGCCGCCGTGGTAGTTCTTATATTTACCGGCATAAAAGCACGCCCCCTGACGTTTGGCGCCCGGTGCGGGCGGAACGAAAAAATTTGGGTCCGAGGCAGGAATAAAAATCGTCTGTTTGGAATTCGGGACCGTTGCAGCAATGGCTGCGCTGTAGGAAATGCAATACTCCGTTTCAGGAAACTGCGCATCACCGCCCAGGAGGCCAGCATAGTTCAGCACATATCGAACAACAAAAGGCGCCTTCATCGGGTTGCCCTTGATGCTCTCTGGATAGATGGTGATCGGTGTGAGCCCTTGAGCGCGGTGGTAATCCATAATGCGCTTGGTCAGCAATGGCGTATTCAAGGCCGGATGGGCTGACAGGTAGGGTGGAAAGTGTGGGTGCACGATCAGAAAAGCCTGCTCGCCCATACGATTGAGGGCGTGACACAGAACATGCAGCGACTTGATACCAGCAGAGGTCCGCACATAACGAGCAGCGACGATGTAATATGGGTTACGCCGCACGGGCATGAACAACGATCGAGTCTCAGTCATAACCTGTCACTTTCAACTAAACTACTCATATAGTCGGCTGTCAACTTGATCTGCTGGTCCAACCCCAGAGGCGTTATCTGAAGGCGGCGTTCGAATGCACGAATGGCTGTTGCGTCACCCACGTATCTGTCCGCGGGAGCCTCACGCAGGGGAGGGCGCTCGATAGCCAGATGTGGCGCAAGTAACGCCTGACAGCGCAGAGCGAGTTCCCCCACTTCAACGATCTCTGTGCCAACGGTGTCGAACACATGGAACACCGCCCCCTTATCACGCTCTGCAAAAATCAGGCGACAGCACAGTTCGATCAGGTCAGTAACGCTGTAGTAGGAGCGAATCACTTGATGAGTAGCGCGCACACTGATCGTTTCGCTAGACAGGCACGCCGAGATGATCGATGCCAGTGCATAGAGGTTGTGCTTATTGATGTAGGGCCCGCTGACGTTGAATACCCGTGGGCTCACAACCGGGAATTGATACCGCTGGCCAATGGCCTCGAATGCGCGCTCATCATCCAGCTTGCAGCGCCCATAGATCGCGCCATCGCTTTGGTCGGCTTGAATCAGCCCCGCGTAAGCGGCGCCACTGGAAGGTACAAACAAGCCAGCGATTGGGTTGGCGTCGACAAACTGCAGCAAGGCTTCACGAATGCTGCAGTTGAGGAGAATGTATTCCTCGTGGCTCATGGCGCCCACGCGATCCTTGGTCTGGAAGGCGTAATGAAACACTAGCGCGGGCTGCGCTGTGCGCAGCGCTGGGAGGGAAGATAAAGCCTGAACCTGTATGGTCGTGCCGTCGCGCAGGGTCAGCGACCGCGCAGTCGACGCAAAAGCGTGCACGCGCGCCCTGTCGGCTGGCGCGAGCTGGCGAAACAGGTATTCAAGTGTCGCCTGTCCCAACCATCCAGTAGCGCCGATGACAACGAAGTCAACCTGATCAAAAACTTCCATCATGCACCGCCATTGATAGCGAGCGCTGCGCCTTGAGCGAAGGCGTCGCCAATAAGCGCTTGAACAACTGGCGTACGCTCGAGCGACAACCGCTGCAAATCACCGTTATCGGCAGGAACGATGACTCGGTAATGGCTCTGGGAGTGCTTTTTATCGCTCTCGAAATGCTTTAGCAACTCGTCGGCAGTGATGCCAACCAGCGGCGCCAAGGTCTGACGCATCGGTTGCAGCAGCCCCTGTACATGAGCGACCAGGCGTCCGGCGCGAGCTTCGCCCTCTGGGGTCAGAAGCTTCGCCACCTTGGCGTACCGATAGGCCATCAAGATCCCCACGCCCACGGCAATCCCATGGGGGATCGCGAAACGGGTAGCAGACTCCACTGCGTGACCAAAGGTATGACCGAAGTTCAGCAGCAAGCGTTCGGCACGGTCGAACTCGTCTATTTCGATAAACCACTTTTTAGTGGTCAGACTCTGCTCGATGATGGCGAAGGCGGTTTCTGGTTTGAGCGGTGCTGCGGGCTGCCAATCGAGGTAAGTGGCGAATGCCTGCGCACCCCGTGCGTAGCAGATCTTGACCGACTCCATCAGGCCGCTGGTTTGCTGTTCGGCACTAAGGCTTTGCACAAACGCAAGGTCAATCAAGATACTGGCGGGCGGATGGAAATTACCCACCAGGTTTTTCAGGGCGCCGACGTTAATCGACGACTTACCACCGATACAGGAATCTACCATGCCCAGCAATGTGGTCGGGCAGTAATGCCAGCGCAAGCCGCGCATGTAGATCGAGGCGACGAACGTTGCGATGTCCTGGATGATACCGCCGCCCACTGCGACGATCTCGGTATCACGAGTCGCACCGTGACCTTTAAGCGCCTCAATGATTGGGGCGATTTGCTCCAGAGACTTGTTTTCTTCGGTTGCGTCGATAGCGATGATCGGATCGGTGACAAACGCCACCTGAGTCAACAGGCGACTGTCTACCAGAAAGATCCGATGGGCTTGGGTGGCCACTACTTCCTGGACCAGTCCTTCACCCAGCAGCACATTATACACGCCCGTCGAGCTGCTGATATTAAACGATACGCGCATGAGTGAAACCCTTGTCAACCGTCAAAAATTGTCCGGTGATGGACCGATGCGCAAGCGAGCAGCAGAACTCTACCGTCGCAGCCACATCGGCAACACCAGCCAGTCGGGAACCTGGTGTCGCAGCTTCCAGTCGAGCGATCTGCTCGGCGCTAAGATTGGCGCGCGTCATTGGCGTATCGAGCGCACCAGGCAGCACCGCGTTGATCACGTGACCTTTATCTGCCAGATCAAGGGACACCGAACGAACCAGCCCTTGCAGAGCAGCCTTGGTTACGCAATAGGAAAGCTTGTTCTGCCGGGCGATGTTCTGCCAGATCGAACTGATGACGCATAGACGTGCCCCGCCAGTGGCCAGCGCACCGGCGCCCAGCAGGGCATGTAGCGAAACCAGCACATGACCGACGTTGGCTTCGTACATGCGCATGTGGCGCTCGTAATCCAGGTCGGCAATGTTGTCTGTGCAATTGTCACCTTGGGCCCAGACCACTGCCTCGAGCTGGCCGAGCGAAGCGGGCACCGACTCGTCGGTAAGGGGATCCCACACAACTGTGGTCACTCGCTCATGCGCAACAGTGTAGGAGGTTACTTGCCGAACAATGGCAGTGACGTCCCACTCACGAGCAGCGAACCACTCCACCAGACCAGAACCGATGGCGCCGGACGCACCAAAGATAGCGATGTGCGGCCGCGCAGCCGTGGCAACGACCACGTCTTATTGACCACCCAGCAATTTCCAGCGGGCGTCGAGCATGGCGATGCGTTTGTCATCTTCCTTCTCGATCAGCCCGTAGTACTCGCGCTTGTTTTCCAGCCACAAGAGTTCGAAATGCACGGCATTGAGCAGGCCATTTTCGATATTGCTATTGCGCACCGATTCAGCCGCGTAGACGATTTTTCGGGTCTCGAAACGTGCCAGGTGATTAGCTTCGAGCTTTTTCAGCTCCTCGATCGCGTCACTGGAAACACCACCACCGACCACTAGCTCAAGCCCGGCAGCCTTGGCCGCGGTGCCTGTCACCAGGGCGTACTCAGTCACTTTGGGGTGATTGATGTCATCACGGCTGTAATTGTTCGACAGCGAAAAATCGACACGACCGAACACCACGCCGTCCAAGCCGCCTGGCACCGCGGCAGCCTGGATCAAACCATCCAGATTATTGAAGCCCGTAATGGTTTCAAGGTTGAAGAGAAACTTGGTGTCTTCCTGATCTTCCTTGGTATAGACCTTGTTCTTTGCTTCGATGAATTTCTTCACGGCATAAGGAGATTCGATCATCGGCGCGATAATATATTCAACGCCAATTTGCTTGCTCTCCAGCAAGTCGCGGATAGCCTCGCAGCCACCGATCTTCAGAGCAATGTCCAGGTCAGCACGGCGCGCGAGCTCGATCAGGCGCAACAGTTCGTCAACACGAGTCCCCTCAGCTTCGAACTCGGCCTTGACAGCGAGATAGCCATATTCCTCTTTACCGCGCTTGAGCAGATCCAGCATCTGGCGTTCACGACGATTCATTTGACACTCCTTACTCAAATATTATCAGGCAGGCAGAACTTACCCGCTTGCCAATGAGGAACAGTCACAGGACATTAGACCCCGACATCCGGGCCCTGGCAGTTAAATGAAAATCTCGAGACACACGGAAAGCGCCCGTCAAGCGAGATGGCAATTTAGTTGCTCGCCGAGCGAGCACGGAATGTACTGTATCCAGCGATACAAATAACAGAAAAGCGGCAGTAACCGTTAAAAAATTCTGATCAGTCAAGGCAAACACACCCTGTGTTCCATGCTTTGTGCGAAAGTGGCTGCGCGACGATCATGCTGCGTTGAAAACAGGCTCGGAATCTCATTTGCAATCAAAAATCTGAGTGCGACTCCGACCGTTCCTCGCCTGTTTTCGCCTTGCCTGATCGCTGCTTGGCGACTTTTCCTACAAGCTCTAGACAACCTATCCAAAGCCTTTCGCTGCTATTGGCATCCCTAGCCATTCTGACAAAACGCCGCTGCATTTTGTCAGAGCTGACGGGGAATTTCACCTGTTTTTTGAGAGGCGGGATGCCAGCAACGGCGCTGGCCTGGAGATGATCGATCCTGGGGGATATCAAGGATAAAAATGATCCGCACCTACCGCTTCCGGACTACTGCCAGAGCCCAGCGAAGCGGCTTTGTCAACCTCCAGCTCCAGCTCTGGTGCAGCAGTGCCAGCCTACGCTCAATATCCAAGGTGCGGTCTAACAAACCCTCATGCTGCGCCGACAGCCTGTCGAGAGTAGCGGAAAGATTCATCTGCCGATCGAGTTCCATACTAAGATCCAGCGAAAGCCGCTGGATTTCACTCGTCGCCGTGCTTAGGTCCAGCGAGAGCCGCTGGTTTTCACTTGTCGCCGTGCTTAGGTCCAGCGAGAGCCGCTGGATTTCATTCGCGGCAGATGCACCGCGAAGTCGCTCTGCCGCCACAGGGCCGGGAAGCAACGCTGCACGATAAACTCTCCAATCTATGAATTCTAAGGGTTTTTCCGGTATCGGTAGGCCGCACACATTCACGAGCCACGACATGAAGCTGTCGTAGAGCTCTGGGTACGCGGCATTAAGTGCGGCGGGGTCCGCCATATCAGCGAGCTCCGCTAGAGATGCATCGGCGAGGTACGCGCCTGGGAGATGCGGAATCTGGAACAGTCGACACATTTCTTCTGCTCGGACATCCCCGGCAGTCACAAGTGCTGGGCGTCCTTTATTCAGTGAGACAATGCTCCCATGCACACGGGTTCCTACGGTTAGTGCAACAGACTCGTCAAAGTAGTCTCTCCACTCAGCAGGATCCGTGAAAAAGCGGACTCGGTCACAGGCAAGTGCGCTCATGAGTTTCGATGCGTAGTCAGGCCAAGGTGCAGCCATAAATGAGTTGAGATCTTGTTGTGTGACAGGGGCGACATCAATCAGTGCCCTCAATAACTCCGCCTCGCTTTGCAACACATAGTGGACATTTTCGACAGTATTGGAAGTGAATAGTCCAACACCTACAACCGCTGACTCGGCAGTGAATTCAAGCCTCTCCACCACCCTGTCTCGCCCAGCCTCGAAGTAAGTTGGGCAGCCAACCACCTGATAATTGCGTATCCCTAACAGCTCCATGACCTGTCCGGTGAAGGCGCCTCGAACACCTATCGAAACTGCTTTGCGTGACAGAAAGCTAAAAAAATTTCTTGCTTCCATGGAGATTTCGCTGACGACTTGGTCAGGAGTCTTGTTTACGCCGCAGCAACCTAGGCTGAACACTATAAGTGGCAAGTCCAATGCTTCGAGCACGCCCTGCATTCGTGCCCACGGTGAATGATTCCACTGCTCTCCTATATGATCTTCGAAAATAAGTATTGCGTGAGAGTATTTTTCATTTGCATATTCGAAATTTACATAATGTTTGTGGCAGGTAAATATATTTTTTATGCCTCCGGTGTAGGTTTTTATTCCAAGAATCTTAGCAAGGCTCGTTGCGATCAAGCCGTTTCCAGAGTTGGTATTAATGCCGGAGTAAAGGTCGTCAAAGTTGTCGGGGGTGTCTGGATGGATAAAAAGATTGTGATTAATAAAATAAGGTGTAAATTTCACTTTGGCGTTCTCTCGCAGTGCCTGGCGGCCACGCACACAAGCAGCAACACTGAAGAAAATAACTACGGCCAATCTATTCCTGAACAGGCTAAACCCATGGAAACAGACGGCAGAGGCTAAAGTAATAGCAACATCCTCAGCAGCATCCCGCGATGACTATCCCACACTTTTGCATGCTTCGTCATGCGCCATCCGTCCAACAATTGTGACATTACCATTGGCCGCACGGAGGCTGGTGACCTTTCAATCTCGACTCGTAAAGCAGTGTACGGGCGGCTAGGGATTCTCCGATCACATTGACACAGGCTGTCTGACCTGTGCTGACCTAGCCTCCCAGTCAACCGGCCTTCGCTATTCCATGAGCCATTTCTCCGATGTCGAGTACGCCAGTTAGCGTAAGTAGGCCCGCCGTGAACGTTTCTTGGTCGAGATGGGACCGGTCGTGCTGCGGAACCGATTGGGTGCGTTGATCGAACAGCACTATTTGTGCCAGGAGCTGGCCAGAAGGCCCGTATTGTACGGGCTGCGCTATTCTTTTGGTTCATTGCTGCTGTCTTTAAAATGCCCACTACGAATGAGCGTCCTGCGCGTATGGTCGGTGCCTACCAGGCCGAGCGATCAGAGAGGGACCCATTGCTTGGTCTTCGCGCGCTTGCATGCGCCAATGTCATCATGGGGCACTGGTTCATGGTTGTGTACGGGCCGGCTGCTCCAGCTCAAGGCTCGATTGACCTGGCCCTTCGGTATCTGCTTTCCTTCTCCCCGTGGGACGGTGTGTGGATGTTCTTCACTCTCTCTGGGTATCTCATGGGCAAGGGATTTGCAAGTGGTCGACACACAGTCGATGGTGCCGGGCTTAAGAAGTTTTACCGAAACAGAATGTTGCGTATTTTCCCTATTTACTTTGTGGCGATTCTATTGGTCGGCGTTCTTATATCCCCCGGATCAAATGATATAAGGACGCATCAGGGCTGGAGCGCTATTCTGTCGTTCATGTTGTTCGATGTGCACGATAATGCGCTGATTGGCGCTCTTTGGACGGTAAGTACCGAATTTCAGTTCTATCATCTTTCGCCAGTGCTGTTCCTGCTCTTGAGCAGGGTTGCGAAAAGCCCGGCGGTTATCCTGGCGGTAGCCGCAGCCCTGCTACTTGCCCTGGGAAATATGAAGTTTTACATACTGGGGACCCAGAGCTGTGGCATGACCATGTATATTATCCACTGATCGCAAACGTCGATTGTTTTGTGGTTGGTATGGTGACGGCGATTCTCGCAAACAAAACTGTGCGATCCGGTCGTTATGTAAGGCATGGAATGCTGCTAGCAGGTGGTTTGACTGTGGCATTTCAAATTTTCCTTTCGTCTTGGTCATTTCCTGAAATGGCCTCTTACGCTGGGTTCCCGGGTAGCGCGACAAGGCTGTATTACTTGTCATGGGCGCCGGCAATTACAGCTGTTTGCATTGGCCTAATCATTTACCTGTTCGATGTATCAAGGCGCCAGCGCAGTATTTTTCCTGACTGGGCCTGGAAGGTATCAACGACCGGCGGGCTGCTAGCCTACTGCATCTACGTTTTTCACGAGCCAGTAATAATGTCGATCCGGCGGCTGTACCCGGCGACGCTATCTATCAAAGACGCTATATACGCTTTCCCTGTTGGGCTGGCCCTGATCCTGGTTGTCGCCTACGTCTTTTATGAGTCGGTTGAAAAGCGCTTTGACAGTAAGCGACAAGCGGGATCCAGCAAGGCTGATGCAGCGGCTCCTACTAATAAGCAAGTAGATCTGGAGTTTTCTCGGTAGCCGGCCTCGTCAGAGCCATATCAGCGTCTCAGGTTGTGACTGATTACGAGTTCTACACGCTTGGGCACCAGCTCTGGTTCGTCACTGATCCGGCTCCATCAGTACTGGGCCTTGATTCCGCATGTTGCCCACGGCAGTGCCCACGCGGTGCGAAAGTCTCGCCCGGCTCGCCGAGGTTCAGCACCATCTGTTCGGCGTGCTCGCTGGGCATGCCGGCCGCGACCCACTCGACTGCCAGATCTGGCGGCAGCACTACCTGCCGCCGTCTTGAGCGTCGGCGGCGATGATCACGAATCTGTCATGCTCATCCTCGGTAGACTGGCCTATGGCTGCGCAGAGGGCAGGGTGCCCGTCCCGCCGACGGATGCAGTACTGCTGCTTCGGTCCGCCTTCATCAAACCATTCATGCCAGCCTTCCACCGGTGTAATGGCCCGGCGCGGCCAGATCGCCCGGCGGTGCCCAGCTTCTCGGCGCGGGCATTGATCGGCGCAGTGGCGCTGGTCTTCCAGTACGGCTGCCCTCCCCATCTCACCAGGTTCCCTTGGGCCTGCGCCACCTACTCAAAACATGGCGACCTTAATAGTCAGCACAACGTTGTACCGGCCGGCCAGGCCTCCGGCATGCTTCGATGAGACTCATGGAGTGCGTGCCATTGATCGCTCAAACTTATGCATTACGTGTATGATGCGACGCTTTGATGGCTGGTGGCATTTTGCTATTGCTGCTAAGTGATAATATACCTCATTCTTATTGGTGCGGTTCTTGACGTCTCAAGAATGTCACAAGGCTGCCGATACACAGTCAGATATCAATGGATACCGTGCAAGCAAGTAGCACGAAAAATGGACAATTAACTCAATGATTTCGAAGTGGCTGTCGAAGCCCCCCTACCTGGGTGCTTCCGTTGTATTCGTAGTAGCGTTGTACCTCCTCTGTGCTGTCGATAACTACGCCTGGGTCGAGTCCTCGTCCCTCAAATGGCTGGTCACCGAGCAGATCCTGAGCACCAATGAAGACTCCTTCCTCGAGGTGCTGTCCGCGGTGCTTTGGGCCGTTGCGTTCGGCCTGTTCGGCAGCCTGTTCATGCGTTCGCGTTCCACCGTGGAGCGCTGCTGGCTAGCCCTCTACGCCGCTGTCAGCCTGTTCGCGTTCGGTGAAGAAACCAGCTGGGGCTACCACTGGTTCGATTACACCGACGCCGTGCCGTTGCTGACCTCGCACAATGCCCAGGGCGAGACGAACCTGCACAACATCAATGTCGCGGAAATCCTTGGGGTCAGTAGTGAAGCCAGTTACTACTATTACCTGGAAAACGTTTCGCACCTGCTCAACCCGCTGTTCTACTTGTTCTTGTCCGGCCTTTGGCTGGGCTTGCCGTTGCTGAAGACGTCCGGCGCGTTCAGGTCGATGCGCCTGCTGCGTGACATGCCGGTCGCCAGTACGGGGTTTCTCGCGTTTTTCTTCCTGCACTCGGTCTGCTTCATTTTTGTCGATGTGGTGCTGTTCAACGTGGGCTTCATTTACGAAATGTTCATCGCGCTGGCGGCGGTGCTGGTCGCAGTCGATATCGCTCGCAACAACACTGCGACCGATCCCGTCGAGCTCGGCGATTCGTTGCTGCCTGCAGGGGGTATGCGCTAAGCGTTTAGCGAGGATGATCCGGTAAGGATCGTGCGCCGCTTGTGCGGCGCTTCGCCGGCAAGGCTGGTCCTACAGGTTGTCCTGGGTGGAGCTGAAGGGGCGAAGTTGTAAACGAGCCTATTGGCGCTGGTTATTTCCGTTGAGGATTTAGGCGCAATACACTGGCGCTGTAGGCAAGCGCACCCTCAGCCGTCAGAGCTCCACTCGAACGCCCTGTCAGGCAGGGTTTGCTGGCTTGGTGGCAGCTTCAACCAAGTTGATTTTTGCAATACTTGCCGCATCGCACGCGCATCCACCCCTTGCTAGCTTGAGCAGGCAGCCACGGAAACGCTGCCAACCCATTGAGCCACAGGAGTGAACATGATGCGCAATATCGTCCTTTCCCATCTGCTGCTTGCGCTATTTGCAAGCTTGGCGTTTTCTGTCACCGCGGCCCCTGCCACCGCAACTGTCGAACCGGTGGTGCCAGTGGTTGCCACTGCAGCTTCCCCGGCTAAGCTGAATCTCAACACCGCCGACGCCGCGACCTTGCAAAAGGCGCTCAACGGCATTGGCAAGGCCAAGGCTGACGCCATCGTGATGTACCGCGACGAGCACGGGCCATTTGCGTCGGTGGATGAGTTGCTGGAAATCAAGGGCATTGGCAAGGCGTTGCTGGACCGCAACCGTGACAAACTGACCATCGAGTAAGCGTGCGAGGCAGCCGGCCAGCCGCGAGGCGGTCGGCTGTGAGGGGAGGGGCGGTTCAGCGCTCTTGCGCATCCTTGGCATCGGCCTCGGCATTGCGCTCATGCACCTTCTTCAACTGCTCGTCGGTCAATGGCAGCTTTTTCGCCGTATCGCGCAGCAGCAGCAACCCGCCGACGATCGACCCGAGTGCGATGACAAGTATCAACCAGGCATACCAAGGCATCGAAATTCCTCCTGAGCGTGTATAGGGCGCTGCTTGCATGGCATTCGAGCCGTGCTGGCAGGTGTTGGTTCCATTATAGGAGTCGCGCTTCGGCGGGCCAATTCTCATGACCTGCGGCCCCCAACCCGGCCCCACTTCGTTTACAATGCGCGCCGTTTACGACTTGCCAAGAGACTCCTGCCCATGTCCGCCTGCCAGACGCCCCTGATCGTCGCCCTGGATTTCCCTACCCGTGACGCCGCCCTGAAGCTGGCCGACCAGCTCGACCCCGCCCTGTGCCGGGTCAAGGTGGGCAAGGAACTGTTCACCAGCAGCGCTTCGGGTATCGTCGAGACCCTGTGCAGCAAGGGTTTCGAAGTGTTCCTCGACCTCAAGTTCCACGATATCCCCAACACCACCGCCATGGCGGTCAAGGCCGCGGCCGAGATGGGCGTGTGGATGGTCAACGTGCACTGCTCCGGTGGCCTGCGCATGATGTCGGCTTGCCGTGAAGAGCTGGCCAAGCGCAGCGGCCCGCAGCCGTTGCTGATTGGCGTGACGGTGCTGACCAGCATGGAGCGCGAGGACCTGGCCGGTATCGGCCTGGATGTCGACCCGCAGGAGCAGGTGCTGCGTCTGGCGGCACTGGCGCAGAAGGCTGGCATGGACGGCCTGGTATGCTCGGCACTGGAGGCGCCGGCGCTGAAGGCGGCGCATCCGTCGCTGCAGCTGGTGACCCCGGGCATTCGCCCGGCCGGCAGCGCCCAGGATGACCAGCGCCGTATCCTGACCCCGCGCCAGGCCCTGGATGCGGGTTCCGATTACCTGGTGATCGGCCGTCCGATCAGCCAGGCGGCGGATCCGGCCCGGGCGCTGGCGGCCGTGGTGGCCGAGATCCGCGGTTGAATCAGGGGCTGGGGGGCGGGCTGGCTGCTGATCTCAGACCTTCAGCACCAGCTTGCCGAAATTCTCCCCGCTGAACAGCTTGAGCAGGGTTTCGGGGAAGGTCTCCAGGCCTTCCACCACATCTTCCTTGCTCTTGACCTTGCCGCTGGCCAGCCAGCCGGCCATCTCTTGCGCGGCCTTGCCGTACTCCTTGACGTAGTCCATCACCACGAAGCCTTCCATGCGCGCGCGATTGACCAGCAGTGACAGGTAGTTGGCCGGGCCCTTGACCGCCTCCTTGTTGTTGTACTGGCTGATGGCGCCGCAGATCACCACCCGCGCCTTGAAATTCAGGCGCGAGAGCACCGCGTCGAGGATCTCGCCGCCGACGTTGTCGAAGTACACATCCACGCCCTTGGGGCATTCGCGCTTGAGGCCGGCCAGCACGTCCTCGGCCTTGTAGTCGATCACGCCATCGAAGCCCAGTTCGTCGCGCAGGTACTGGCATTTTTGCGCGCCACCGGCGATGCCCACCACGCGGCAGCCCTTGAGCTTGGCGATCTGCCCGGCAATGCTGCCGACCGCGCCGGCCGCGCCGGAGATCACCACGGTGTCCCCGGCCTTGGGCTGGCCGACGTCGAGCAGGGCGAAGTAGGCGGTCATGCCGGTCATGCCCAGGGCCGACAGGTAGCGGGGCAGCGGCGCCAGGCGCGGGTCGATCTTGTGCAGCCCCTGGGGCTCGCCGCTGAAGTAGTCCTGTACGCCAAGGGCGCCGCTGACATGGTCGCCGGGCTTGTAGTCCGGATGATTGGAACTGACCACTTCGCCCACGCCAAGGGCCCGCATGACCTGGCCCAGGGCCACGGGCGGGATGTAGGACTTGCCTTCGTTCATCCAGCCGCGCATGGCCGGGTCCAGCGACAGGTAGAGGTTCTTCACCAGCACCTGGCCTTCCCCCGGCTCGCTGGCGGGCACCTGCTCGTAGGTGAAGTCGTCACGGCGCACGGCGCCCACCGGGCGCTTGGTCAGCAGGAAACGGCGGTTGGTGTGGGGCATGGCGGTTCTCCTGAACGAGTGTGAGGGGCTGATGATCGGCGGGTTGAATGGGCCGCGTCACGCAAGATCACCGCGAACGATAGTAGTCCAACCGTGCCCCTGATGATGCTGCCCAGCCCGGCGGTGCCCTGACTAGACTCAGCCACGACTTTCCATCCTTTTGCAGGAGCCAGCGATGAGCATGACTTTCTCCGGCCAGGTTGCCCTGGTCACCGGCGGCGCGGCGGGCATCGGTCGGGCGACGGCCCAGGCATTCGCCGCCGAGGGGCTCAAGGTGGTGGTGGCCGACCGTGACGCGACCGGCGGTGAAGCCAGCGTGGCGCTGATTCGCCAGGCTGGCGGCGAGGCGCTGTTCGTCGCCTGCGATGTCACCTGTGACCGCGACGTGCGCCAGCTGCACGAGCAGGTCATCACGGCCTATGGCCGGCTCGATTACGCCTTCAACAACGCCGGTATCGAGATCGAGAAGGGGCGCCTGGCGGAGGGCAGCGAGGCCGAGTTCGACGCGATCATGGGCGTCAATGTCAAGGGTGTGTGGCTGTGCATGAAATACCAACTGCCGTTGCTGCTGGCCCAGGGCGGTGGCGCGATCGTCAACACCGCCTCGGTGGCCGGGCTGTCGGCGGCGCCGAAGATGAGCATCTATGCCGCTTCCAAGCATGCGGTGATCGGCCTGACCAAGTCGGCGGCCATCGAGTATGCGAAGAAGGGGATCCGGGTCAACGCGGTGTGCCCGGCGGTGATCGACACCGATATGTTCCGCCGCGCCTACCAGGCCGACCCGCGCAAGGCCGAGTTCGCCGCAGCGATGCACCCGGTCGGGCGCATCGGCAAGGTCGAGGAGATTGCCAGCGCGGTGCTGTACCTGTGCAGCGATGGCGCGGCGTTCACCACCGGGCACAGCCTCACCGTCGACGGCGGCGCCCTGGCGATCTGAGGGCGATCAGGCGGTGCGGGAGCAGGCATCTACCCGCGCGAGGGCCTGGGCCGATCGCCACAAGGCCAGGGCCACCGCCGCGCACCCCAGCACCAACAGACCGCCGAACACCATCAGTGCCATCCGTGGCCCCAGATGGTCGCTGAGCAGCCCGGTGAAGATCACCGGCAGACTGAACCCCAGGTAGGCCAGCAGGAAGAACCCGGCGCTGGCCCGGGTCTTCTCGCTGCCGGCCAACTGGTTCACCGCCGCCAGCCCGCCCAGGTAGATGAAGCCGTAGCAGGCACTGCTGGCGGCGAACGCGCCCAGCAACACCCCGGCCAGGTTGCCGCGGTCGGCGCCCCAGGCCAGCAGGGCATAGCTGCACGGCAATATCAGCAGGCCGAGCAACGTTGCCCGGACGCTGGCCATGCGCCGCGCCAGGGGCTGGAACAGCAGCCCGCAACTGATCACGCAGAAGGTCGAGAACCCGGACCAGGCGCTCAGGCCGTGCTGGCGCAAAATCCCCGGCAGCAGGGCGATGACCAGGCCGACGCAGGCCCAGGCCAGCAGGATCGCCAGGCCATAGGCCAGGCTGCCGGCGGGGTAGCAGGGCAGGCGCAGCATGGCGCCGCGTTGCGCCGGGCGCGGGTCGGGCAGGCGCCATACCAGCAGCAGGGCCAGGGCGGCCAGCGCCAGCTGCAGGTGGAAGCTGCCTGGGGTCAGGGTCGGGCCGGCCAGCAGGAACAGGCTGGTCAGCGCCGCGCCCAGGCCGAAGCCCAGCGAGGTGCTGGCGGTTACCCAGGTGGCGGCCTGGCCGCTGGCGCCAGGCGCCATCAACTCGCCCATGTAGGCGGTGGCGGTAGCCGAGGCCAGGCCGGTGCCCAGGCCCAGGAACAGGCGCGCCACGCCGAGTGAGGCGAGGCTCGGCGACAACAGCATGATCAGCGTGGCGAGCATCGACAGGGCGAGGGCGACCAGTATCAGCGGCCGGCGCCCGACCCGGTCGGCCAGCCCGCCAAGGGCCAGCAGCACCGGCAGCACGCCGAGCACATAGCCGGAGAAGGCCACGGCGGTGGCCGCGGCGCCGTGCCCGGAAAGCTCGGCGTAAGTGATGTACAACGGCGCCTGCAGGTTGACCGCGAGGGTGATCAGGCAGAGGGCGAAAGCCAGCAGGGCTGGGGCGTGGCGACTGGGCATCGGGCATGTCCGTACGGTGGTTTGCGCACAGGATGGTGCCTGGTGCCTGGGCTCGCCAAGGCACACTCCGTGCGCATTTATGCTTAACTGTTCGCCTGAAATCAGCGAACACTTGCCATGCACTTCACCCTGGATCGTCATCTTCGCACACCGCTGGTCCAGCAACTGAGCGAACAGTTGCTGGCCTGGATCGAACAGCAGCGCCTGCGCCCCGGCACGCGTTTACCGTCGATTCGCGCCCTGGCGCGCAGCCAGGCGGTGAGCGCGTCCTGTGTCATCGAGGCCTATGACCGGCTGGTGGCCAGCGGCTGGCTGGAGGCGCGGCATGGCGCCGGCTTCTTCGTCGCCGAGCGCAAGGCGGGCGTGCAGCGCGATGCTGGCGAGTCCTGGGGGGAGGCCGCGGACGGTCGCTGGCGGCAGTTTCACGAGGGGCATGCTGATGTGCTCAAGCTCGGCTGCGGCTGGTTGCCGGTGGCCTGGCGCGCCGAGGCCGAGCTGGCCCAGGCGATCCGCCAGGTCAGCCGGGGCGCCGCCGAGGCGCTGTTCGACTATTGCCCGCCCCAGGGCCTGGCCAGCCTGCGCCTGCAATTGCACAAGGGCTTGGCGCGCCTGGACATTTGCGCTGAGCCCGAGTGCATCGTCACCACCCAGGGCGCCAGCCACGCCCTCGACCTGCTGGTGCGCACGCTGCTGGTGCCGGGCGACACCGTGCTGGTGGAGCGCCCCGGCTACTACAACCTCTACAACCTGTTGCGCCTGCATGGGGTGCGCATGCTCGAGGTGCCGCGTACCGCCACCGGCCCCGACCTGGCGGTGCTCGAGCAGTTGCTGGCCGGGCATCGGCCGCGCTGCCTGTTCATCAACAGCCTGTACCAGAACCCCACCGGCACCAGCCTGACCCCGAAGGTCGCCTATCGCCTGTTGGAACTGGCCCGTGAGCACGACCTGCGGATCATCGAGGATGACCTGTACGCGGATTTTCAGGAGGGGCCGGCGACGCGCTTGAGTACCCTGGACAGCGAACAGCGGGTGATCTACCTGGGCAGCCTGTCCAAATCCCTCAGCAGCTCGCTGCGGGTCGGCTACCTGGTGGCGGACCCGGCGCTGGTCGCCCGCTTGGCGGAACTGAAGATGGTCAGTGGCATTGGCACCTCGCGCTTTGCCGAGCAGGTGGTCGGGCAGATGCTCGCCAATGGCAGCTACCGCAAGAGCGTGCAGCGCCTGCGTTTGCGCCTGGCGCAGCACATGGCCAGGGTGCTCGGGCAACTGGAAGCCTGCGGCTGGGAGGTGTTCTGCGAACCCTTCGGCGGCATGTTCGTCTGGGCGCGGGTGCCCGGCCGTGATTTCGCCGAGCTGGATGCCTTGGCGCTGGAACACTCGGTCCTGTTGACCCCAGGCAGCGCCTTCGACCCGCAGGGGCGGGCCAGCGATTGGCTGCGTATCAATGTCGCGTATGGGCAGGATGTGCGGGCCCAGGCGTTCTTCCAGCATGCGGGGCGACCTTCAGCGAGCTGAAAACGACACCTTCATAGCCAAATGACACCATTGCGCCGTCGCCCTCTTGTGAGGGGCGTGGCGTGGTTGTCACTCTTGGGCCATTGCGGGCAGGCGATTGTTCGCCGAGCAAACCCAGGGGGGATTGGCGATGACGGTGTCCAAGCAGGGTGTATTGGCCAACCTGGGCATGGCGCGCAAGCTGGGCCTGGGCTTTGCCCTGGTGCTGCTGCTCACCCTGGTGGTGGCTGGCATCGGCGTGTACGCCCTGGCCAGCGTCGGCCAGCGCTTCGATGGGCTGCGGCAGATGGCCCAGTTCAATACCGACCTGCTCAAGCTGCGCCAGCACGAGCAGGCCTTCGCCCTGCGTTCCGACCCCAAGCAGGCCGAGGCCCTGCGCAGCGGCTTGCAGGCTTTGATCGAGCGCGCTCGCGGCGTGCCGGCGCTGGCCTCGGCCGAAGCCGACCTGGGCGGCTATGGCCAGGCCTTCGAGCAGTTCGTCCAGGCGGTGCAGGCCAAGGAGCTGGCCCTGGACATGGCCAGCTGGTCGGTGTCCAGCGTGGCCAACAACCTCGATGTGCTGCAGGCCGGCCTGGCCGACGACGGCACCTATACCCTCAAGCAGTCCCAGGGCCAGCAGGGCAGTGAATTCCTCGAGCAGGCCGGGCAGGTGGCGCAGGTGGCGCGGTTGATGTTGCAGGCCATGGATGAAGCGCGGGTGCGCCTGGAGCAGAGCCGCAAGGGCAGTGAGGCGCTGACGCAAGGTCGTATCGCCCAGACCGTGGAAGCGGCCAGCCTGGTCGAGCAGCTCAAGGTGGCGGTGGTCGATGCCGGCTACCAGAGCGTGCTCGGCGAGGTGGCCGGGCATATCGGCAGCTTTTCCGAAAAGCTCGACGAGTACACCGACCTGCTCGGCCAGGAGCAAGGGATCAAGGACCAGTTGCAGGCCCGTGCCGAGCAGGCCACGGCGCGGGTCGACCAGGCCTATGCCACCCAGGAGCAGGCCATGCAGGCTGAGTTGACGCACAACGCCCTGGCCATTGCCCTTGCCGCTGTGCTGGCGTTGCTGGTGGGGGTGCTCGCGGCCTGGCTGATCACCCGTGCCGTGGTCGCGCCGTTGCGGCGGGTGATCAGCCAGGCCCGGCGGATTGCCGCCGGCGAGCTGGCGATGCAGGCCCAGGCAGCGCGCGGCGACGAAGTCGGCCAATTGCAGCTGGCCATGCAGCAGATGGCCGAGGGTTTGTCGGGCATCGTCAGTGGCTTGCAACAGGGCATCGAGCAACTGGCGGGCAGCGCCCAGGCGCTGTCGGCGGTGACCGAGCAGACTAATCGCGAGGTCGGCAGCCAGAAGGACGAGACCGAACAGGTGGCCACTGCCATGCAGCAGATGACCGCCACGGTCCACGATGTGGCGCGTAACGCCGAGCAGGCGGCGCAAGCGGCCCAGGCCGCCGATGAGCGGGTCGTGTCCGGGCAGCAGGTGGTGCGCCAGGGCATGCAGCGCATCGAGCAATTGGCGGCGGCGGCTGAGACCGCCAGCAGCGGTATCGACAGCCTCAGCGCCGAGATTCATACCATTGGCGATGTGCTCGAGGTGATCAAGAGCGTGGCCGAACAGACCAACCTGCTGGCGCTCAACGCGGCCATCGAGGCGGCACGGGCCGGCGAGCAGGGGCGGGGTTTTGCCGTGGTCGCCGACGAGGTGCGCGCCCTGGCCCGGCGTACCCGGCAGTCCACCGAACAGATCGAACGGCTGGTCGCCAGCCTGCGCGGCAATGCCCAGCAGTCGGTGACGCAGATCCGTGGCAGTACCGAGCTGGTACGCCTGGCGGTGGCGGATGCGCTGCAGACCGAAAGCGCGCTGGGCAGCATTGCCGCGGCGGTGTCGTTGATCCAGCAGATGAACCAGCAGATCGCCGCCGCGGCCGAGCAGCAAAGCTCGGTGGCCGAGGAGATCAGCCGCAGCGTCACGCAGATCCGTGGCAGTGCCGATCAGGCGGCGCTGGCGATGGGGGACAATGCCCGTTCAAGCGTCGAGTTGGCCCAGCTGGGCAATGATCTGAAGGGGATGGTGGGGCACTTCAGGCTGTGAGGGAGCCTGTAGGAGCGGCCTTGCCGAGGCGTCGGACCGGTCGGGAAGGGCCGTGAAGCGGCCCCGGCGATCTACGCGGCGCAGCTGAAATTTGGGGCCGCTACGCGCCCCATCGCGACACAAGGCCGCTCCTACAGTGGATCTGGGTTGGGCTTCAGCCCTTGCGCGGGCTGAGGATCAGCAGGGTCAGCACCCCGGCGACGATGCCCCAGAACGCCGAGCCGATCGAGAACAGGGTGAACCCCGACGCCGTGACCATGAAGGTGATCAGCGCCGCCTCGCGCTCGCGGGCTTCGCCCATGGCCACGCTCAGGCCGTTCATGATCGAGCCGAACAGTGCCAGCGCGGCGATCGACAACACCAGCTCCTTGGGCAGGGCACCGAACAGCGCCGCCAGGGTGGCGCCAAAGGTGCCAGCGATGCCATAGAAGATCCCGCACCACACCGCCGCGGTATAGCGCTTGGCCGGATCTTCATGGGCATGCGGCCCGGTGCAGATCGCCGCGCTGATCGCCGCCAGGTTGACCCCGTGCGAACCGAACGGCGCCAGCAGCAGCGAGGCGAAGCCGGTGGCCGAGATCAGCGGCGAGGCCGGTACCTGGTAGCCATCGGCGCGCAGCACGGCAACCCCGGGCATGTTCTGCGAGGTCATGGCCACCACGAACAGCGGGATGCCGATGCTGATGGTCGCCGCCAGCGAGAAGCTTGGCGTGGTCCACACCGGGCTGGCCACCTCCAGCTGGAAGCCGCTGAAGTCCAGCAGCCCCAAGGCCCCGGACAGCGCGGTGCCGACCAGCAGCGCGGCGAGCACGCAGTAGCGCGGCGACAGGCGCTTGACCAGCAGGTAGCTGAAGAACATGCCCAGCACCAGCAACGTGCGATGCTGGGCGGCGACGAAGATCTCGCTGCCGATCTTGAACAGGATGCCGGCCAGCAAGGCCGAGGCCAGCGAGGCGGGGATGCGCCGCACCAGGCGTTCGAAGCTGCCGGTCAGGCCGCAGATCAGCACCAGCACGGCGCAGGTGATGTAGGCACCGATCGCCTCGCCATAGCTCACCCCGCCCAGGCTGGTGATCAGCAGCGCCGCGCCGGGGGTCGACCAGGCCACGGTGATCGGCGTGCGATAGCGCAGCGACAGGCCGATGCTGCACACTGCCATGCCGATCGACAGGGCCCAGATCCACGAAGAGATCTGCGCGCTGGTCAGGCCTGCGGCCTGGCCGGCCTGGAACATCAGCACCAGGGAGCTGGTATAGCCGGTGAGCATGGCGATGAAGCCAGCGACGATCGCCGACGGGGAGCTGTCCGCCAGCGGCCGCAGGCGCGCGGAGGTGGCATCGGTCATGGGGCATTCCTTGTTGTGGATGTAAGCAATTTTTGCAGGCTACCGCGGGCCGGGCTGACCGGTGCCATACAGCAACCATTGCATTTAGCCGTACAGTCGCCAACTATTGGCCATTACTACGCAACTGCGTGAACAGGGGAGGGGTGATGTACAAGGTCTATGGGGATTACCAATCGGGCAACTGCTACAAGGTCAAGCTGATGCTGAGCCTGCTGGGCCGCCCCTATGAATGGCACCCGGTGGATATTCTCAAGGGAGAAACCGAAACCCCCGAGTTCCTGGCCATGAACCCTAACGGCAAGGTGCCGGTGCTCAAGCTGGAGGACGGTACCTGCCTGTGGGAATCCAACGCGATTCTCAACTTTCTCGCCGACGGCAGCGAGTTCCTGCCCAGCGAGCCGCGTTTGCGTACCCAGGTGCTGCAGTGGCAGTTCTTCGAGCAATACAGCCATGAGCCTTACATCGCCGTGGCGCGGTTCATCCAGTTCTACCTGGGGCTGCCGGATGAGCGGCTGGAGGAGTATCGCAAGCTGCACAAGGGCGGCTACAAGGCGCTCAAGGTGATGAACAAGCAGCTGGTAATGACCCCGTACCTGGTGGGCGAGCAGTACTCGATCGCCGATGTGGCGTTGTATGCCTACACCCACGTGGCGCAGCAAGGCGGGTTTGATCTTTCTGCTTATCCGGCAGTGCAAGCCTGGCTGGCACGGGTGGCCAGCCATCCTCGGCATGTGCCGATGGTGGATTGACTCACTGTCGCCCTCTGTGGAGGCGCGGCCTTGCCGAGGCGTCGGACCGGTCGGAAAGGGCCGCAACGCGGCCCCGGCGATTTAGGTGTAGACGCTGAGATCCTGGGGCCGCGTTGCGGCCCTTTCGCGACACAAGGCCGCTCCTACAGGGGCTGTGTACGTGCTGTCAGACCGCCGCGAAGCGTTTGTCCAGATAGGCAATGATGTCCTTGGACTCATACATCCAGGTCACCTTGCCATCCTCTTCGATACGCAGGCACGGCACCTTCACCCGGCCGCCGCCTTCGAGCAGCGCCTGACGGTGCTGCGCGTCGTGCTTCGCATCGCGCAGTGCCACCGGCACGTTCAGGCGGTGCAGGGCGCGGCGGGTCTTGACGCAGAACGGGCAGGCATGGAACTGGTACAGCGCCAGGCCCTTGGCCTGCTGCTCCACAAGGGCCTGGGCCGCCGCGTCGCGCTTCTTCTTGGCCGGGCGGCTGAGCCAGTCAGCGAACACGATGAGCTGGCCGAGGCCGACCCGCAGGGCTTTGACGATCATGCTTGACTCCTGAAATGAAAAAGCCGGCCGCAAGGGGCCGGCTCGGAACCTGTGCCGATCACTTGATCAGGCTGAGGAACTCGCTGCGGGTGGCGGCGTTGTCGCGGAATTCGCCGAGCATCACCGAGGTGAGCATGGTCGAGTTCTGCTTTTCGACGCCGCGCATCATCATGCACATGTGCTTGGCCTCGATCACCACCGCCACGCCAGCGGCACCGGTAACCTGCTGCACGGCCTCGGCGATCTGGCGGCTGAGGTTTTCCTGGATCTGCAGGCGGCGGGCGAACATGTCGACGATCCGCGCGACCTTGGACAGGCCCAGCACCTTGCCCTTGGGCAGGTAGGCCACATGGGCCTTGCCGATGAACGGCAGCATGTGGTGTTCGCACATCGAATACAGCTCGATATCCCGGACCAGCACCATTTCGCTGTTGTCGGAGGTGAACAACGCGCCGTTGGTCACTTCCTCCAGGGTTTGCTCGTAACCGCGGCAAAGGTATTTCATGGCCTTCGCGGCCCGCTTGGGCGTGTCGAGCAGGCCCTCGCGGGTAACGTCCTCGCCCAGCTGGCTGAGGATCGCGGTGTAGTTCTGTTCCAGGGACATGGATCTACCTGTGGAAAATTTCGCAAAGACGAAGGGTACGGCGGCGGCGGCGGCGCTGCAAGCGCGATGTCACTCGTCGCGGCCTTCGAGCATGGTTCGCTTGAGCATCACGTACACCGCGCCGGTGCCGCCGTGGCGGGCCTGGCACGAGGCGAAGCCGAGCACCTGCGGGTGCTGGCGCAGCCAGGTGTTGACGTGGCTCTTGATCATCGGCCGCTTGCCGTCGAGGCGCGCGGCCTTGCCGTGGGTGACGCGCACGCAGCGCACTTCCAGCTTGGTCGCTTCGGCGATGAAGTCCCACAGCGTCTGGCGGGCCTTCTCGACGCTCATGCCGTGCAGGTCGAGGCTGCCCTCGAAGGCGATCTGGCCGAGCTTGAGCTTGCGGATCTGGGTTTCCTGAACACCATCGCGGCGCCACATCAACTCGTCCTCGGCGCCGACGTCGATGACGAACTGGTCGGACAGGCCGTCGATCACCAGGGGCTGGTCGCTGCGGATGGTCGCCGCCTGGCGCAGGTCGGCCAGTTGCTGGCGGTCGGCCTTGGGTTTGCCGACGTCGGCGCGGTCGTGCTTGATCGGCTTGACGCCGCGCACCTCGGCGCTGAACAGGGAAAAATCGTCGTCTTGCATGCTGCCTCCACGTGGGCGGCGTAGTTTACGCGAGTCCTGCCCTGAGTGAAGTCCTGTGTTTCGCGTTCTCTGTAGGAGCGGCCTTGTGTCGCGAAAGGGCCGCAAAGCGGCCCCAGGATTTCAGCGTTGATGCAAGGAACGCCGGGGCCGCTGCGCGGCCCTTTCGCGACACAAGGCCGCTCCTACAGGGGATGTGTAAATCTTTCAGTCGTGCTTTTTCATCAGGTGCGGCGACAGGTTCAGCTCGCGGCCACGGCGCAGGCGGATGCGGCTGCGGCGCCAGACGCGCACGCCGATCCACAGAAGCAACAACCCGACCAAGACCAGAATCGCCGCCAGTGGTCGGTTGGCGTTGAGTTCGGCCAGGGCCGCGTAATTGCCCAGCAGGCCGGCGAATCCGGCCATGGCGAGCAGTATGCCCAGGGTGGCCAGCAGCACCGAAAAAGCGGCGGCAACCCGCGCCCCCCAGTTGCTGGGTTCGCGCTGGCGCAGGCGCTTGGCATCGAAACTGCCTTTGAGCTTCATTCGAATTCCTCAGGATCGGGTAGCACTGATCCGGATTTCGACCTGCCGGCCACCCCGGGGTTCCGCCCGTCCGCCGGGCGGTTGCAGCCTTCAGACCAGGCTGGCGGTCGGGGCGACGCAGGCGAAGTTGTCGGCCATCACGGCCATTTCGCACTGGTGGATCTGCGCGGCGGGGATCACGCTGTCCTTGAACGCCAGGTCACGGGTGGCCGAGGCGTCCTCCACCAGGGTGCAGCGATAACCATAGTCCTTGGCCCGGCGCACGGTGGTGCTGACGCTGGAATGGCTCATGAAGCCGCAGACGATCAGGTCCAGCGGGCCGAAGGCCTGCAGCGTCTCATGCAGCTTGGTGTTCTTGAAGGCGTTGGGCATGCGCTTTTCGATGACGGTTTCGCCATCGCGCGGCTCCAGGCCCGGGATGAACTCGCCTGCCGGGCCCTGCGGGTCGAAGCGACCGCCGACGGTGCCGAGGTGGCGAACATGGATGATCGGCCGGCCCGCCTGGCGGGCAGCGTCGAGCAACCTGGCAATGTTCGCCACCGCCTCGTCCATGCCCGACAGCGCCAGCGGACCGCTCAGGTATTCCTTCTGCGCGTCGATGACGATCAGGCTGGCTTGGCTCAACCTGGCCGGCGGGTAGTCGCGGCCGGTGAGGCGGAACATCGTGGTTGGAACGGACATCAAGGGCTCCTTGGGTAGGGCTTTTGTCTACCTATTCTCCCTTGCCTTGGCGCCAATGTGAATGGTTGACATTGCAGGCGGCATGATTACTGGCTTGTGGCTATCCGTTCGGCTATCGCAGGGAACATTTGTGCGGTGCGGGCTGTTAGACTTTTGTCCTGTCTGAAAAGGAGTACCCCGTGATCACATCCCGCCTGCGCACCCTGCGCGACCACATCCGCTGGGCGGTCAGCCGCTTCCATGAGCACGAGCTGTTCTTCGGCCACGGTGCCGACAACGCCTGGGACGAGGCCCGCCTGCTGGTACTGGGCGCCGTGCACCTGCCGTGGGAGGTGGCCGACAGCTACCTGGATTGCGCGCTCGAGGATGACGAGCGGGTGCGCCTGCAGCATCTGCTCAAACGTCGTATCGAGGAGCGCGTGCCTACCGCCTACCTGCTGGGCGAGGCGTGGTTCTGCGGCATGTCGTTCCTCGTCGACGAGCGCGTGCTGGTACCGCGCTCGCCCATTGGCGAGCTGATCGAGAAGCGCTTCGAGCCGTGGCTGGCCGCCGAACCTGCGCGCATCCTCGACCTGTGCACCGGCTCCGGCTGCATCGGGATCGTCGCCGCCGAGGTGTTCCAGGAGGCCGAGGTGGTGTTGGCCGACCTGTCGTTCGATGCACTGGAGGTGGCCAACCAGAACATCGAGCGCCATGGCCTCGATGAGCGGGTCTACACCGTGCAGGGCGATGGCTTCGGCGGGCTGCCGGGGCAGCGTTTCGATCTGATCCTGTCCAACCCGCCGTATGTCGATGCCGAGGATTTCGGCGACATGCCGGCCGAATACCACCACGAACCGGAGCTGGGCCTGGCCTGTGGCAACGATGGCCTGGACCTGGTGCGGCGCATGCTCGCCGAGGCGGCCGACCACTTGACTGAGAAGGGCTTGATGATCGTCGAGGTGGGCAACAGCCAGGTGCACGTCGAGTCGCTCTATCCCGAGGTGGACTTTGCCTGGCTGGAGTTCGAGCGCGGTGGTCACGGGGTGTTCATGCTGACGGCCGAGCAGTGCCGGCAGCATCAGGAGCTGTTCAAGGCGCGGGTCTGACGGATCCACACCGCTCCCCTGTAGGCGCGGCCTGGTGTCGCGAAAGGGCCGCAAAGCGGCCCCCGCGATCTTGGCGTCAATAGCGAAATCCTGGGGCTGCTGCGCAGCCCTTCGCGACACCAGGCCGCTCCTACAGGGATCGCGTGGGGCGGGTCAGCGGGTGGCGATCCAGATCAGCAAGCCTGCCTGGAACACCGCAAACGCCACCAGGCAGGTGATGGTGAAGCGCAGCCCGCTGTCTTCACGGCGGTACTTGGCCACCCGCTCGTCACGCTCGCGCAACTGGGCTTCCTTCTCGGCCAGGTTCTGCTCGGCCTGTTGCAGCATGCCGGCCGCCTCGAGGATATCGACGCGCTGGACCTTCTCGGTATTCCAGCCACCCTTGAGCTGGCCCACCGGCGTTTCCACCACGCGGCCCTTGAGCAGCTGGCCATCGGTGTATTCCACCGGCAGGCCGATGCTGGCCAGCACATGGTCGCGGCGCAGGCGGGTGTCTTCGTTCAGGGCGTCCTTGTTCGGCAGGCTCATGCCTTCGACCTGATAGTGCGAGCAACGCTGCTGCAGCCATTGCACCGCCTGGCCCAGCAGGTAGCGGCCGACCCCGCGGTTGAGCGGTTCGAGCTGCAGGCCGGCGGTATCGCCGATGCGCACCAGGCGCTGCTCGTGGTCGACCCGCACATCCAGCTGGTTCTGTTCCTTGCGGGTCTTCTGCCCGGGCAGGCGGATCTCCATGCGCAGCAGGCTGTGGGCCTTGTCATGGCGCTCGGCATAGCCAAACTGGACGAAGCGCAGCGGGCGCGCGCCACTGTTGCGGTCGGTGGGCAGCGGGGCCAGGCGCAACAGCTGGAAGTGTTCGGCGGCAAGGTCCGCCCAGGGCAGCGGCGCGCTTTCTGGCGCTTGTTCTTCAGTCGCCTCGGCGGCGGGGGCATCGGTCATCAGGGGTTTCCTCAGGTGCACGGCGGCTGATCGATCGCCGTGGCACGCCCGCGATCATCGCCTTGTTGTCCGCGTTATCGGCAGAGGCCGCCAAGACCTGAGCCTGCTCGTCACGTCGCAGGCAATCCGCGGATGAAGGCCACCATCCGTTCCCCCAGTTCGCGCGCCAGTGGCAGCTCGGGATTGCGGTAGCTGTCGCGCTGCTGGTGCATGTCCCTGGGGCTGATGCGCAGCATGTGGTTCATGCCGTCGATCAAGGCCAGTTCGGCATCGGGCTTGGCTGCCTTGAGCCGCTCAGCGTCGGCCACGTCGACCTGCACGTCGTTGCGCCCCTGGATGATCAGCGCCGGCACCTTGAGGCGGGCGAAGGCCGCTGCCGGGTCCTGGCGCAGCAGCGAGATCAGGTAGGGCTGCACGCTGGGCCGGAATACCTGGCGCAGCGGCGCGGGCACATCGAGGCTGGTCTGCCCGGCCTGCAGGCGGTCGATCAGCGCCACGCCCGCGGCCAGTTGCGCCGCAGGCAGGCGCTGGGCCAACTGCTCGCGCAGCACATCGGCCACCGGGCGGCCGCTGCCGGCCAGGGTGATCACTGCGCTGGCGCCGGCCTGCTCGGCGGCCAGGCTGGCGATCAGCGCGCCTTCGCTGTGGCCGACCAGGATCAATGGGCCGAAGCGCGGGTCGTGGCGCAGCGCCTGCCCCCAGGCCACCACATCGGCGACATAGCCTTCGACGCTGAGCTCGCGCTCGTCGGGGCTGGCCGGCTGGCTGGCGGCCACGCCGCGCTTGTCGTAGCGCACGCTGGCGATATGCTCGCCGGCCAGCAGCAGGGCCAGGCGCTTGAGGTTGTCGATGCGCCCGGCGGCCGGGTTGTTGCCGTCGCGGTCGGTGGGGCCGGAGCCAGCGATGATCAGCACCACTGGCGGCGGGGTGGCCTGCTGGGGCAGCAGCAGGCTGCCGTGCAGCACGCCATGGCCGGTGTCCAGGTCGATGGGGCGTTGCAGTACGGTCGGGGCAGCGGCATGGGCGAGGTGGGTGCAGAACAGCAGGAGCAGGGCGACAAGGCGCGACTTCATGGACGGGGCACTACGTGGGAAGTTGCTGATTCGACCTTGCGCCCTGCCGAAGGTTCTCGACCTCGAGCCCAGACGCCCTGGTGGGCGCGGTCTGGCCCCGCGATAAGGCCGGTGCAGGCAACCACAGCCCCGCGGTTTTCCGTATACTGGCGCTTTCGTTCACCTCAGGCTGATTCGCGGAGCGTCCATGTCCGGCAATACCTACGGCAAGCTGTTCACTGTCACCACCGCTGGCGAAAGCCATGGGCCGGCGTTGGTCGCCATTGTCGACGGCTGCCCGCCCGGCCTGGACATCTCCCTGGCCGACCTGCAGCACGACCTTGACCGACGCAAGCCCGGCACCAGCCGGCACACCACCCAGCGCCAGGAACCGGATGAGGTGGAAATCCTCTCCGGGGTGTTCGAAGGGCGCACCACCGGCTGCTCGATCGGCCTGCTGATTCGCAACACCGACCAGAAGTCCAAGGACTACTCGGCGATCAAGGACCTGTTCCGCCCGGCCCACGCCGACTACACCTACCACCACAAATACGGCATCCGCGACTACCGTGGCGGCGGCCGCAGCTCGGCGCGGGAAACCGCCATGCGCGTGGCCGCTGGCGCCATCGCCAAGAAGTACCTGGCCACCCAGGGCATTCGCGTGCGCGGCTACATGAGCCAGCTCGGCCCGATCGAGATCCCGTTCAAGAGCTGGGACTCGGTGGAGGACAACGCCTTCTTCAGCCCCGACCCGAGCAAGGTGCCGGAGCTGGAGGCCTATATGGACCAGCTGCGCCGCGACCAGGATTCGGTCGGGGCGAAGATCACCGTGGTCGCCGAAGGCGTGATGCCGGGCCTGGGCGAGCCCATCTTCGACCGCCTCGACGCCGAGCTGGCCCACGCGCTGATGAGCATCAACGCGGTCAAGGGCGTGGAGATCGGCGCCGGGTTCGCCAGCGTCGCCCAGCGCGGCACCGAGCACCGTGATGAACTGACCCCGGACGGTTTCCTCAGCAACAATGCCGGCGGCATCCTCGGCGGCATCTCGTCGGGCCAGCCGATCGTCGCCCACCTGGCGCTCAAGCCGACCTCGAGCATCACCACCCCGGGCCGCTCGATCGATGTCGACGGCAACCCGGTCGAGGTCATCACCAAGGGCCGCCACGACCCGTGCGTGGGCATCCGCGCCACACCGATCGCCGAGGCGATGATGGCCATCGTGCTGATGGACCACCTGCTGCGCCATCGGGCGCAGAATGCCGAGGTTCGAGTAGACACGCCGGTCTTGCGTTGAGCGAATCATCCTGGGGTCGCTTTGCGGCCCATCGCGACCCAAGGCCGCTGTCACAGGCTGCATGCGAATCCTGTGACAGCGGCCTTGGGTCGCGAAAGGGGCGCGCAGCGCCCCCACGGGCTTGAAGCATGCTCCCGATTCCTTACTGGCGGCTGTCCAGTTTCTACCTGTTCTACTTCGCCCTGCTCGGCTCCACCGCGCCATTCCTGGCGCTGTACTTCGACCACCTGGGTTTCTCCCCGGCACGCATCGGCGAGCTGGTGGCCATCCCCATGCTGATGCGCTGCGTGGCGCCCAACCTGTGGGGCTGGCTGGGTGACCGCAGCGGCCGGCGCCTGCTGATCGTGCGCCTGGGCGCGCTGGCGACCCTGGCGACCTTCTCGTTGATCTTCTTTGCCAAGAGCTACGCCTGGCTGGCGCTGGTGATGGCCCTGCATGCATTCTTCTGGCATGCGGTGCTGCCGCAGTTCGAGGTGATCACCCTGGCCCACCTGCATGGCCAGACCGCCCGCTACAGCCAGGTGCGGTTGTGGGGCTCGATCGGGTTCATCCTCGCCGTGGTCGGCCTGGGCCGGTTGTTCGAATGGCTGAGCCTGGACATCTACCCGGTGGCCCTGGTAACCATCATGGCCGGGATCGTCGTCGCCAGCCTGTGGGTGCCCAACGCGCAGCCATCGGAGCATGCCGAACGGCGCGCAGCCGGGGGCTTTCTCAAGCAGGTACGGGCGCCTGGGGTGTTGGCGTTCTATGCCTGCGTGGCGCTGATGCAACTGAGCCATGGGCCGTACTACACCTTCCTCACCCTGCACCTGGAACACCTGGGCTACAGCCGTGGCGCCATCGGCCTGCTGTGGGCGCTGGGGGTGGTGGCCGAGGTGCTGGTCTTCATGGCCATGAGCCGAATCTTCGCGCGCTTCTCGGTGCGGCGGGTGCTGCTGGCGAGTTTCCTGCTGGCCACGTTGCGTTGGCTGCTGCTGGGCAACCTGGCCGAAGTACCGGCGCTGCTGGTGTTCGCCCAGGTGCTGCACGCGGCTACCTTCGGTTGCTTCCACGCCGCCAGCATCGCCTTCGTCCAGGCCAGCTTCGGCGCCCGCCAGCAAGGCCAGGGCCAGGCGCTGTACGCGGCGTTGTCGGGTACTGGCGGTGCGTTGGGCGCGTTGTACTCGGGCTACAGCTGGAAACTGCTGGGCCCGCACTTCACCTTTGGTATGGCCAGCGTCGCAGCGCTGGCCGCAGCCGTTATCATTGCCCTTTGTCTTGAAGAAAGCAGGAAATCCACCTGATGAGCATCCTCAGCGTATTCGACCCCTCCAGCCCGGACCTGCCGCACAAGGTGCTGACCCACCACGAGGACATCGCCGCGACCCTGGCCGAACAGGGCGTGCGCTTCGGTCGCTGGCAGCCTGGCGCGCGGCTGCGCCCGGGCAGCAGCACCCAGGAAGTGCTGGACGCCTGCCGCGAACCGTTGGACCGCTTGATGACCGAGCATGGCAGCGCCAGCTTCGCCGTGTTCAGCCGTGATGGCCAGGCAGCGGGCCAGGCCGACCTGCGCGACGAGCATGTGCATGACAGCGAGGAGGTGTTCGCGGTGATCAGCGGCCGCGGCCAAGTCAGCCTGCGCCTGGGTGGCTCCGTCTACGCGCTGCTATGCGAGAAGGACGACCTGCTGGTGGTGCCCGGCGGTACCCGCCGCTGGTTGGACCTGGGCGACAACCCGTTCTGCCTGGCGCTGCGCCTGTTCGCCAGCGAACAAGGCGTGCACCCACGCTTTACCGGCGATTCTGCGGCCCGGCAGTTTTTGCGGCTCGATGAGCTCTGAGGGAAATGGCTCGCGGGGCGCTCCTCTGCCACTGAGTCCCTGGGTGGCCGGGGAGCGCCCCGCGAAGGGGGGCCGCGATCAGCGATAGGTTGGCAGGGCGAAGCGCTGCTGGCTTTGCAGCCGCGAGATCACGGGCAGTTCGCTGGCTTGTTCGGCCAGGTCGCGGCGAATGGCGCTGATGGCCCAGGATAGCTGTTCGGCACTGTGCAGTTGTGCGTACGACAGCACGCGGCGGGTCACCACGCCGTCGGCGGCGCGCAGGGTCAGCAGGACGCCGCCGTCCGGGCGGGATTGGGTGGTGACCTGGTAGGCGGCGAACACCGAGGCGAATTTTTCCTGGATGAGGTCCATATCAACTCCTGACTGTTGTGTGGGCAGACGTGAGTTGAATGTTGCAGTGACCATGCCAGGTTTTATTTGTATAAAAATCCTTATAAATCAATGATTTGTGATTGTTTTTGGATTGTTCGCCATTGCATTGTGCATGGTCGTGCATTTTGCACAGTGCAATTTGCACGGTGATAGCCTGGCTCTGTGCACCCCATAGAATCTGAACCTTTGACCCGTGGCGGCTGCCTGACCAACACTTGGGCCCACGCCATTACCAGGAGGTTCACGATGTCCAACCAACAGCCCGCCACTATGACCGACGAGGAAACCGCCGCCTTCGCCGAGGAGGTTTTCGAGCGTGCCCGCCGCGGTGACGCGCCCATGCTGGCGCGTCTGCTCGCCAGTGGCCTGCCGGCCGACCTGCGCAACCACAAGGGCGATACCCTGTTGATGCTGGCCAGCTATCACGGCCATCACGATGCCGTGCGCGTGCTGCTCGAACAGGGCGCCGACCCGCTGATCGCCAACGACAACGGCCAGCTGCCCATCGCCGGCGCGGCGTTCAAGGGTGACCTGGCGATGATCCAGCTATTGCTCGAACACGGCGTGCCGGTGGATGCCGCCGCCGCCGATGGCCGCACCGCCTTGATGCTGGCGGCGATGTTCAATCGCCTGGCGATCATCGACTACCTGCTGGCCCAGGGCGCCGACCCGGCGCACCGCGACGCCGCTGGGGCCACCGCGCTGATGGCGGCTCGCACCATGGGTGCGCTCGATGCCGCCAAGCGCCTCGAGGCGCAGGCCGGCTAACCGTTCGGGGGCGTTTGCGGCTATCCTTGGCGCCTTTTACGCCAATGCGCAGGGCCCCCAAATGAAAGACCAGTTGCTCGAATTCATCCGCCTCGTCGGCGCCGGCTGCATGCGCGAGGAAGACATCGAGCGCATCGCCGCTGAAGCCGCCCAGGCCTATGCCGACCCCGCCGCCTTCCTGGCCGCCAACCCCGACATCAACTACGATGACAGCTTCCCGTTTTGCCTGGGGGAATGGGTGGTGGTCGGCAGCCTGCCGGACACCGTGCTGTTCCAGGCCGACAGCTACCAGGATCTGTTCCAGCAGATCAGCGACTCGTTCGACAAGAGCGTGCCGTTCACCCTCAAGCCCAAGCAGCTGGCGCGCACCGAGGCGCTGACCGCGCTCAATCGCATCCAGGTGCAGATGGGCGCGCTGAACAAGGAGGCTGGCGGCTATGTGCTGCTGAACTTCAGCCAGTTGCTCGACGATGAGTTACAGATGGTGATGGTGGGGCAGAACGACCTGGCCCGTGTGCTGGAATTGGGCGAGGCCGTCGGCATCAAGGTGGAGCCGGCGCTGGAAGCCTTGAAGGTGGCGGTGCACGTCTAATCAACGTTCTGCAGGAGCCAGCCTTGCTGGCGAACCAGGCGACGCGGAGGATGGCACCGGCTATGCCGGTGTTCGCCGGCAAGGCCGGCTCCTACAACGCTTACGGCCTGCAATACCTGTAGGAGCCAGCCTTGCTGGCGAACCAGGCGACGCGGAGGACGGCACCGGCAGCGCCGGTGTTCGCCGGCCAGCTCCTACGGTATGTATGGATAGCGCTCAACCCAACGCGGTATCGAGGAACATCATCACCGCGAACCCGCCCATCAAGCCCAGCGTCGCCGCGGTCTGGTGCCCGTTGCGGTGGGTTTCCGGGATCACCTCGTGGGACACCACGAAGATCATCGCCCCCGCCGCCAGGCCCATGCTGATCGGGTAGGCCAGGGCAAAGCCGGTGGAAATCCCCAGGCCGATCACCGCCCCCAGCGGCTCCATCAACCCCGAGCCGATCGCCACCAGTGCCGCCTTCAGGTTCGACAACCCGGTGGCCCGCAAGGCCAGGGCCACGGCCAGCCCCTCGGGGATGTCCTGGATGGCGATGGCGCTGGTCAGCGGCAAGCCGATATTCATGTCGCCATTGGCGAAGCTCACGCCGATGGCCATGCCTTCAGGCAGGTTGTGCAGGGTGATGGCCAGGACGAACAACCAGACCCGGCTCAGGCGCTCGGCCTCTGGCCCGCAAGGGCCGGTGCTTTCATGCTCGTGCGGGGTGAAACGGTCGAGGCCGAGCATCAACAGCACGCCCAGGCCCATGCCCAGCACCACGGTGAAAGCCGCCGCCGGGCCGTTGCCGGTGATTTCACGGGCGGCGTCCAGGCCTGGCAGAATCAGCGAAAACGAACTGGCGGCGAGCATCATGCCGGCGGCAAAGCCGAGCATCACGTCCTGGGTGCGGGCGTTGACATCGCGCAGGATCACCGCCAGCACCGCACCCAGCGCCGTGGCGCCGAAGCCGGACAAACCACCGAGCAGCGCCAGGTGCAGGTTGTCGGCGTGGTCGCCGTTGACCGCGTTCCAGATGCTCGCCAACAGCAGGGCGACGACCACCAGCAGGCTCAGGGCCAGGCCGGCACTGAGCCAGGGAGTGCTCAGCGCCTGCTGGCGCCAGGCGCTGAGCAAGGACATGGGGGCGGGGCTGTGGGCGTGGGCAGGCGGCATACGGACCTCGAAACAATGAATGACAGCAGTCTAGCCAGTGACCTGCGCAACTGGCCAAGGATTCCCTTCTATCGCCGCCATAGGCGGCTATGCTGTGCACCAGGCACATCGCACGGGAGCTACGACATGGGTTCTACCTTCAATAGCCTGGTTGGGCTGATCATCCTGGCCCTGGACATCTGGGCGATCCTCAACGTGCTCAAGAGCGGTGCCGAGGTGGGCATCAAGGTGCTGTGGATCTTGCTGATCGTCCTGTTGCCGGTGCTGGGGCTGATCATCTGGGCCATCGCCGGGCCACGGGGCAATGTGCGTATCTGAGGCCTCCCCGGGCAACTGTGTAACTTTGTAAGGGCAGGCTGCTCTCGACAAAATTTTCACACTCGATTTTTGAAAATCCGCGCCGCACAATGCGGCCTTGGTCGGTGGCCAAGCTAGACGGTCGCACAAGGCTGCAGGCGACTCTCGCCTTCCCGCAAACCGCAATCCTAGGACCTCTCCATTCATGGCTAACACGGACGCCTTGAAGCAACAGGCTGCGCGAGGCTCGTTCTCGCCAAGCCTGAAATCCCACCTGGCCTTCACGCTGCTCAGCGCCCTGGTGATCATGTTGATGCTCAGCCTGGTGCGCCTGGCGCTGCTGGTCTACAACAGCGACATGGTCGGCGACACGCCCGCCGCCACGGTTGCCGAAGGCTTCTTCAACGGCTTGCGCTTCGACCTGCGCGTGGTGGTGTACATCAGCATTCCGCTGCTGCTGGCACTGCTCAGCCCCTGGCTGATGGCCCGGCGTGGCTTGCTCCGCCTGTGGCTGACGCTGGCCTCCAGCGTGGTGATGTTCCTCGGCCTGATGGAGATGGACTTCTACCGTGAGTTCCACCAGCGCCTCAATGGCCTGGTGTTCCAATACATCCAGGAAGACCCCAAGACCGTGCTGAGCATGCTCTGGTATGGTTTCCCCGTGGTCCGCTACCTGCTGGCCTGGCTGGTCGGCACCTGGCTGCTGAGCCTGCTGTTCAAGGGCGTCGACCGCACGACCCGTGGCACGGCAGCTGCCGCTGGCGGCGCCAGCCGTTCGATGGCGCCGTGGTATGGCCGCCTGGCAGTGTTCATGGTGGTGCTGCTGGTGGCGGTGGTCGCTGCCCGTGGCACCCTGCGCCAGGGGCCACCGATGCGCTGGGGCGACGCCTTCACCACCGACTCGAACTTCGTCAACCAGCTCGGCCTCAACGGCACCCTGACCCTGATCGATGCCGCCAAGAGCCGTTTCGGCGAGGACCGCGCCAACATCTGGAAGCCCGTGCTCGACCAGGCGCTGGCCACCCAGACCGTGCGCGAACAATTGTTGACCGCCAACGACACCCTGGTCGATGCCGACGAGGCGCCGGTGCGCCGTGATTTCCTGCCTCCAGCAAAGAACACCCTGGGGATCAAGAACGTCGTGGTGATCCTGATGGAGAGCTTCGCCGGCCACTCGGTGGGCGCCCTGGGCAGCGATGCCAACATCACCCCGTACTTCGACAAGCTGGCCAAGGAAGGCCTGCTGTTCGACCGCTTCTTCTCCAATGGCACCCATACCCACCAGGGCATGTTCGCTACCATGGCCTGCTTCCCCAACCTGCCAGGCTTCGAGTACCTGATGCAGACCCCGGAGGGCGGCCACAAGCTGTCTGGCCTGCCGGCGTTGCTCAGCGCCCGGGACTACGACGATGTCTACGTGTACAACGGTGACTTCGCCTGGGACAACCAGTCCGGGTTCTTCGGCAACCAGGGCATGACCACCTTCATCGGCCGCAACGATTTCGTCGACCCGGTGTTCTCCGACCCGACCTGGGGCGTGTCCGACCAGGACATGTTCGACCGGGGTAACCAGGAGCTGGCCAAGCACGACGGCAAGAAACCGATCTACGCGCTGCTGCAGACCCTCTCCAACCATACGCCGTACGCCTTGCCCGCCGAGTTGCCGGTGGAGAAGGTCACCGGCCACGGCCGCCTGGACGAACACCTCACCGCCATGCGCTATTCCGACTGGGCGCTGGGCCAGTTCTTCGAGAAGGCGCGCAAGGAGCCTTACTTCAAGGACACCTTGTTCGTCATCGTCGGCGACCATGGTTTTGGCAACAATCAGCAGGTCACCGAGCTGGACCTGGGTCGCTTCAACGTGCCGCTGCTGTTGATTGCCCCTGGCATCCAGGAAAAATTCGGCGCGGTCAACCATACCGTGGGTACCCAGGTCGACATCGTGCCGACCATCATGGGCCGCCTCGGTGGCCATGCCCGCCACCAGTGCTGGGGCCGCGACCTGCTCAACTTGCCTGAGGGCGACCAGGGCGTGGGCATGATCAAGCCGTCCGGCAGCGAGCAGATCGTTGGCCTGGTGCAGGGCGACCGGATCCTCATCGAGTCCAAGGACATGACCCCGCGCCTGTACCGCTATCAGCTGGGCCGCGAGTTCAAGGCCGAACTGATCGAAAGCCCGGACCAGCCAGAAATGCTCAAACGGCTCGAGGCCTATATCCAGACCGCGACCAAGAGCCTGCTGGACAACACCGCCGGTGTCGTCCACGGCACGCCGAAGTAAGCCGGTCGCCGTCATCAGCAAGCCCGCCGCTGCCCGGCGGGCTTTTTTCATGGGTTTCATGCACCCGGCTGAACATCGCCTGCTGCCCATGGTCAAGCTAGTACGGAGTGTCATTCACCGTTTCCAGCGAGGGCTGATCGATGAAAGCGTGGGAAGTCAGCTTTGCCAACCAGAAGGGCGAACCGCAAACCTTGCTGCTCAACGCCGAGCAGCGCCCCAGCGAGGAAGACGCCGCGCGGGCGATTCGCTCGCGGCTGTTTCCACTGATGGACGAGCTGGACCTCAACGACTTCCAGGACCGCAGTTATTCCCCCACGGCGCGTTGGCTCAAGGAGCAGAGCGGGGTGATCATTACCACCATCCGCGAAGCGCCCTGAAGCGCCCTGTCTGGCGTAGTGCCTGTACAGGCACTACGCTGCAATCAGGCGCCGGTCTTCTCTGCGGGCCGCCGCCGTCTACATTCGCGTCTCGCAATCCGCTCGTAATGTCAGGCATGACCTTGTTGCCAGGCAGGTGCGTTGTGCACGGAAAGTCTATCCATTGCTTTGCAGGAGGACGTTTCATGAGCAGCTCGAACGACGATATCAGCAGCAGCGTCTTGCGCCAGATGAAAGCTGGCGGTTTCGATTTCACCCGTATCCATCCCATCGAGTTCTATGCCGTGTTCCCCGACGAGGCCGGTGCGCGCCGGGCGGCTGGGCAGTTTCGCGGCGAGTCGCTCAACGCCCAGGTGAGCGAGCGTGACGACGGCGCCTGGCACCTGGAACTGAGCAAGGTCATGTACGCCACCCATGGTGGTATCGGCGCTTTCGAGCAGGCTTTCGAACTGGTCGTGTCGCCCTATGGCGGCGAGGTCGAGGGCTGGGGCGTCAAGCAGGAGCGGCCCATCGCCTAGAATGGCACCGGCGATGCCGGTGTTCGCCGGCAAGCCGGCTCCTGCGCGATTGCCGTGCGCTTTGGACCGGCAGGAGCCAGCCTTGCTGGCGAACCAGGCGCCTACGGCTGGACCTTGCGCCCGGCCATGTGCCCCAGGTAGGCCAGCAAGGCATCGAGCTCCTGCTCGTTCAGCACCTGGAGGGCAAAGCCGGGCATCTTCGCCTGGGGCCAGTGCCGCAGGCTTTGCGGGTCGCGGATGTACTGGCGCAGGAACGCCGGCTGGAAATACTCGGTCGGGTTGTGCGGCAGGTTCAGGTCCGGGCCGAATTGCGCATCCCCTGCGCCATTGAGCCGGTGGCAAGCCAGGCAGTTCTGCTGGAACAGGGCAAAACCTTGGCGCACCGGGTCGTTGGCAGCCAGTGCCGGGTCGGGCAGCAGGGCGGGAAAGCGCGCTTCGACCGCGGGCAGCCGGCGAATCGTGGCGATCTGGAACGGCCACTGCTCGGGGCGGATGCCGCTGGCCTGTGGGTTGTGCCAGACCAGGTAGAACGGCCCGGCCCCGGGCTTGCCCTTGGCCAGGGGTGGCCAGGGCTGGCTGGGGTCCTCGATGGCCAGCCAGGCCTGGGCCGGCCCCGCCTGCAACAAGGGCCCGGCAGGCATTTCCGCGGCGAAACCGTCCAGCGCCACGGCCTGCAGGTGATCGCCCGGTTGCACGCCCTCGAGCAGCACGGCCAGGGGAATGGCGCGGTAGTGCATGGTGCGCTTGTAGGCAACGTCCTGCTTTATCTCGAGGTCGCGGGCTTGCGGGTGGGCGAGCAGTTGCGCGGTTTGCCACTGCCGGCTGCTCCCCTCGAGCGTCAGGGTCAGTTGCGCCGCCGACAGTGGCAAGGCGAACAACAGGCAGAGCAGGGCGAGGCACAGGCGCATGGGCAATCTCCAACCGTCAGGGTTGGCAGATTACCTGCGCAGGGGCGGCCAAGGCCACTGCCGTGTCAACCGAACAGCCGGGTAAGGTTGGGCAGGATCAGCAGCAGCGTCGTGGCGAAGAGAATGAGCCCGGCTTGGCGTACTTTCGATTGTCTGAACATGGCGGACCGCCTTCTTGTTGTTATTCCTGAATAACCCTTGGCTTCCTTGTCGCGCGTCGGGTCGATCGCAGTGGCCTGGTCAAGCGCCGAACCTGCTTGCCTCGTGTGTCTGGATATACAACCAACAGTAGGGCCCGCGTCATCCCTGATTCAGAACCCTTTGTTCTAAGCAAACAGTGGCAAATTGCCGAACGCTTAAAGGCCATTGGCCATCCCGCTGGCGCACTTGGGCTAGACGAGTGCGCGCCCAGGGTTACCAAGGGTTACAGGGCCTACCGTCCGTCCGGATATCCTACTTGCTTGTACTGGTTTTTCGCGTCAGTCTCTACAGCAAACCCCACCCACATGTCGTTCAGGACTACCCCTATGTCGTTACGCATCTGCATCCTTGAAACCGATGTCCTGCGGCCGGAGTTGATCGCGCAGTACCAGGGCTACGGCAGGATGTTCGAGCAGCTGTTTTCGCGCCAGCCGATCGCCGCCGAGTTTGACGTGTACAACGTGATGAACGGCGAATATCCGGCCGAGGGCGAACGGTTCGATGCGTACCTGGTGACCGGCAGCAAGGCCGACTCGTTCGGCGACGATCCCTGGATCCAGACGCTCAAGGCGTACCTGCTCAAGCTCTACGAGCGGGGCGAGAAGCTGTTGGGCGTGTGCTTCGGCCACCAGTTGCTGGCCCTGACCCTGGGCGGCAGGGCCGAGCGCGCCGACAAGGGCTGGGGCGTGGGGGTTCACCGCTACAGCCTGGCTGCCCACGCGCCATGGATGGACCCGCAGGTGTCCGAGCTGACCCTGTTGATCAGCCACCAGGATCAGGTCACGCAACTGCCCGAGGGCGCCACGGTGATCGCTTCCAGCGACTTCTGCCCCAACGCCGCCTACCACATTCGCGACCAGGTGCTGTGCTTTCAGGGGCATCCAGAGTTCGTCCACGATTACTCACGGGCGCTGCTCGATGCGCGGCAGACATCATTGGGCAACGAGGTCTACGAGAAGGCCGTGGCCAGCCTGGCTACCGAGCATCAGGGGGACTTGGTGGGGGAGTGGATGTTGCGCTTCGTCCAGCAACCCAAGGCCAACGCCTGACCTAAGCCGTTTCGCGGCGGTGCGGGGGCCGTGAACACCGGCGCAGCCGGTGCCAGGCCCCGCCCCTACAGCCAGCCCGATCGCTTGAAGCTGTAGTACAGCCCCGAACAGCCCAAGCCGATCACCCCCAGCACGGTGAAATAGCCGTAGTGCCAGCCCAGCTCGGGCATGTTCTGGAAGTTCATCCCATAGATCCCGGCAATCGCCGTGGGAAACGCCAGGATCGCCGCCCAGGCGGCGAACTTGCGCTGGGTGATGCTTTGCCGCGAGGCTTCCAGCAGCATGCCGATCTCGATGGTCTGGCTGGCGATGTCGCGAATTCCGGCGAGGTCTTCCATCTGCCGGGTCACGTGGATCTGCACATCGCGAAAATACGGGCGCATGTTCTTGTCGATGAACGGGAAGCTCAGGCGCTGCAGCTCCTCGCTGACCTCGACCATCGGCGCCACGTAGCGGCGCAGGCGCAGGATGTCGCGGCGCAGGCTGTGCAGGCGCTGGATGTCCTCTTCCTGCAGCGAGTTGCTCAGCACGCTCTGCTCCAGCTCCTCGATCTCGCCGTGGATGGCCTCGCTGACCGGCTGGTAGTTCTCGGTGACGAAGTCGAGCAGGGCGTAGAGCACGAAGTCTTCGCCGTGCTCGAGCAGCAGCGGGCGCGCTTCGCAGCGTTGGCGCACCAGGGCGTAGGACTTCGAGTGGCCGTTGCGGCAGGTGATGATGTAGCCGTTGCCGGCGAAGATATGGGTCTCGATGAACTCGAGCTTGCCTTCGTGGCGCACTGGCGAGTAGGTGACGATGAACAGCGCGTCGCCGAAGGTCTCGAGCTTGGGCCGGCTGTGCTTCTCCAGGGCGTCCTCGATGGCCAGTTCGTGCAGGCCGAACTGGCGCTGCAGGTTGGCCAGCTCCTCGGCGTTGGGCTCTTCCAGGCCGATCCACACGAAGTGCCCGGGCTTGCGCGCCCATTCGGCGCCCTCATCGAGGCTGATGTTGGTGACCTTCCTGCCGGCGCTGTACACCGCCGCGGCGACGACTCGACCCATGGTTGTCCGCTTGTCTGGTTGAACACCCAGACAGCTTGGGCTGTGTCGCGCGGCAGGGCAACCTGTCGCGCATGAAGAAATGCGCGGGTGGTGCCGGCCAGCGGTTACTGGCCGGTGACTTCGCTTTCCATATGGTCGATGCAATGCTGCATCTGGCTGCGGCACTGCTCGATCAATGCCGGCAGGTCCTGCTGGGTCAGGCCGGCGGTGGCGATGGGGGCCAGGGAGCGGACGATCACCGTGCGCTGGCGCCAGCTGTTCAGGCCCAGGCGCTGCGAATAGCGGCTGACGCACACCGGCACGATCGGCACGCCGGCCTCCACCGCCATGTGGAAGGCGCCCTTCTTGAAGGGCAGCAGTCGCTCACCGGGGTTGCGCGTGCCTTCGGGGAAAATCCAGATCGAGGTGTCGTCGCGCAGGGTACGGGTGGTGGCCTGCATGGCCTTGCGCGCCTGGTAGGCGTTGTTGCGGTCCACCAGCACGTTGCCGCCAAGCCAGAACAGCTGGCCGAACAGCGGGATCCAGCCCAGGCTCTTCTTGCCGATGGCCACGGTGCGGCGCGGCACCACCTGGCCGAGGATGAACAGGTCGTAGTTGGATTGGTGGTTGGCGATGATCACGCAGCCGGGCGGTTGGTCCCACAACGGGCCGACCTCGGCCTTGACCTTGATGCGCATGAACCAGGCGGCCGGCACGCTGTACAGGCGCGCGAACAGGCGGCTGTTGTCAGGGTTGAACGGGCGCAGCAGGCCGATCACCAGGCCGACGATGCCGACCAACAGGAAATGCAGCGCCAGCAGGAGCATGCGAAACAGATAGAGCATGGTACGACTCACACCAGACAGTCGCCGCGCAGTGTACGGGTGTGCACTGGTTGGGGCAAACCTGGGTGTGGCATAGGAGCTTGGCCATGGCTTTCTGTAGGAGCGGCCTTGTGTCGCGAAAGGGGCGCGAAGCGGCCCCAGGACTCGTGCATCAAGCTGATATCGCCGGGGCCGCTGCGCGGCCCTTTCGCGACACAAGGCCGCTCCTACAAAAAGCCGAGCATTACTGGCTAGTGACCACCTGCCCCTTGTCCCGCTCGCTGATCACATACTGCCGATACTGCGGATCGGCCTTGATCTGCGCCTCGGTGAACGGAATCGACGCCAGTTGCTTGGCCGCGAAGGCCCGCGTCTGGTCGGCGGCATGCGCCGAGGCCTGCTCGCTCGACAGCGAGAATGCCAGCAACCCCTGGGCCTGTGGCCCCTGCTCGGTGAAGCTGACCACCTGCAGATAGCTCGAACCACTGACCACCAGGCGCTTGCCCGGCCCCACCGGCACGCTGACCATCGCGTTGTACACGCCCAGCGCCTGCGGACCGCCCGGCACCGGCGTACCATCGGCGGCCTGCTGGATCTGCCCCCAGCGCTGGTCGGCGGCGATACCGGCCTTGGCGAGCTGCGCCTGGGAAGCCAGGGCGGCCTCGCGCAGCAGCTTGCCGACCGCCGCCTGCTCCACCGCCAGGCCACGCGGGGTATGCAACGGATCGGCCGGATCGAACGGCACCCGCCAGGTCTCGGGATGCTCCGACAACGCCGCGAGGATGTTCATGAAGTGGAGCAGGCCCACGCCGCTGTCCAGGTCGGCCTTGCCATCCCAGGCCTGCAGGCTGTCGCACACCGCCTCGAGCTCGGCCTCGACGCCCTGGCACCACTGCAGCAGATCGGATTTCACCAGGCTGGCCTGGTAGACCTCGTCATCGAACACCATGCGCCGCAACTCTTCGACACCCAGCTTGCCCTTGCCTTGCAGACGCTGCAGGGCGAAACGGCTGCGCATGCCCAGGGGCTGGTCGGCGCGACTGACCAGCGGTGAAAAACCGGTGAGTGGCTGCGCCGGGTTGGTCATCCACGCCGAGTCGTTGGCATGCTGCACGAAGTCGCGACGCGCCAGGCTCGGCTGCAGGTGCGCGGGGAAGATTCCCGGCTGGGCCGCCTGCGCATCGACCTTCCACTGGCAGGCGCGGCGTGAGCCGTCGAGCACCACCAGCGGGCCTGCGGCCTTGGGATTGCTGCATTGCTCGAGCAGCGCCTGGTCGACATAGGGCACCACCGACTGGTTCAGGTACAGCGCCTGACCCGCCTCGTCCACCGCCAGGGTGTTGACCCATGGGATGCCTTGCAGTTGCGCCACCGAGTCGGTCAATGCCGCCAGGCTGTCGGCACGGTTGATCTGGTACCACTGCTGCAACACCCGGGTATTGTCCAGGTTGGCGTCGCGCAGGCTGTAGGCCGCGTGGGTGTCCCAGTCCAGGCGGCCCGGCCACTGCACCACGGGGCCGAACTTCGATACATAGACCGGACGCTCCACCTGGCTCAGGCTGCCGTCCTTGGCCTTGACCGTGACACTCAGCATCTGGCGCTCCAGCGGCAGCGACTGGCCGTCCAACAGGTAGCGGGTGGCGTCCTTCGGGTCCAGTTGCAGGCGATACAGGGTGAAGTGCTTGGAGGTATCGACGGTGTGAGTCCAGGCCAGGTGACGATTGAAGCCGATATTCACCACCGGCAGGCCCGGCAGGGCCGCACCCATCACGTCCAGCTGGCCAGGGATGGTCAGTTGCATCTGGTAGAAACGCAGGCCGCCGACCCAAGGAAAATGTGGATTGGCCAGCAGCAGGCCGCGGCCGTTTGCCGAACGTTCCGCGCCCACGGCAACCGCATTGCTGCCGCGTTCGGCGGCAAAGCTTGCCTGGCGCGCCAGCGCCACGCTGTAGTCGACCGGCGGACGCTGCGCGGCCAGCTTCGGCGGGGTCGCCGCCACCAGCGCTTCGGCGAACTGCCCTACCCCACCCTCGGCCAGCAGCCGGCGGGTCAACTTGACCAGGTCGCGACTGGTGATCGGACGCAGCCAATCCCCCGCCCCGCATTCAGCCGGCAGCCCTTGGCTGCGACGCTCAGCCAGGGCACGGTTGTAGCCGCTGGCGTAACCTTCCAGCAGGTCACGCACCGCCACAGGTTGCGCCTGCAAAAAACCATCGATGGCCGCGGGGGCGTTGAGCCAGGTGAAGAACACATCGCTGGCCAGATTTGCCCGCTGCTCGACGGTCTTGCCTTCGGCACCGAAGTAGCGCGAGCGCTCGCCATTGACCGTCAGCACCTCGCCCGCCAGCAGGCACAGGTTGTCCTGGGCATAGGCATAACCGATGCCATAGCCCAGGCCACGCTCGTCCTTGGCCAGGATATGGGGCACGCCAAAGCTGGTCCGGCGGATTTGCGCGGCGGCATCGCCCACCGCTTCGCGGGCCTGGGCAACCAGGCAGGCCCCCGTCAGCGCGACGGCAAGGCCAAGGTGGAACAGGGGACGGGCAGTCACGGGCATTCCTCATGCAACTCGGGTTATCCCGAACAGACGAGCAGCCACATGAAAATTTTACGGTTAACGGCGTGCCGCAACGTTTTCTACAGAGGTTGTCGGATTTTTTTACCGAGGAGTTGCAGTTTTGTCGATCTCGTTCGTCTTTATAAGTGAGGCACACACGATTTCAGGACAGCCCACGAAAAGGAGCATTCACATGTACAACCCGCAACGCGCGCTGGCGGTCGCCCCCAGCCCGGGCCAGCCGCCGGTCGCGCCGGAAGAGCGCCTGGCCAACGAGCAGATTCGCGAACTGCTGCGCAGCTATGGCCTGCGCACCAGCCTGATTCGCCTCAAGGTCATCGACGCCTTGCACGCCGCCGACCGCAATGGCCGCAGCATTGGCGTGCGCGGCGTCCACGCGCAACTCGAGCAACTGGACATTCCGCTGTCGTTCCTGAGCGTGCGCGAAGTGCTCAAGCGCCTATGCAGCGAAGGCGTGATCAGCCTTGGCCACGACAAATGCTACAGCCTCAACCCCGAGGCCCGCGCCGTGCTGGAACAGCACAGCGCACGCTGAGCGCATGGCCGGCAGGCAAAGGCCGGCCCGCCCCGTCAAGGCTTGACCTTGCGCCGCAGGATCCCGTTGATCACCACCACGACCACCGCGATGGCGATGGCGATGTACTGGAAGGTCTGCTCGCTGATGGTGCCCTGCTTCTGCAGATAACTTAGGCCGAGCATGATGCCCAGCACCACCAGGATGATCAGGATCGAATATTTCAGGCGCTGCACGTGTGTCATCGAAGGTTCCTTGCAACATCAGGGACATGGGGCTCCCAGGGAGCCAGCGCCATGATACCTCGCTGCCTTTTCCTATGCTGAATTTCCTGCCTTTCTCTGGAGATCGCACACCCAACGCCCTTGGGAGGCTTTCCCCTGCATCCGCGCTGGGTAAAGCACCCCAAATGCCATCATGGAAGCCGTTCTCCCCGAGGTTTGGGGCCTACAGCGTATGGGTGAAGGCATTTCCTACGTCGAGCTGGATTGCTGCCTTCAAATGATGAACCTCAAAGGCTACAGGTCCTGGTCCGCTTCGCGCCTAGCGACGCTTTCCTGAGCTGATCAAGAATCGATTCACGGCGCGACCTCTAGCGGCAAGCGCCCTGAAAAATCCATCCAGCAAAAGGAAGCTTCACGTGGAAATGCCAGATCTGAGCAACATAGAAACCAACCAACTCCCACAGTCGCTGCAAGCACTGATCGAATGCATCGGTTTGCAAAACGCCTATCGCCTGACCAGCGCCTTCGGCGGCCGGCCCAAGTACATCCCCAAGCATCGCGATCGCACCAAGCTGGCAGACGTCCTGCCACCTCAGGCGCTCGACGCGCTGATCGAGCGCTTTGCCGGCCTGGCCCTGGAAATTCCCAAGGCCGACCATTTCCAGCGGCAATTGCGCAACCAGCAGATCCAGAAAGAAAGCGCCGACGGCCTGTCCCGCAGCCTGCTGGCCGACAAATACGGTTTGAGTCTGCGCCAGATCGGCAACATCCGTCGCCAGGACTGTCACGCCCGTTGAACAATCCCGCACACAACGTACCCGGCGTCCGACACCACGCCAGGTCAGAACCGTCAGTATTCAATGGGGGCAACAGCAGCCGCAGCCGACCAGGGATGGCCGGCGCGGATGAGAGACAGCGCTTAGAAGTCGCGCTTGTAGAAGATATCCAGCGAACTGGCCAAGCCGCTGGCGGCCTCGAGATAGACCTTTTTACTCAGTTTGTAGCGCAGCGCGATGGTATTGGCCGGCTCGAACACACCAACACCATAGCGCAGGCTCAGGCGCTCGGTCAGGTTACCGCTGGCCACCACGCTGGTACTGTTGCCCGAGCCTTGGGTATCGAGCTGGAAGTCCTCGATACCCAGGTTCGACGCCAGGCCGCCGGTCAGGCCGGCACTGCCCATCAAGCCCAGGCCCAGGGCGGCCTCGGCCAGCATGTTGTTGTCCTCGCCAGAGCCGCCCAGTGGCCTGCCCAGCACCAGGTAGGACAAGGCCTGTTCCTGGCTCATCGCCGGTTCCGAGAACACCTTGGTGGTGGGCTGCTCGGCGCTGCCGCTGAGGCGGATACCGGCAATCACATCATCGACCTGGCGAATCGCCTCGATGTCCAGGTACGGCTGGTCGATGGGCCCGGCGAACAACAGGCGGGCACGGCGAATGGTCAGGCGCTGGCCGTAGGCGCGGTAGCGACCGTCGGCCAGGCTGAGCTCGCCACGGGTGTCGAGGTTGTCGCCGATGTGCACGTGGCCGAGCAGGTTGGCGCTCAGGCCAAAGCCACTGAACGACAGTTTTTCACGGCCGACATCGACGTCGATATCCATGGCCACGGCCATTGGCGGCTTACCCGCGTCAGTCTGCTGGCCGACGATCACCGTGTCATCGGAAACCTTCACCGTTGAAGGGGGCAACTCGCGCACGGTGATCTTGCCCTTGGGCACGTGGACCTTGCCGGTGACCGCCAGCCGCTCGTCGACCAGGCGGATAACCAGGTCGGGAGCCACTTCCAGGGCCGCGTAGGGCTCCACGTTGACCGGCAGTTGCTGGCCCTGCAGGCGCAGGTCCATGGCCAATGCCTGGCCCCAGGTCATCTGCCCGGCCAATTGCCCTCGCCCAGCCTCACCACTGCGCCAGTCGCCCTTGAGCTGCACCTGTTCGCCGGCGATCAGCGCTTGCACAGACAACGCCTCGAGGCTGACCGGCAGCTCGGCGCCACTGACCTCGCCACCGCTCAAGGCCAGGCTGCCATCGACTTGCGGCGCCAGCAGGCTGCCGGACAGACGCCCACTGCCATTGAGCTGACCGGCCAGGCGCTCGACCATCGGCAGGAACGGCCTGGCAATCGACAGGTCGAGCCCGGCCAGGTGGAAATCACCCGACAGCGGCTTGTTGCGGCCCAGCGGGTCGAGCCGTGTGTTCAGGCTTAGCTGACCAAGCCGCTGCCCCTGGAAATCCAGGCGCGTGTCGACCCGCCGGGGCGCCAGGCTGCTGTCCAGGCGCAACACCTGATACGGGAAATCGACCCAACGCCCTTTGTCACGTACCCGCAAGGTCCCCTGGCTGGCATCGATGCGCACCGTGCCCTTGGGGCCGCTGGCCGGGATATCGAGGTTGATGTCGGCGTTGAGCAGGCCCTGCCAGGCAAAGTCCTTGGGCAGCCATTGCGCCAGGCTGTCCAGCGGAAACTGCTTGAGGTGATAACGCAGGCGCGGCTCGGGGGCCAGGCGCTGGTCCTCGCCACACAAGCTGGCCTGGCCCGAGCGCCAGCAGTGGGCAGCAAAATCCAGCTGCCCGCTGGCCAGGCGCTGCAGCTTCGTCGGCGCCTGCAATTGCCAGTCCTGGCCCCCGGCCTGGATCCGCCCACTGGCCAGGCGGCCACGCCAGTCACCTTTGCTCAATGCGCCATCCACGGCCAGGTCGAGCTTGAGCTGGGGCCCCGCGAGGGCGAGGGTGGCGGCCTGCTGGCGGATATCGCCCTTGCCTTGTACTTCGAGGTTGCCCAAGGCGGTCTCGCCCAGGCGAATACCACCGACCTTGAGCGCTAGCTGAGCGCGCTGGGCGCTGTCCAGGCGTGCATCCAGATCCAGGCGTTGCAGACGGTTGTCGGCCTGCCCGAGTTGCTGGCCTTGCAAGGTGAACGTGCCCTGCGGGGCTGCCAGGGTGCCTGCTACATCCAGACGGCCCTTGGCCTGCCCTTGCAACTGTGGCCACAGCTGGCCGAGGCGCGGCAGCTCCAGGTCGATGCGCCCGGCCAGGCGCTGCTGCAGGCTGCCGCTGCCATTGATGCGGTTGTCACCCAACTGTACTGCCAGGCTGCCCAAGGTCCAGTGATCGCCCGCGCCTTCGGCGTCGACCTTGAGCAACGCCGGCTGGCCGCGCAAACGGCCCTTGAGGTCGAGTTGCGCCTTGAGCCTGAGCTGTTCGTTGTGCCATTCCCCCTGGCTGCGCAAGGGGCCGGCCAGGCTGCCCGGCAGCTCGGCCAGCCAGTAGGCCGGGTCCAGGGCCGACAGTTGCAGATCGACATCCCACGCCAGGCTATCGGCAAAACGCAGGGCAATGCTGCCTGCCGCCTTGCCCTGCCCCGCGCTCAGCGCCAGCTGCGGCAAGCGCACCTGAGCGAGGTCGCCTTCGAACGGGCTGGCCAGGCTGAAGGTACCGGCCGGCCCATCGAGGTCACCCTTGAAGGCCCCCTTGTAGTTGCCGTCGCGGTATTGCACCTGGGCGTCAAGGCGCTTGAGGCTGACCTGGGGCGCGGGCTCCAGCGGATACAGACGCAGCCATGGGAAGTCCAGCCAATCCAGGCTCGCCTCGGCACTCAGGCCCTGCTGCCAGTCGGCACTGGCCTGCAACTTCAGGTGCTGGCTGTCGCGGGCCTTGAGGTCCAGGGCATCCAGACGCGCCCCCTTGGCATCGACCTTGCCGGCCAGCACCAGCCCCACGGGGCCCTGCTCGGCCGGCAACGTGGCGCTGCCGGACAGCAGGTAGCCCTTGAGCAAATCCCCTTGGGCATCGAGCTTCAACTGGTTCAGTTGCAAGGTGTCGGGCAGGCTGCCAGCAGGCTTGAACCCATCGCTGCGAATGCTCAAGCGTGCCGGCAGGTGCTCGGCCAGGGCTTGCAGCTCACCGGTCAGACGGGCATCCAGATAACCCGTGCTATCGGCCTGCAGGATGAGCGTCTTGTGCAACTGCCCCTTGGCGTTCAGCGCCAATTGCCAGGCCTTGCCGTCAACCGCCGGCAATTGCAGCGTACCTTGCAGTTGCAGTGGCCAGTCGCCCTGAGGTTGCACATCAGCGCAAATATCAAGGAACAGGTCATCACGACGCACGCGCAGGGTGTCGACCCGCAAACCGCCGGCGGTCCAGTGCGCCGCCAGTTGCAGGTCGCCGAGCAAATCGCTGCCGTCCAGGCGCAACTGGCCCACCTTGACCTCGCCCAGTTCGATCGCCAGTGGCAGGTGCAGCGTCGGTAACTGCAATGGGCTGCTATCGGCCTGTTGCTCACCCGGGGCAAAGGCCATGTCGATACGCTCGGCTTGCAGGCGCTCGATACACAGGGTGGCACGCAGCAGGCAGGCCGGTGACCAGCTCATTTGCGCGGCTTGCAGCTCGACCCGGTTGTCACCCTCGACCCAGCGCAGCTGGCTGGCCTGCCATTGGCCGCCCAGGCGACCACTGAAATCACTGACCTCAAGCCCCGGCACCCGCCCCAGCAGCCAACGGCTGCCGGCATCGGTGCCAAGCAGCAGGCCCAGGGCAAGTCCGATGAGGATCAACAGGCCCAGCAGCACGAGCAGGCAGCTTTTGAAGACACGCATCACAGCTCAGGCCCCATGGAAAAGTGCAGGCGCAGACCGCCATCGTCATCCAGCGCGCGCGCCAGGTCCAGGCGCAACGGCCCAACCGGCGACACCCAGCGCACGCCGAAACCGACACCGGTCTTGAGGCTAGGCAGCTCCAGCGAGTTGAAGGAGTTGCCCTGGTCGATGAAGGTTGCCAGGCGCCATTTTTCCGCAATCGAATACTGGTACTCGGCGCTGCCCGCGACCAGGTAGCGACCACCAATGCGGTCGCCCTTGTTGTTCTTCGGCGACAGCGACTGGTAGTCGTAGCCGCGCACGCTCTGGTCGCCACCGGCAAAGAAGCGCAGCGAGGGTGGGATGTTCTGCTGATAGCCATTGGTCGCGCTGCCGCCGAACTGCACCCGGCCGAGAAAACGATGGTTCTGGCCAAGGGTGGTCAGGCCCTTGAGCAGCACGTTGCCATGCACCAGGTTGGTGTCCGAGCCCAGCCCTTCCTTGGCCGCCTGCAGGTCGAACTGCAGGCGATAGCCGTTGTGCGGGTCGATGCGGCTGTCGCTGCGCAGGTAGGAGAAGCTGACGCCCGGCATGAGCAGGTTGCTCAAGCCTGAGTCGTCGCCCAGGCGGTACTCTTCACGCTGGTACTTCAGCGAGATGACCCGCTGCCAGCCGCTGGGCAGCTTGCTGTGCCATTCCGGCCCGACCGTCAGCAGCTTGCTGAGGGTGTCGGTGCCGGAGATGTCTTCGTTCTGGTAGCCACCAGCGAAACGCAGCTTGTCGGTGAGTGGCGGGTCCAGCGGAATGTCGTACCACAGGCCGACGTTCTGCCGCGGCGCCGAGAGCTCGGTCTCCCAGCCGTAACTATGGCCTTGCGGGTTGACCCAGTGCCGGGTCCAGTTGGCCTTGCCACGCGGGCCGACGTCGGTCGAGAAGCCCAGGCCCAGGCCCATGGTCCGCGGCTTGCGGGTATCGAGGCGCACGTCCACGGGGATCTCTTCACCCACTGCCGCGGTGGGCGCTGCATCTACCCGCACGCCCTCGAAGTAGCCGCTCGATTGCAGATCGTTGTTGAGTTCGGCGATCAGTTCGGAATCGTAGGGGGTACCAGGCTTGAACGACACCATGCGTTGCAACAGGTCGTTGTCCAGCGGCGTATCGCCGCCGAAGTTCACCGCGCCCAGGCGATAGCGCGGGCCGCTCTGGTAGATGAGCTCGATGTCGGCCACCCCGGCCTGGGGGTCGACCGCCAGGCGCTGGCGCTGGAAACGGCCATCGAAGAATCCGTAGCGCGAGGCCTGGTTCTGGATCAGGCGCTTGGCATCCTCGTAGCTGCCATGGTTAAGTTGCTCGCCTGGGCGCAGGGCCTTGCTGTCGGGGATGCGAAAGGCCTTCAGTTCGCTGGCCGGCCCCTCGATGCGCACGGTGACGTTGCGCAGGTGCACAGGCTCCCCCGGCTCGATTCGCAGGATCAATTGCGCGGGTTTGTCCTTGTCGCCAGGCGCCTTGACCTCGCTGTCGACTTGCGCCTGATAGTAGCCCAGGGCCTGGGCCGCCTTGCGCGCCTGCTCCTCGGCGCCCCGGCTGAAACGCAGCAGCGCTTCTTCGTCGCGGTCACCCAGGCTGCCGATATAACCTTCGATATTGGACTTGAGCGTCTTGTTGGCGGGTTTGACCCGCACCAGCAATTCGCTCTGCGCCCATGCCATGGAGCTGGCGGCCAACAAAAGCAGGCCCCAGCCAAGTCTTCCTGAATACGTCATGGGGCGCATGCTACCAGAGCGCAACGGTCAAAGGGCCCGCCGGTAAATACCTGTCACAGGTTTGCAGACTTGGATGATACGGGATTGGGGTGAAAGAACACTCGCTCGCGGATTGGTCCTACTGCAACTTCACCGATTTCCTGGTAGCCCTGGCGCTGATAGAACGCCAGGTAATGGGCATTGCCAGTATCGAGCACCACGCCGTCGGTGCTCGGATCCTCGGCGCACCAGTCATGCACGGCCTGCAGCAACTGCTCGCCGTGCTGCTGCCCCTGGAATTGCGGATGCACCCCTAACAATGGCAGCACATGCACCTGCTCGCTGGGCAGGCAGCCGGCCAGGGCCGCCTGGTAGTCCAGGTAGCGCCGGGTGCAGCGCAGGCCGGTGCCGAGGATCATGCGCAGGCGCCAGGCCCAGCTGTCCGCCACGCCCAGGCGCCGCTGCGGCGGCACGATCAACGCCACGCCGATCAGGCGATCGTCGCGCAACAGGCCAATAGCCGGCAGTTGCAGGTAGAAATGCTGGCGCACCCATTCACGCACCATCACCCGCAGGCGCCGTTCGTAGCCTGGGCGCTGGGCTTCGAACAGCCAGGCGAAGGTCGGCTCGTGGCGATAGGCATGGTAGAGCAGCGAACGCACCTCGCGGGCATAGCCCTGGTCGAGCAGACAGGTGCGCGCCGTGGTGGCGATGGTCTCAGGCATTGCGGGCAGTCCTCCTGGAATGGGCATACAGTGCCTTGGAGCCGTTTCACGGCATGTGGTTCAGCGCTTCTCCCAGCACGTTAGCAGCGCCGCCGACACCGCGCCACGCTGGCCGCGAGCGCCGATGTCGGCTAGCATCCGAGGCTTTTACCAGGATCGTCTTGCCATGAAGATCGTCTCGTTCAACATCAATGGCCTGCGCGCCCGTCCGCACCAACTGGCGGCGCTGGTCGACAAGCACCAGCCGGACGTGATCGGCCTGCAGGAAACCAAGGTCAGCGACGAGCAGTTCCCGCTGGCCGACATCGAGGCGCTCGGCTACCACGTCCACTACCACGGCCAGAAAGGCCATTACGGCGTGGCCCTGCTGTCCAAACAAGCCCCGCTGACGCTGTCCAAGGGTTTCACCACTGACGAGGAAGACGCCCAGCGCCGCTTCATCTGGGGCACCTTCGCCGACGCCGACGGCACGCCGATCACCATCATGAACGGCTACTTCCCCCAGGGCGAAAGCCGTGACCACCCCACCAAGTTCCCGGCCAAGCAGCGCTTCTACAGCGACCTGCAAGCGCTGCTCGAAGGGCAGTTCAAGAACGACCAGCCTGTAGTGGTGATGGGCGATGTGAACATCTCGCCCCAGGACTGCGACATCGGCATCGGCCCGGACAATGCCAAGCGCTGGCTCAAGACCGGCAAGTGCAGCTTCCTGCCCGAGGAGCGTGAATGGATGGAGCGACTCAAGGGCTGGGGGCTGGTCGACAGTTTCCGCCACCTGCACCCGGAGGTCGCCGACCGCTTCAGCTGGTTCGACTACCGCAGCCGCGGGTTCGAGGACGAGCCCAAGCGGGGCCTGCGCATCGACCTGATCATGGCATCGCAGGGGCTGCTGCCGCGGCTGAAGGCGGCCGGGGTCGACTATGATCTGCGTGGCATGGAGAAACCCTCGGATCATGCACCGATCTGGCTTGAGCTGGCCTGAGTCCTGACATTCCACCCGCCCCCTCTGAATCACCAGGCCCCAATGTGCGGGGCCTGCGCCTGTCATCGAGATCGCTGTGAGCAAGAAAGGAATCAAAGGAAGGTTGTTGCGTGACTTCGAGCCGCTCAACACTGCGGAAGAACTGGTGTTACGCGGTTGCAACACTGGTGAGCCGATCAGTATCGGCCGGGACAGGCCTCATGTGCCCTACCCTGTACGCACTGTCCGAGGGTCGTTTCTCAGGTTTCTGATCCTCGGCGGTGATGACACCACGGCCATCCATGAGCGCGGCATTCTATTGCGCGGGGCTTATATTTCAGGGCGTCTCGATCTGCGCAAGACGACCACCACAGCGCCCTTCGAGTTGCAAGACTGCACCTTCGAACAACAACTTATGCTCAGCGAAGCCCACGTCGCAGGCGCGTTCCGCCTGCGTGGTTGCCGGTTATCCGCGATCGTTGCCAATCGCTGCACCTTGCAGAGCGATCTTCACCTCGTCGACACTTCGCTAGCCAAAGGTCTGAAAGCCTGGAATGCCAACATCCAAGGCAACCTCCTGCTTCAGAAGGTGCGAAGCGGCGAGGCTCTGGCACTTCCCGGTACACAGATCAACGGCGTACTTTATTGCCTGGAGTGTTCACTGCACGCCAGGGCTGAACCTGCGCTGATTCTCAACAACATCACCACCGGTTCCAACGTCGTCATTGACGATTCAACGCTCGACAGCATCCGTTGCCAGCATGCCAGGATCGGTGGCGCTTTACGCTTTTCCAACTCCACATTCATGAGCCATGAGGGGTTGGCGCTTGACTTGTTTGGGAGCCGGGTAACGCACAGCCTGCAAATGCATGAAGCGCAGGTGCAAGGCCAACTCAAGCTCGATAGAGCACAGATCGGTGCCACCCTCGACCTCCACGGCACATTCGATGGGGGAAGCCGAGCGGCAATTAACGCCAATGGCTGCACTCTCCAAGGTGGGCTGTACCTGCGCAAAGGTTTCAACGCCAAAGGCCTGGTCAGATTCAGCAAAGCGCAAATCAAAGACAACGTCATGTTAGAAGGTCGCTTCGAAGCGAGCGGACAAGCCATCACGTTCGATGGGGCAACGATTGACGGCAGCCTCAAGCTGGCTCAAATCGAGGTGTTTGGCGAGGTGCGGCTGATAACAACCCGAATCAGTGGACAATTGGTCTGCTCAGCGGCTCGGCTGCATGGAGACAATGGCACTGCCCTGAGCGCCGATGCCGCGACCATCGGCAGAGATGCGCATTTCATTGCCGATTTCTACGCCAAAGGCACCGTAAGACTGCTGTGCACGACGTTCGAAGGCGACTTGATCTTCAACCATGCACGGTTCGAGGGCGATGCTGGCAGTCGATCGCTCAATGCCAACCAATCGAAAATCCTAGGCAAGGTCGTACTTAATATTCAGGCCAATGGCAGTGTTGCGTTCAACGATGCCTGCATCGAAGGTGAGTTGCGCTGCGATCGCAGTACATTCGCCACCGACGCGACTGAAACCCTCAGCCTGAAAAAGACCCGGATCCAGGGCACGCTCTCGCTTCTCAAGTTCGCCAGGCCATTGAGCAGGGCCTCGTTCGAACATGCCCAGGTAGGACGCCTGGATGACGATGAAGGCACCTGGGGAGAACGGATTGTCCTCAATGGTTTCAAGTACGACGCACTGGCCGCCAATCCGCCGTTGAGCCTGGCCAGACGACTCAAGTGGCTGCAATCGCAGGTCGCGCAACTGGCTGCGCCAACGCCACCCCAACCATCAGGCTGGCACCAACGCTTCAAGTGCTGGCTGAACAAGCGCTGGCCGGAGGTATGCCGCTTCAATACGCGGCGCGCCGAGGATTTTCGTCCTCAACCCTGGTGGCAACTCAAGCAAGTGCTTGAGGACTCCGCGCATTTTGCCGAGGCACGGCGGGTTGGCATCGAGTTGGAAAAGGAAAGACGCAAACTCGGCCTTATCGACCAGCCGCTCGATCCCGAGCACCGGCATCGCGGCCTGGTCAGCCGCCTGGTGAGCCGATGCCTGCATTGGGCGTACGGGCAATTCACCGACTACGGTTACCGGCCTATCAAGCTGCTGCACTACTTCGTGGGCACCTGGCTGGTGTGCGCAGCAATCTACTGGGCCGCCGCGCTGGTGGGGATCTTCGCCCCGACCGACCCACGCATCTATCAGAACCCTGACTATCAGGCCTGCCGCCCCAGCGGCAGCGAGGCCTGGCCAGCGATCGAACCGAGGCTCAAGGAAAACTGGTACCTGTGCGCCGAGCTACCCGCCGAGTACACAGGCTTCAGCCCTCTGGCGTATTCGCTGGATGTGCTGATGCCCTTTGTCGACCTCAAGCAGGAAACCGACTGGGCGCCGCTGGTCCCCACGCCCAAGGCCGACCCCAGCCAGGAGTTCCAGGCGCTCACGGCGCAACATGCCGTGCGCCTGGTGATCTGGCTGCAGACCTTGATCGGCTGGGGTATCGGCCTGTTGGCCGCGGCGATCATTTCGGGCCTGGCGCGCAAGACCGAATGAAGCCTGCCCCACCTACAGGCTGACGCCCAGCGCCTTGCGCAGCGGTTCGACGCGCGCATCGCCGGCGGCGCTGACCAGGGCAAAGTTGTAGTCGCCATGCGACCAGTACCGCGCCGCCAGTTGGCCCTCGGTACGCTGGCCGCTGGGCATGCGCTCGAAATGCTCGCCGGGCGAGCGCAGGAACAGGCTGACGCGCTGGCCCTGGCCGTCCTCGAACACCAGCAAGGCCGCCGGCCCCGCTTCGTTGCTCAGCAAGCGCGCGCCCACCGGCTGCAAACCGAAGCCGGCCAGGTCCGGCAACTGGCCGACCCGGTTGAAATGGCGGCCCAGCCACGCCTGCAAACGCGCCGGATCACGGGCCTGGATATCCAGCGCACTGGTCTGGGCGAACAGCCGGTGGGCTTGCACGGCATCGGCCATCGGCAACATCCCGGCGAACAGCGTCGCCTCCCGCGCCTGCCAGCCCCCCAGCCCGCCCAGGCCCACGGCCAGCAGCAGCACGGCTGCCGCGGCCAGGCGCCGCTGCCGGCGTTGGCGCAAGCGCTTGCGCAACGGCGCCAGTTCCAGCCCGGGGTCGAGCGGGCGCTCGCCGAACCCCGCCAGGGCCGCGCGCAAGCGCCGGGCATCCGCTTGCCAGGCCTCGATCCGCGCCGCCTCCTGCGGGTTGGCCGCCAGCCAGGCCTCGACCTCGGCCCGGCGCGCAGGCGCCAGGCACTCGTCGACGTAGGCGTGCAGTTCGTCTTCAGTGGGGATCAAGCGTGTCATTTGAGTCTCCGCAAGGCCGAGGGCGCAGGGTTGCCCTCGGTCAGTTGACGCAGGGCGGCGCGGGCCCGGGACAGCCGCGACATTACGGTGCCGATGGGAATGCCAAGGGTTTCGGCGGTTTGCTTGTAGCTCAAGCCCTCGACGCTGACCAGCAACAGCAAGGCCCGCTGCTCGGTGGGCAGGCGCGCGAACGCTTGCAGGTCGGCCTGGGCCAGGACGATGCGCTCGGTCTGATCGCCCGCCGCGTCCTCGGCAAGGCCCTGGCCAAACCAGGACAGCCAGCGCGCATGCAGGCGCTCGCGGCGCTTACCGTCCAGAAACAAGCGGTACAGGATGGTGAACAGCCAAGGCCGCAGGCCCTCGCTTTCGCGCTGCTGGCCACGGCGGCTCAGGGCACGTTCGACCGTGGCCTGGACCAGGTCGTCGGCGCCGCCGGGTTCGCGGGTCAGCCACAGGGCGAAGCGCCGCAGGCGTTGCAGCAGTTCGCGCCATTGTTGCTCATCCAGATCGTGCATGGTCGGGTTCCAGGCCCCTGCGGGCTGTCAGTGTAAGGGGCTGACGCACCCGCACGAAATTTATTCCCTGTCATCGAGCAATCCAAAGCGTGGGCGCCAGCCTTGCTGGCGAACCAGGCGCCGCCGTTGTTCGTCGACAAGCCGACGCCTGGCACAACCGAGGAATAAACCATTGCCTCGCGCGTCGTACTGGCTCATACCAACAACAGGGACCGCCCCATGAATACCCCCTTGCCCGGCCCCGCCAAAGCCTTGCGCCTGGCCGCCATCGGCGCCACCCTCGCGGCGCTGGGCGCAGGCTTCGCCTATGCCGCCGGCTGGATCGGCAGCGCCAAACTGACGCCGCAACGCATCATCGACACCTTCGAGGCCCAGGCCGGCCATCACCCAGGCTATCGCAAGAACCACGCCAAGGGGCTGTGCGTGAGCGGCTACTTCCAGAGCAGCGGCCAGGCCGCGACGCTGTCCAGCGCGCGGGTCTTCAGCCAACAGCGGGTGCCGGTGATCGGCCGCTTCGCCATCGGCGGCGCCAACCCGTACGCAGCCGATACCGCGATACCGGTGCGCAGCCTGGCGCTGCAACTGACCAGCGACGATGGCCAGGTCTGGCGCACCGGCATGAACAACCCACCGGTACTGGCGGTCAGCACCCCCGAAGGGTTCTACGCCCAGGTCCTGGCCGGCACCCCCGACCCGGCCACCGGCAAGCCCGACCCGGCAAGGCTGCAAGCCTTCTTCGCCAGCCATCCCGAGAGCGCGGCATTTCGCCAGTGGGCGGCCAACTACAGGCCCAGCGACAGCTTCGCCAGCACCGCCTACCACAGCATCAACGCCTTTCGCCTGATTGCCGCCGACGGCAAGGCGCAACCGGTGCGCTGGGCCCTGGAGCCCCAGGCCCCCTTCGCCGCCCTGCCTGCCCAGGTCGACGACAAACAGTTCCTCCAGCACGACCTGCGCCAACGCCTGGCCCAAGGCCCGTTGCGCTGGACCCTGCGCCTGACCCTGGCCGAGCCGGGCGATCCGGTGGACGATCCGGCACGCCCCTGGCCTGCCGAGCGCCGCAGCCTGGATGCCGGCACCTTGGTCCTGGAACAAGTCGATGGCCCCGAGCAAGGCGCCTGCCGCGACCTCAACTTCGATCCGCTGATCCTGCCCCAGGGTATCGAGCCCTCCGCCGATCCGATCCTGGCGGCCCGCTCGGCCGCCTATTCGGTGTCGTTCAACCGCCGCAGCCACGAATCGCTGAGCGAAGGAGCCCAGCCATGACCGTTACCGCCTTCCACCCCCTGGCGCGCTTGCTGCACTGGCTGATGGCGCTGCTGATCCTGGCCATGTTGTTCATTGGTGTCTCCATGGTTGCCGACCTGTCGCCTCGCCACCCGCTGCTGGTCGAGTTGCACAAGGCCACGGGCCTGGCCTTGCTGGTGCTGGTGATCCTGCGCATCGTCCTGCGCCTGACCCTGGCGCACCCGCCGCTGCCACACCAGCTGCCGACCGCGCAACGCCTGGCCGCCGGGGCATCGCACCTGTTGCTCTACACCCTGATGCTGGGCATGCCGCTGCTGGGCTGGGCCATGCTCTCGGCCGGCGGCTATCCACGCCCGCTGCAATTGCCGGCCATCGCGCCACACGATCTACAGCTGTATGCCCTGCTGCGCCAGGCCCACGGCTGGGCCGGCTACCTGCTGTTCGCCACCGTGCTGCTGCACCTGGGGGCGGCACTGCTGCACGCCCTGGTGCACCGCGACGGCGTCTTGCGTAGCATGTGGCCAGGCCCATTGCGAGGTGGTGAATGAGCACTGCCGGGGTCGACAAATGTAAATAATTATTACTAACATCGGCACTCATTTTGTCGAACGGCCCCGGACTGCCCCATGAACGTCGCAAAGGACCCTGCTGCATTCACCCCAGCCAGCACCCTGGACTTGCGTCCACTGATGCTGGTCAACATGGCCTGCACCATGTCGATGATGGCCTTCGTCGCCCTGATCGGCCCGATCGCCCGCCTGCTGGGCATGGCCACCTGGCAGGCCGGTGCGGCGGTGACCGTGGCCGGCGTGGTCTGGGTGATCCTGGCGCGGCCCTGGGGGCGCCTGGCTGACCGTTATGGCCGGCGTCGGGTGCTGCTGCTGGGCAGCGGCGGCTTCACCCTGGCCTACTGGGTGCTGTGCCTATTCATCGACGGCGCCCTGCGCTGGCTGCCGGGCGCGACCCTGGCGTTCTTTGGCTTGATGCTGGCCCGTGGCCTGATCGGCGCCTTCTATGCCGCGCTGCCGGTAGGCGGCAACGCGCTGATCGCCGACCATGTCGAGCCGCAACGCCGGGCTCGGGCCATGGCATCGCTGGGTGCGGCCAACGCCGTCGGCCTGGTGGTGGGCCCGGCGCTGGCCGCGCTGCTGTCGCGCTACAGCCTGAGCCTGCCGTTCTATGCCATGTCGCTGTTGCCGGCCAGCGCGTTCGTGGTGCTGCTGTTCAAGCTCAAGCCGCAGCCACTGGCACAAACCCATGCGCCCAATCCGGTGCGGCTGTCCGACCCGCGCCTGCGCCGCCCCTTGCTGGTGGCCTTCAGCGCGATGCTCAGCATCACCGTGTCGCAGATCGCGGTCGGCTTTTTCGCCCTTGACCGCTTGCAGCTCAAGGCCGGGGCCGCCGCCCAGGCCGCCGGCGTCGCCCTGACCTGCGTGGGCGTGGCGCTGATGCTGGCCCAGGTGTTCCTGCGCAAACTGGAGTGGCCACCGGCAAAAATGATCCGCATCGGCGCCAGCGTTTCCGGGCTGGGTTTCGCCGCTGCGGCGCTGGCCACCCAGGCATCCTGGCTGTGGGGCGCGTTCTTCGTCGCCGCGTTCGGCATGGGCTTCGTCTTCCCGGCCTTCTCTGCCCTGGCCGCCAATGCCATGCAGGCCGGCGAACAGGGCGCCACCGCAGGTTCGATCGGCGCGGCGCAGGGCATGGGCGCGGTGGTCGGGCCACTGGCCGGCACCCTGGTCTATGCCCTCGATCCGCGCTTGCCGTTCCTGGCCGTGGGCCTGCTGTTGCTGGTGGTCGGGCTATGGCCGACAGCGGCCGACCAACGCCACTGATGCACACAGCGCGCAAGCGTGCAGAGTATGTTTTAATGCGTCGCCCATTATTTTTGACACCTCTGCAAACAAGGCGGCTATGGACACGGGGACACGACTCAAACTGGTGCGTGAACGCAACAACCTCTCCCAGCGGGAGCTGGCCCGCCGCAGCGGCCTGACCAACTCGACGATCTCACAGATCGAGCAGAACCGCGTCAGCCCTTCGGTCAGTTCCCTGAAGAAGTTGCTCGAAGGGATCCCCATGTCCCTGGCGGAATTTTTCAGCTTCGACGAGCCGGTACGCGAAGAGCGCTATGTGTTCCGTGGCGGCGAACAGCCGGACCTGGGCCGCAACGGCCTGCGCATGCTGTTGGTCGGCGCCAGCGTCGAAGGCCGGCAGATGCGCATGCTGCGCGAGTTGTACGCCCCCGGCGCCGACTCCGGCGAGCCGATCGTGCATGCCGAAGGCGAGGAATGCGGCCTGGTCACTCGGGGTACCCTGGAGCTGTGGGTCGACGGCCAGGTCAGCGTGCTCAACGCCGGCGACGGCTACTATATCCCCACCACCCTGCCCCACAGCTTCAAGAACATCGGCCCGGACGAGGCCGAGATCATCAGCGCCAATACCCCGGCGAACTTCTGACCTACCCATGCCCAGCATCTGCAGGCGCGGCGTTGGGTCGCTCCTGCAGGGGTGGCATGGCCCAGATCATCACACCTGCCGAGCCAACGCCTGTTCGACGAAATCCAGCCGGTCCTGGCCGAAGAACATCTGCCCCTCGACGAAGAACGTCGGCGCGCCGAACAAGCCACGTTCCACCGCCTCCTCGGTGGCTTTGCGCAAGGCGTCCTTGACCTCTGGCCGGGCGGCCAGCTCGTGGAACTCCTCGGCCTCGAAGCCACCGTCAGCCAGGGTCTGCTCCAGAACCGCAGGATCTGCCAGATTGCGCCCGTGCTCGAACAGCCCTGTGAACAGCACCTTCAGCAGCGCCTCGAAACGCTCGTTGGCAAACAACTGGACACCGGTCAGCCCCCGCATCAGGGTCAGGGTATTGACCGGGAAGCCTGGAGGTAGGGTCAGCGGCACGCCATAGCGACAGGCGTAGCGCGCCAGGTCGATGAACACGTAGCGCCCCTTGGCCGGCACCGTGATCGGCGAAACATTGCCGGTGGCCTGGAACACGCCGCCCAGCAGAATCGGCTTGTACACCAGTTGCGCTGCGTGGCGCGCGCACAGGCCAGGTAGTTGGGTCCAGGCCAGGTAGGTGGCCGGGCTGCCCAGGTCCAGGTAGAACTCGACGGTCTTGCTCATGATTCGATCCTTGTATGAGGGGGGCTTACCAGCGCTCCAGCCACGGACGCAGGTCAAGTTCGAAGGTCCAGGCATCGCGCGGCTGGGCATGCAGGAACCAGTAGTTGTCGGCGATATGCGCAGGCTCGAGGATGCCGTCCTGGTCCTTGAGCGCGAAGCGTTCGGGGAAACTGTCGCGGATGAACGCGGTGTCGATGGCGCCATCGACCACCACATGGGCGACATGGATATTACGTGGCCCCAGTTCCCGCGCCATGCTCTGGGCCAGGGCGCGCAGGCCGTGCTTGGCCCCGGCGAAAGCGGCGAACCCCGCCGCGCCACGGGTACCGGCGGTGGCGCCGGTGAACAGGATGCTGCCGCGCTCGCGGGTGACCATGCGCCGGGCCACCGCCTGGGCGGTGAGAAAACCGGCGAAGCAGGCCATCTCCCAGATCTTGAAGTACTTGCGCGGGGTTTCCTCGAGGATGCTGCAGGGCACATTGGCGCCAATGTTGAAGACAAAGGCCTCGATCGGGCCGATGTCGCGCTCGATGGTTTCCACCAGTTCGGCCACCTCCTCTTCCTTGCGCGCATCAGAGCCAAAGCCATGGGCCTGCCCGCCTTCGGCACGGATCTGGTCGAGCAGAGGTTGCAGCTTCTCGGCCTGGCGCCGGGTCACACACGCGATGTAGCCCTCACGGGCAAAACGCTTGGCGATCTCGCCACCGGTAGCGTCGCCCGCACCAATCACCAGCACGACCTTTTGTTGTTCTGCCATGGACCGCTCCATTGGTAAATGATCGTTTAGTAAACGAACGCTATGCTACGATCACCCCATCGTCAAGCCCGCGCCACGAGGTTTCGCGCATGCGCTACGCCACCGACCATAAACAACAGACCCGCGAAAAACTGCTGATCAGCAGCGGCGCGCTGGCCAAGCGCGGCGGTTTCGCCGCCACCGGCGTGGCCGAGCTGATGAAGGCCATCGGCCTGACCGGCGGGGCCTTCTACAACCACTTCCCTTCCAAGGACGACCTGTTCAGCGAAATCGTCCACCGCGAACTGAGCAACAGCCCCCTGGGCCGGCAGGCCGAGCATGGCATCGACCGCGCGCGGCTCAAGCGCCTGCTGGAGCAGTACCTGAGCCTGGCCCACCTGCACAACGCCGAAGGCGGCTGCCCGCTGCCGCCACTGGGGGTGGAAATCGCCCGCGCCGAGCAACCGCTGCGCGAGCAGGCCGAGCACTGGCTGGTGGCGCTGCATCAGGCGTGGAGCGAGACCCTCGACGACCCCGAACTGGCCTGGGCGCTGCTCAGCCAGTGCGTCGGCGCACTGGTGGTTGGCCGCATGCTGGCCAGCGAGCCCGTGCAGGCGCAGGTGCTGGACGCCAGCCGCAAACTGGTCGGACGCGTCTTCGATGAGGTTCGCTAGCACCCTGCTCGGCCTGCTGCTGGCCCTGCCCGCCTGCGCCCAGGACAGCTGCCCGACCGGGCAGTATCAGGTGTGCCTGGTGGTGTGCTTCTGCGCGCCCCTGGACCCTGGAGCAGGCGGCCAGGTACTGCAGGATGTCGAGCGCATGGCCACTGGCAGCCTGGTGTTCGCCCTGCGCCAGGCCCACGAGGAAGCCACTGCCAGTGGCACCCAACCCATTCCCTTGCACATCCGCGCCCAGCTCGAACCCTGGTATGACTTCGCCGTGCTCGACGCGGCACGCTACCGGGTGGGTGACGAACAACAGATCAGCGCGGCCAATGCCTTGCTGCAGAACCCGGACGTCAATGCGCTGACCCTGATCGACACCATCATCTTCCGCCGCACCGCCGATGCCCAGGACAACGTGGCGCTATGGGCCCATGAACTCAAGCACGTGCAGCAGTACCAGGAACTGGGGGTCGAGGAATTCGCCCGGCGCTATAGCCGCGACTACCAGGCGCTGGAGGGGCCGGCCTACGAGGTCGAGGCGCAGGTGGCCAAGGCGTTGCGCGAAAAGGCATCCGGGGGGCCGCGCTGACTACACCGCCCCCCCTGTAGGAGCGGCCTTGCCGAGGTGTCGGACCGGTCGGAAAGGGCTGCAGAGCAGCCCCGGCGATACATGTGCTAACGCTGAAATCCTGGGGCTGCTGCGCAGCCCTTTCGCGACACGAGGCCGCTCTTACACAGTGAGGTGCCGCTCTGCAATCATGCGTAACGATCGATGATGGCAGGCGACCCATCATTGCGCGTGATAATAACCTTCGCTCCGTTTGATTCGTGCGTCACGCGCAAGACACTCACACTCCGCCCACTACTAATACATTGGCGGAGTTCTCCATGGATCACTCACTCAAACCCTTGCGCTTCCCCCTCGCTGCCCTGGCGGTGGTGGTGCTCAGCGCTTGTGGCCGCACACCCGACGCCGTGCAGGCTCCCGCCGCGCCCAAAGTCAGCGTCGCCAAGGTCATCGAACAGCCGATCAATGAATGGGACGAGTTCACCGGCCGCCTCGAAGCCCCGGAAACCGTCGAGATACGCCCCCGCGTGTCTGGCCAGATCGACCTGGTGGCCTTCACCGAAGGGGCCCAGGTGAAGAAAGGCGACCTGCTGTTCCAGATCGACCCTCGCCCGTTCCAGGCCGAAGTGCGCCGCCTCGAAGCGCAACTGCAACAGGCCAAGGCCACCGCCATTCGCAGTGCCAACGAGGCCCGCCGCGGCGAGCGCCTGCGCGACAGCAACGCGATCTCCGCGGAACTGGCCGAGTCGCGCAGCAGTGCCGCCGCCGAAGCCCGTGCCGGGGTCGATGCGATCCAGGCACAACTGGACCTGGCCCGGCTGAACCTGAGCTTCACCCGGGTCAGCGCGCCGATCAGCGGCCGGGTCAGCCGCGCCCAGTTCACCGCCGGCAACATCGTCACGGCCGACGTCACCCCGTTGACCAGCGTGGTCTCCACCGACAAGGTCTACGCCTACTTCGACGCCGACGAGCGTGTGTACCTCAAGTACACCCAGCTGGCCCGCGAAGGCCAGCGCGGCCAGAGCACCCCGGTGTACCTGGGCCTGACCAGCGAAACCGGCAACCCGCACCTGGGCCAGATGAACTTCGTCGACAACCAGGTCAACCCGCGCACCGGCACCATCCGTGGCCGCGCGGTGTTCGACAACCGCGACGGCCAGTTCACCCCCGGCCTGTATGCGCGCCTGAAGCTGGTCGGCAGCGCCCAGTACGACGCCGTGCTGATCAACGACGAAGCGGTCGGCACCGACCTTGGCAAGAAGTTCGTGCTGGTCATGGACAAGGACAACAAGGCCGCCTACCGCGCCGTGGAGCTGGGGCCCAAGCTCGAAGGCCTGCGCATCGTGCGCAGCGGCCTGGGCAAGGACGATCGCATCGTGGTCAAGGGCCTGCAGCGGGTCCGCCCAGGCTCGCCGGTGACGCCTGAGGAAACGCCGATGGCCAGCGAGCAGACCCTCGCCGCCCTCGCCCAGCAGCGCCAGGCCCTGGAGGCCAGCAACCCGACGCCGCAAGTGGCCGGGGCCAATGTAAAAGTCGCCAGCGCCCAAGCGCCGCGCGGTTAAGGGACAACACCGATGAACTTTTCGAAATTTTTCATTACCCGGCCGATCTTCGCCGCGGTGCTGTCGCTGGTGCTGCTGATCGCGGGTTCCATCTCGCTGTTCCAGCTGCCGATCAGCGAATACCCCGAAGTGGTACCGCCCACCGTGGTTGTGCGCGCCAACTTCCCCGGCGCCAACCCCAAGGTGATCGGCGAAACCGTCGCCGCACCGCTTGAGCAAGCCATCACCGGTGTCGAGAACATGCTGTACATGTCCTCGCAGTCCACCGCCGACGGCAAGCTGACCCTGACCATCACCTTCGCCCTGGGCACCGACCTGGACAACGCCCAGGTGCAGGTGCAGAACCGTGTGACCCGCACCCAGCCCAAGCTGCCGGAAGAGGTGACGCGCATCGGTATCACCGTCGACAAGGCCTCGCCCGACCTGACCATGGTCGTGCACCTGACCTCGCCGGACAACCGCTACGACATGCTCTACCTGTCCAACTACGCCATCCTCAACATCAAGGACGAGCTGGCGCGCCTGGGCGGCGTGGGCGATGTGCAGCTGTTCGGCATGGGCGACTACTCGCTGCGGGTGTGGCTCGACCCGAACAAGACCGCCTCGCGCAACCTCACCGCCAGCGACGTGGTGGCAGCGATCCGCGAGCAGAACCGCCAGGTCGCCGCCGGCCAGCTGGGCGCCCCGCCCGCCCCGGGTTCGACCAGCTTCCAGCTGTCGATCAACACCCAGGGCCGCCTGGTCAACGAGGAAGAGTTCGAGAACATCATCATCCGCGCCGGCGCCGACGGCGAGATCACCCGCCTGAAGGACATCGCCCGGGTCGAGCTCGGCTCCAGCCAGTACGCCCTGCGTTCGCTGCTGAACAACCAGCCGGCGGTGGCCCTGCCGATCTTCCAGCGCCCAGGCTCGAACGCCATCGAGATCTCCGACCAAGTCCGGGCGAAGATGGCCGAGCTGAAGCAGGACTTCCCCGAGGGCATGGACTACAGCATCGTCTATGACCCAACCGTGTTCGTCCGCGGCTCCATCGAGGCGGTGGTGCATACACTGTTCGAAGCGCTGATCCTGGTGGTCCTGGTGGTCATCCTGTTCCTGCAGACCTGGCGCGCCTCGATCATCCCGCTGATGGCGGTACCGGTGTCGCTGATCGGCACCTTCGCGGTGATGCACCTGTTCGGCTTCTCGCTCAATGCGCTGTCGCTGTTCGGCCTGGTGCTGGCCATCGGTATCGTGGTCGACGACGCCATCGTCGTGGTGGAGAACGTCGAGCGCAACATCGGCCTTGGCCTGAAGCCGCTGGAAGCCACGCAAAAAGCCATGGGCGAGGTGACCGGGCCGATCATCGCCACCGCCCTGGTGCTGTGCGCGGTATTCGTGCCGGCGGCGTTCATCTCTGGCCTGACCGGGCAGTTCTACAAGCAGTTCGCCCTGACCATCGCCATTTCGACCGTGATCTCGGCGTTCAACTCGCTGACCCTGTCGCCGGCCCTGGCCGCGGTGCTGCTCAAGGACCATCACGCCCCCAAGGACCGTTTCTCGCGGATCCTGGAAAAGCTGCTGGGCAGCTGGCTGTTCGCGCCGTTCAACCGCTTCTTCGACCGCGCCAGCCATCGCTACGTCGGCGGCGTGCGCCGGGTCATCCGCTCCAGCGGCATCGCCCTGTTCGTCTATGCCGGCCTGATGGGCCTGACCTACCTGGGCTTCTCGTCCACCCCGACCGGCTTCGTTCCGGCCCAGGACAAGCAGTACCTGGTGGCCTTCGCCCAACTGCCTGACGCCGCCAGCCTCGACCGCACCGAGGCGGTGATCAAGCGCATGAGCGAGATTGCCCTGAAACAACCGGGCGTGGCCGACTCGGTGGCCTTCCCGGGCCTGTCGATCAACGGTTTCACCAACAGCCCGAACAGCGGCATCGTGTTCACCCCGCTCAAGCCGTTCGACCAGCGCAAGGACCCGAGCCAGTCGGCCGGCGCCATCGCCGCCGCGCTGAACGCACAGTTCGCCGACATCCAGGACGCCTACATCGCGATCTTCCCGCCACCGCCGGTACAAGGGCTGGGCACCATCGGCGGCTTCCGCCTGCAAATCGAGGACCGCGGCAACCTGGGTTACGAAGCGCTGTACAAGGAAACCCAGAACATCATCGCCAAGAGCCACAACGTGCCGGAACTGGCGGGCCTGTTCACCAGCTACCAGGTCAACGTGCCCCAGGTCGATGCTGCCATCGACCGGGAAAAGGCCAAGACCCACGGCGTGGCGATCAACGATATCTTCGACACCCTGCAGGTCTACCTGGGCTCGCTGTACACCAACGACTTCAACCGCTTTGGCCGCACCTACCAGGTCAACGTCCAGGCCGAGCAGCAGTTCCGCCTCGATGCCGAGCAGATCGGCCAGCTGAAGGTACGCAACAACCTGGGCGAGATGATCCCGTTGGCGACCTTCCTCAAGGTCAGCGACACCTCCGGGCCAGACCGTGTCATGCACTACAACGGCTTCATCACCGCTGAAATCAACGGCGCCGCAGCCCCCGGCTACAGCTCCGGCCAGGCCGAGGCTGCGATCGAGAAGTTGCTGAAAGACGAACTGCCCAACGGCATGACCTTCGAGTGGACCGACCTGACCTACCAGCAGATCCTCTCGGGCAACACCGCGCTGTTCGTGTTCCCGCTGTGCGTGCTGCTGGCCTTCCTGGTGCTGGCCGCCCAGTACGAAAGCTGGAGCCTGCCACTGGCGGTGATCCTGATCGTGCCGATGACCCTGCTGTCGGCCATCACCGGGGTCATCGTCTCCGGCGGCGACAACAACATCTTCACCCAGATCGGCCTGATCGTACTGGTGGGCCTGGCGTGCAAGAACGCGATCCTGATCGTCGAGTTCGCCAAGGATGAACAGGCCAAGGGCCTCGACCCGCTGGCCGCGGTGCTGGAAGCTTGCCGCCTGCGCCTGCGGCCGATCCTGATGACCTCGATCGCCTTCATCATGGGCGTGGTGCCGCTGGTGTTCTCCTCCGGGGCCGGCGCCGAGATGCGTCACGCCATGGGTGTGGCGGTGTTCTCGGGGATGATCGGGGTGACCGTGTTCGGCCTGTTCCTGACCCCGGTGTTCTTCTTCCTGATCCGCCGTTTCGTCGAACGACGCCAGGCCCGCAAGGCCACGCCTGCTCTGCCGCTGGAGAATCACCCATGAAGCTGCTCAAGCCCCTGACCCCGAGCCTGCTGGCACTGGCCCTGGCGGCCTGCGCGGTGGGCCCGGACTACCAGGCCCCGCTGACCGAACCGGCCAAGCTGGACGCCGGCCTTGAAGCCAAAGCCTATGACCGCGGCCGCTTCGAGAGCCTGTGGTGGAAACAGTTCGACGACCCGGTGCTGAACCAGTTGGTGCAGGCATCGCTGGCCGGTAACCGCGACCTGCGCGTGGCCTTCGCCCGCCTGAAAGCGGCGCGGTCGATTCGCGAGGACGTGTCCAACGACCAGATCCCCGTGGTCACCAGCCGCGCCAGCAGCGACCTGGGCAAGGGCCAGGTCCCTGGCCAGACCGAGCGCCGGGTCAACAGCGAGCGCTATGACCTGGGCCTGGACATGGCCTGGGAGCTCGACCTGTTCGGCCGCATCCAGCGCCAGATCGAGGCCAGCGAAGCCCAGGAAGCGGCGGCCGAAGCCGACCTGCAGCAGTTGCAGGTTAGCCTGATCGCCGAGCTGGTCGACGCCTACGGCCAACTGCGCGGCGCCCAACTGCGCGAGCAGATCGCCGTGGCCAACCTCAAGACCCAGCAGCAGTCGCGGGACATCACCGTGACCCTGCGCGACACCGGGGTCGGCAACGAACTCGACGTGGTCCGCGCCGACGCCCGCCTGGCGGGTGTCGAAGCCAGCGTGCCGCAGTTGCAGGCCGCGCAGGTGCGGGCGAAGAACCGCATCGCCACCCTGCTCGGCCAGCGCCCGGACGCCCTGGCCGTCGATCTGTCGCCCAAGGCCCTGCCGGCGATCGCCAAGGCCCTGCCGGTGGGCGACCCCGGCGAGCTGCTGCGCCGCCGCCCGGACATCCGCAGCGCCGAGCGCCAGCTGGCCGCCGCCACCGCCAATGTCGGCGTGGCCACCGCCGACCTGTTCCCCCGGGTCAGCCTCAGCGGCTTTCTCGGCTTCACCGCCGCACGCGGTTCGCAGATCGGCTCTTCGGCGGCCAACGCCTGGGCGCTGGGCCCGAGCATTACCTGGGCGGCGTTCGACCTGGGCAGCGTGCGTGCCCGCCTGCGCGGCGCCAAGGCAGATGCCGAAGGGGCGCTGGCCAACTACGAACAACAGGTGCTGCTGGCCCTGGAAGAGTCCTCCAACGCCTTCAGCGACTACGGCAAGCGCCAGCAGCGCCTGCTGGCGTTGATGCGCCAGAGCGATGCCAGCCGCAAGGCGGCCGAGCTGGCCTCGATACGCTACCGCGAAGGCACGGTGGATTACCTGGTGCTGCTCGACGCCGAACGCGAGCGCCTGAGCGCCGAGGATGCCCAGGCCCAGGGCGAGGTCGAGCTGTACAGCGGCATCGTGGCAATCTACAAGGCGCTCGGCGGCGGCTGGCAGCCGGAGGTGGTCGCCACCGCGCAATGATTGTCTTGTGACGTAAAGACTCCTTTGGTTGGTTCCTCCCCCAACCGTTTGCCCCGCAGGCCTTGGCCCGCGGGGCTTTTTTTGGATGATGGATCGGCAAAAACCGGCCTGACAGATAAACACCCTTGAAGCCGCTGCCATATACCGAGGCGCCTTCTCCGCCAGCAAAGCTGGCCTCCAACCACCGCATCGGCAGGTGGCAGCGAGCTTGTCGCTTGCAGCCCAGGCCATTGTGCCCCAAGCTCTGCCTTCATTCGCCACGGACCCTCGCGCACGATGCCCACACGCCACCGCTACCTGCTCGCCCTGCTGCTCGCGGTACTGGTGCCCGTCGTGCTCGGCTACCTGTGGCGCACCCCGCAACCCAGCGTGCCCAACCTGCCCCCGCACAGCTATGCCAAGGCCCTGCGCCAGGCTCATGAGGGCCAGCCAGGTGCCGCGCGGGTGCTGTACCAACAACTACAGCGCGACGACCTGGCGCCGATTCGCCGCGCCGCCCTGTATGCCGAGCTGCCCAACTATCCCTCGCCACAAGCCTTGAAACTGGCCAAGCAGGACCTCGAGCACGATGAGCCGATGGTGCGCCGGGCCGCGATCGCCGCCGTGCGTCGCCTGTTGCCGGCCGCCCAGCGCAGCCTGGTGCTCGGCCCCCTGCTCGAGGACGACGAGCAAAGCGTGCGCTTCGCCGTGGTCGACGCCCTGCTCGGCCTCGATCCCGATGCCATCGGCCTGTACTTCGGCCCCTTGCAGGACACCCTGGAGCAATACGAGCAAACCTTGGAACAACAACCCGACGACGCCGCGGCGCAGGTGCACTTGGCCAGGCTGTACATGCACGAGCAAGCGTTCGATGCCGCTGCCCGGGCCCTGCAGCGCAGCCTGGCGGTGGCGCCCGACAACCTCGATGCCCTGGCCACCCAGGTCCGCCTGCTGGAGCGCCAGGGGCAGCACGACGCTTCGCGCGCGGTACTGGCCAAGGCCTTGGCCCTGCGTCCGGATTCGGCGTTCCTGCAATATGAACTGGGCTTGTGGCTGAGCCGCCACGAACAGCAGGAATACGCCCTGCTGGCCCTCGCCCGCGCCGTGGAGCTGGAACCGGAGAACAACGATTACCGCTACACCCTCGCCACTACTTTGCACCAGCTCGAACAGGTGGATGCCGCGCAAAAGCAGTTGGAGGCCGTGCTCAGCCGCGAACCTGCCAATCGCCGGGCGCGGGTGCTGCTGATCCAGTACTGGAAAGAAACCGGACAATTGCAGAATGTCCAGGTGCTGCTGGCCGAACTGGAGCGCCAGAACCCCGACGACCCTTACCTGCAACAGGGGCTCTGAGAGGACGGCCGCGCACTGGCCAGGCGCTCACGCCTGCAACAGGCGTCGAATCCGCTCAACCAGGGTCTCCAGCGAGAAGGGCTTGAGCAGTAGATCGATACCTGGCTCGGCGAGCAGCGACTGCTCTACCGGATCGTCGTTGAAACCGGTGATGAACAGGATCTTCTGATCCGCATCGATCAAGCGCAAGGCCTTGGCGACTTGTCGGCCACTGAAACCGCCCGGTAATCCGATGTCGGTCACCACCAGGTCGAACGGGCCATGGTGTCGATACTCAGCCAAGGCGCTGTTGGCGTCAGCCACGTCGCAGACCTCGAAGCCTCGGTCGCTGAGCATTTCCGTCATCACCCGCCGCAGGCCGGCTTCGTCATCCACCACCAGCAGCCGCCCCCCCATGACCTGGGCTTCTGTGGGTAACTCCGGCTCCGGCACGCTGTCGAGACAGCGTGGAAACATCAGTACGACCCGCGTGCCTTGCTCAAGCTTCGAGTCAATCCAGACCTGCCCCCCCGACTGACGCACAAAGCCATGGACCATCGGTAAACCCAGGCCGGCCCCTTGGCCGAGGGGTTTGGTGGTATAGAACGGGTCGAACGCGCGCTGCATGTCTTGCGCCGACATGCCCTGCCCATCGTCGTCGATCTGCAGCATGACGTAGTCGCCTGCCAGCAACTCGGCGTGGCCGGTATTGCCCTGCTCGACCCGCTCATTGGCGATGCGGATCGTCACCTTCCCTTGGCCTAGGCAGGCGTCATGGGCGTTGCTGCACAGGTGCAGCAACGCGTTGCGAAACAGGTCCGGATCAAGTTTCAGTGTCCAGGGAGCTACGTCCATCTCCCAGCACAGCTGTATGCCGCTACCGAGCGTCTGTTGCAACAATGGCGCCATCGATTCGAGCACACGCTTGATGTCCAGCGCCTTGGGGCAAAGCGGCTGGCTGCGGGCAAATGCCAACAGGTTGCGGGTCAGGCCTATGGCCCGTTCGGCAGCCTCGCGGGCCATGGCCACGTAGGCGGCCAGGTTTTCCAAGCGGCCCTGGGCCAGACGCCGGTCCAGCAGTTCCAGGCTGCTGCTGACCCCGGAAAGCACGTTGTTCATTTCATGGCCCATGCCACCGGCCACCTTGACCAGCGGCTCCATGCGCTGGCTGTCGAGCACCGTGGCCTGTGCCAGGCGCTGCACGGTTTGCCGCTCCTCGGTGAGGTTGCGCCCGACCAGGGCCGGCAAACCCTGGTCGCAGGCACCCCGCCAGCGAAACCACAGGTAATGGCCGTCGCGATGACGCACCCGGCCATCGAAGTGGTCCATTTCGGCGCCCTGGCGCAGCGCGCTCAGCCCAAGCATGGCCTCGGTGCGCTCGGCGGGGTGGAACAGTTCCGGCAACGCGAACACCCGCGATTCTTCCTCAGACCAACCCAACAAACGCTGCCAGGCCGGGTTGGCCATACGGATCCGGAAGTCGGCATCGAGCAACAGCATCAAGTCGCCAGACCAGGGCCAAGTGGGCGTGGGGTTGGCCAGGTGATGCGCCAACCGGGCCTCGAAGGACTGCGCCAGCTCCCGCCACTGCCGAGTCGTTTCGACACTGGCGGTGGTCTCGATCAAGGTATGCAGGAACCCGGCTATCTCCTGGCGGTCATCATGCAAGGGTGAAAAACTACCCGTGACCCAGACCGTTGCCACGCCGCCTTGACGCTCGATCGGCAACGGCGCGTCCGCCAGCAGGCTGCCGCGCCCTTCGAGGGCCATGAACACCGATGGCCCCAGGCTGTCCCAGGCATGCGCCCACAGCTGATCGAAGCGCTGGCCCTGAATGTCCGCGGCTTCGCCCAGCAGTAGCTTGTAACCCTGGTTGTGGACCAAGGTCAGCTCCGGCCCCCAGATCAACGCGCAGGGAAACGGCGACAACAACAGCATGTCCACGGCAATACGCAACGCCGCGGGCCACAGCACCAGAGGCCCGAGGGGGGTGGTGCTCCAGTCGAAACCGGTGACCACTTCGTTCGGCCCGTTCACCCTCGCCGCCGAGCGCTGCAATTGGATGACTTGCTCGGCAAATGGGTCCTGCTCAGCGGCCAATGTCTTCGTCCCACAGTTCAGGCTTGCGGGCGATGAACTCGCGCATCAGCGCCTTGCAGGTCTGGTCGTGGCGCACCTCGAGCTTCACGCCACGGCCGCTGAGCAACTGCTCTTCACCCATGAAGGTGTCGTGCTCGCCGATGACCACCTGCTTGATGCCGTACAAGAGGATGGCCCCGCTGCACATCGCGCAGGGCGACAAGGTGGTATAGAGGGTAGCCTCTTGGTAAACGCGCGCCGGCTGGCGCCCGGCATTTTCCAGGGCGTCCATTTCGCCATGCAGGATGGCGCTACCTTGCTGCACCCGTCGATTGTGTCCGCGACCGATGATCTTGCCGTCGTGCACCAGCACCGACCCGATCGGTATACCGCCCTCTTCCAAGCCTTTGCGGGCCTCGTCGATAGCGGCCTGCATAAAGGCGCAAGTTGCCTGATCCATGGTCTTTCCCTGGGGTGCAATTGTTTTGCAGCAGACTAGCACAACACTCGCCGCAGCACGGCTATGCTCTATAGGCTTTCGCTGGCCTGGCCATCCGTTTCCCATGGGTTCGACGGGTATGCACACATGAACAAGAAGATCCTGGTCGTGCTGACCAACACCGCCAAATATCCAGACTTGAAGCGCGCCACCGGGCTGTGGCTGGGTGAAGCCGTGCACTTCGTCGACAAGGTGCAGCAGGCCGGCTACAGCGTCGACTATGTCAGCCCGGCCGGTGGCTATGTACCCATCGACCCGCACAGCTTGCAGATGGCGCCGGAGCTGGACTGGCAGTGGTACAACGACCGGGCCTTCATGAACCGCCTGGGTTCCACCCTGAGCCCCGGCCAGGCCAAGGCCGAGCACTACAGTGCGATCTACTACACCGGCGGGCATGGGGTGATGTGGGACTTCCCCGACAACCAAGCCTTGCAGGAGCTGGCGCGGCGTATCCATGAGCGCGGCGGTGCGGTGGCGGCGGTGTGCCATGGCGTGGTCGGGCTGCTCAACATCAAGCTCAGCGACAACAGCCTACTGCTCAAGGGACGCAAGGTAACCGGCTTCTCCAACACGGAAGAGAAACTGGCCGAACTGGATAAGGTGGTGCCGTTCCTGACCGAAAACGAGCTCATTGCCCGTGGCGGCGAATACCACCAGGCCGATGATCCCTGGGCAGCCTTTGTGATGGAGGATGGCAGCCTGATTACCGGGCAGAACCCCGCCTCCACCCGCCAGGTTGGCGAAGCCGTCATTCGCTTCCTGGACAACCGATAACCAGCACAAATGCAGCGCGGGGCAAGCCCGCTCCCACCTGAATGTGGGAGCGGGCTTGCCCCGCGCTAGCGTGCAGCCTGAAGCGGGTTACTCGACGCTCAGCACGCCACGGCGCACCTGGTCGCGCTCGATCGACTCGAACAGCGCCTTGAAGTTGCCTTCGCCGAAGCCATCGTCACCCTTGCGCTGGATGAACTCGAAGAAGACTGGGCCCAGCAGGGTTTCCGAGAAAATCTGCAGCAGCAGGCGCTTGTCGCCGGCCTCGGACGCGCCATCGAGCAGGATGCCACGGGCTTGCAGTTGGTCAACCGGCTCACCGTGACCCGGCAGGCGCTCTTCGAGCATTTCGTAGTAGGTCTGCGGTGGCGCGGTCATGAAGCGCATGCCGCACGCCTTGAGGGCATCCCAGGTCTTGAGCAGGTCGTCGGTGAGGAAGGCCACGTGCTGGATGCCTTCGCCGTTGAACTGCATCAGGAACTCTTCGATCTGCCCGGCGCCCTTGGACGATTCCTCGTTCAGCGGGATGCGGATCATGCCGTCCGGGGCGGTCATGGCCTTGGAGGTCAGGCCGGTGTACTCGCCCTTGATGTCGAAGTAACGGATTTCGCGGAAGTTGAACAGTTTCTCGTAGAAACCGGCCCAATAGGCCATGCGCCCGCGATAGACGTTGTGGGTCAGGTGGTCGATGATCTTCAGGCCAGCACCGACCGGGTTGCGGTCGACGCCTTCGATGAACTTGAAGTCGATGTCGTAGATCGAGCTGCCGTCTTCGTAGCGATCGATCAGGTACAGCGGCGCGCCACCGATACCCTTGATCGCCGGCAGGCGCAGTTCCATCGGGCCGGTTTCGATCTCTACCGGCTGAGCCCCCAGCTCCAGGGCCCGGGCGTAGGCCTCGTGGGCGTTGCGCACGCGGAACGCCATGCCGCACACCGACGGGCCGTGCTCGGCGGCGAAGTACGAGGCGATGCTGTTGGGTTCGTTGTTCAGAATCAGGTTGATGCCACCCTGGCGATACAGGTGCACATCCTTGGAGCGGTGGCTGGCCACCTTGGTGAAACCGAGCATCTGGAATACCGGCTCCAGCACGCCTGGGGTCGGCGAGGCGAGCTCGATGAATTCGAAGCCTTCCAGGCCCATCGGGTTTTCGAAGATATCTGCCATGTTCGTGTCCTCATCTGCAGCGAATAACGGTTGATTAGTTGCTTTGGATGTCGAACAGGGGTGGAGGTGAGCAAGGAATGCCGCGCACGCTACGGGCAAGGAAGTCACCAATGATCAGCTTGAACCCATGGTATGTCATATGGACCCATTCTCGGCGGGCTTGATTCCCCGGGAAGCGGAGAACCTTATTGTTGTATTCGTAAATCGATTCTACAGGGCGTAAATGGCTTTGTCGCGCTTTAGTTGGCAGCCTGCGTCGACAAACGGCTATCCTTCGCTTCATCACGCCCGCGAGCCACAAGGTTTACCTGCCCATGCCACTGACCGCCAAACGTCCTGCCCGCTGGAGCTGGCGCTCGTTGCTGCCCTGGGTGGTAGGCGTGCTGCCGCTGCTCTGCGGGCTACTGGTGATGCGCTGGCAGACCGAACACGACTTGCACGTCAGCAGCCAGACCACCGCCAAAGAGGTGGTCGGGCATATCGAGCAGATCCTCGACAGCCTCTCCATCGCCGCCAACCATCTGCTGCCCATGGCCGGCCTGCCCTGCGAACAGGTGCAGTTGGCGCTGCGCGGGGAGGTCACCCGCAACGCCTTCGTGCGCTCGACCAACCTGTTCGACCACGACACCCTTTATTGCTCGTCCTTGTTCGGCGATTTCGACGAGCCGGTGGATGCCCGTGACTATACCGACGGGCAACTGTGGCTGATGGACGGCAACTCGGTCACCCCAGGCCACCCGCTGCTGGTCTACCGGGTGAGCGCAGGGGATCGCGGGGCGATCAGCACCGTGGACGGCGGCCACCTGCTCACCGCCCTGCGCCTGATCGGCGAGGACGACGAACTGCAAGTACAGGTGGGCAACCACTGGATGGGCGCAAATGGCAAGGTTCACTCGGGCACACCGCCGGTAGCGGCCAGCGCCGCGGTGACCTTCTCCTCCACCCGCTACCCGTTCAGCGTGCATGGCGGTTATGCCGCCAGCAAGCCCGGCGAGGTGATGCGCGCGCGCTACCCGGCGCTGCTGAGCCTGCTGCTGGTGCTGGGCGTGCTCGCCGGCGCTGCCTGCCGCTGGCAACTGCGCAGGGCCAGCTCCCCACGCGCCGAACTGGAGCGGGCGCTGGAGGCCAACGAGTTCGTGCCCTACTTCCAGCCGGTGGTGCGCAACGGCGACTATCACTGGGCCGGCATCGAGGTGCTGATGCGCTGGCAGCACCCACGCGAAGGCCTGGTACGCCCCGACCTGTTCATTCCCTACGCCGAGCACAGCGGCCAGATCGTCGCCATGACCCGCAGCCTGATGCTGGCCACGGCCCAGGCCCTGGCCCCTCACGTCGCACTGCTGGAGGACGGCTTTCATGTCGGCGTCAACATCACCGCCGACCATTGCCGCGACCTGAGCCTGCTCGACGACTGCCAGACCTTCCTCCAGCACTTCCCTCCAGGGCGGGTGGTGCTGACCTTGGAGCTGACCGAACGCAAGTTGCTCGAACCCACGCCGGTGACCCTCGAGTTGTTCGAAAAGCTGCATGCACAAGGGGTGATGATCGCCCTCGACGATTTCGGCACCGGTGTGTCCAGCCTCAACTACCTGCGCCAGTTCAAGGTCGACTACCTGAAGATCGACCAGAGCTTCGTCGCCATGATCGGCGGCGACGCGCTGTCCCAGCATATCCTCGACACCATCATCGAGCTGTCGGCCAAGCTGGACCTGGGCATCGTCGCCGAAGGCGTGGAAACCGAAGTGCAGCGCGACTACCTGGCGCGCCACGGGGTGGACTTCCAGCAGGGCTACCTGTTCGCCCGGCCGATGCCCGCCCACGAGCTGCTCCTGGCCTTGGCCGCGCGTCCCGGCAGCCCACGGTTGCCGCAAGGCAACGCCCCTGAGATCATGCGCGGCTGACCCACCCGCCCACTTCCCGTTTCCGAGGCATTCGTGTCAAAAGGCATTCTTTCGTCGGTCATGGCGTCCTGTCTGTTCGCCGTGATGTATTTCTATACCTCCTTGCTCAAGCCCCTCGACGGCGAGGAGATCTTCGGTTGGCGAACCCTGCTGACCCTGCCCTGCCTGACCCTGTTCATGCTGGTGTCCAAGGACTGGAAACGGGTCGGCGAACTGCTTGGCCGGGTGCGCCGCCGCCCGATCCTGCTGCTGGGCATGCTCGGCACCTCGTGGCTGATGGGCGTGCAGCTGTGGTTGTTCCTCTGGGCCCCCTTGCATGGGCGCAGCCTGGAAGTGTCGATGGGCTATTTCCTGCTGCCGCTGGCCATGGTCCTGACCGGACGCCTGGTCTACGGCGAGCGCCTGTCGCGCCTGCAGAAGGTGGCGGTCGGCTGCGCGGCCCTGGGGGTCGGCCACGAGCTGTACCAACATGGCAGCTTCGCCTGGGAGACGCTGCTGGTGATGATCGGCTACCCGATCTACTTCGTGCTGCGCCGACGCTGCCGCACCGACCACCTGGGGGGGTTGTGGTGCGACATGGGCCTGCTGCTGCCGTGGGCCCTGTACTTCGTCATCCAGGGCCCGTTGTCAGCCGCGGACCTGGCCGAGCACCCGGGCCTGTACGGGCTGATCCCGCTGCTCGGGGCGATCAGCGCCAGCGCCCTGATCGCCTACGTGCTGGCCAGCCGGCTATTGCCGTTCAGCCTGTTCGGCCTGCTCAGCTACGTCGAGCCGGTGCTGCTGGTGGCAGTGGCCCTGCTGCTGGGCGAAACCATCGGCCCGGACCAGTGGCTGACCTACCTGCCGATCTGGGCCGCGGTGCTGGTGCTGGTGCTCGAAGGTTTCAAGCACCTGCTGCGTCAACGTCGGCGCCCGGTGTAAGGCGCACCTGGCGCACCCGGCGCTCCTCCACCGCGACCACGGTCATGACCCAGCCATTGCAGGCCAGCCGATCACCGACCACCGGCAGGCGGTCCAGCAAGCTCATCACCAGGCCCGCAAGGGTCTGGTAGTCCTCGGTGGCGCGGGCCACGAAGCCGGTACGGGCCTGCACCTGGGCCAGGTTCAAGGCGCCGCTGACGACAAAGCCACCCTCCTCCTCGACCACGCCCGGGCCCTCCACCTCGCTGGCGTCCGGCAGTTCGCCGGCAATCGACTCGAGGATGTCGGTCATGGTCAATACGCCGGTGAAATCACCGAACTCGTTGACCACGAAGGCGATGTGCGTCGACTGCCCGCGCATCTGCTCCAGGGCGTTGAGAATGCTGAAACTCTCCAGCAGGTTCAGCGGGGCACGGGCCAGGGTTTCCAGCTCGGGCTGGTTGCCGGCCAGCAACTCCTTGAGCAGCTCCTTCTTGTGCACGAAGCCCAGCGGTTCCTCGATACGGCCTTCGCGGATCAGCGGCAGGCGTGAGTATGGCGAGTTGACCAGGGCCTGGGTGATCACCTCGGCCGGCTGCGAAAGGTCGATGGCATCGACCTTGGCGCGCACCGTCATCACGGTGCGGATCGGCCGTTCGGCCAGGTTCAGCACGCCGCTGATCATCACCCGCTCACGGCGGTCGAACACCACTTGCTCGTCGCCACCTGCCACCAGGTCGGCGATCTCCTCACCCACTTCATCAGCCTCTACCCGGCGCCCGCCCATCAGGCGCAGCACGGCATGGGCGGTGCGCTCGCGCAGCGGCCGATGCTGCTGCACGCTGCGCTTGCGGCGGGCGCGGGCCAGCTGGTTGAACAGCTCGATCAGCAGCGAGAAACCGATGGCCGCGTACAGGTAGCCTTTGGGGATATGGAAGCCCAGGCCCTCGGCGGTGAGGCTGAAGCCGATCATCATCAAGAAGCCCAGGCACAGCATGATCACCGTCGGGTGTTCGTTGACGAAACGGGTCAGCGGCTTGCTGGCGACGATCATGATGCCGATGGAGAAGATCACCGCGATCATCATCACCGACAAATGCTCGACCATGCCAACGGCAGTGATCACCGCATCCAGGGAGAACACCGCATCCAGCACCACGATCTGCGCGACGATGGGCCAGAAGGCAGCATGACGCACCGCGCCGCCGGCCTGGGCGACATGGCCCTCGAGGCGTTCGTGCAGCTCCATGGTGGCCTTGAACAACAGGAACACACCACCCAACAGCATGATCAGGTCACGGCCGGAGAAGCTCTTGCCGAAGACCTCGAACAGCGGCGCGGTCAGCGTCACCATCCACGAGATGCTGGCCAGCAGGCCCAGGCGCATGATCAGCGCCAGCGACAGGCCGATCACCCGGGCGCGGTCACGCTGGTGGGGCGGCAGTTTGTCGGCCAGGATGGCGATGAACACCAGGTTGTCGATACCCAGCACCAGCTCGAGGACGATGAGCGTCAACAGGCCCAGCCAGGCCGTGGGGTCGGCTAGCCATTCCATTAGCGGGTACTCACTGGGGAAGCGTCACGGGAACGCGGGGAGGAAGGCCGGGATGGCCAGGGACTGGGGGGCTCCGCGAAGGTGCTCATATAGACCTTGATAGAAAATAGGGAAGACGATCCTACAATCGAAGCAGAATTCTCTGATAGCGCAAAACTATTACAAAAGCTGTAGCAGTTGCACCACCTGGCATGCGCCCTGCGTTGCAGCCTTTCGCCGGCAAACCGGGGCCTACAGGGACCCTGCCAGGTCTCGGGGCTGCGCTGTAACCTCGATGGGCCAGAGGGCATTTTCGTTCAATACCCACGCTCAAGCCTCGGCCAGGATAGCCCCGCCACCCACCCAACAAGGAACCCGTCAATGAGCCTGACATTGTCCATGGCCGCCTTCGCCCTGGCCGCCTCCATCTCCCCTGGCCCGGTCAATATCGTCGCCCTGGGCAGCGGTGCCCGCCACGGCCTGCGCGCCAGCCTCGGGCATGCGGCCGGCGCCACCCTGGGGTTTTGCCTACTGCTGGTGCTGGTGGGGCTGGGTGTGCACGAGCTGCTGCTGCGCTGGCCACTGCTGGGGCGCCTGCTGCACTGGGGTGGGGTGCTGTTTCTGCTGTACATGGCCTGGAAGCTGGCCAGTGACGATGGTCGGCTTGGCAGCGACGATAGCCGACAAGCACCCAGCGCATGGCATGGCGCAGCCATGCAGTGGCTGAGCCCCAAGGCCTGGTTGGCAGCCGTGGCCGGCATTGGCGCCTACACGGCGGGCGAGCAGCCGTTGCTGTGGTTGTTCACCTGGATCTATGGCCCAATCTGCTTTGTGTCGGTGGCCAGCTGGGCCTGGGCCGGCAGCATGATCCGCCAGTACCTGGGCGAGCCGTGGCGAATGCGCTTGCTCAATCGGCTGCTGGCGGGGTTGCTGGTGGCGAGCGCGTTGTACCTGATGGTGTGAGGTGGACGGTCAGGGCCCAATCGCGGGGCTCAGCCGTTGCGATAGTGCCCCGGCGTGGCCGCCAGGTGTCGCTTGAATGCTCGCTGCAGATGGGCCTGGTCGGCGAAACCCGCCTCCAGCGCCACCTCGGCGATCGGCCTGCCGGCGCGCAGTTGCGCCCGGGCATGCTGCACCCGTTGGTCGAGCAGGTAGGCATGGGGCGTCAGGCCGAAGCGCTTGGCGAACGCGCGGATCAGGTAGGCCCGCGACAGGCCCGCGGCGGCGCAGATGTCCTCCAGTGTCAGCGGGTCGAGGCGATGGGCACGGATGAACGCGGCGGCCAGCTCAAGGCGCGGCTGACCTGCAGCCAGGCCAATCGCATCGACCTCCAGCAACTGCGGCAAGGCCCTGAAGAACGCCTCCAGCTGCGCTTCCCGGCCCTCGCCCCCGGGCTCGAACAGCGCGGCGAACAGCCCCAGCAACTGCCCGTACAACGCCGCCGACGTGCTCAAGGCCGCCGAGGGCAGCTGGAAACCTCGCGCCAACAGCCAAGGCATGTCGACGAACAGCATCAGGTACGACCACGGCTGGCCGTCGATCGGGTTGCAGCTGTGCACCACCCCCGGGTTCATCAACACCGTGGTGCCCGCCGCCACCTCGTGCCGGGCGTTGCCGGTCAGGTAGCGGCTGCGCCCGCCAGTGATCAGGCCGATCGAAAAGCTCTCGTGGGAATGCGCCGCATAGCACACCTGGCGGCCGTCGCCGACACGCCGGGCCTCGACAAAAGGCAATGCCGGATCACGCCAGAACCGCGAGGCCTCGATCATCGCCGGCCCTCAGCCTTCGCCGCCCTGCACCACCACCAGCAACTGCGCCTGGTGCTCGCCCACCGAACGCAGGCGGTGGGGGGTCTGGGCATTGAAATGCAGGGCGTCGCCGGCCTCCAGCAGTACCCGCTCGCTCATGAAGTCGACCTCCACCTGCCCGGCGTGGACGAACAGGAACTCCTCCCCCGCATGTTCCTTGAAGGTCGGGTCACTGAACTCGCTCGGCGGCTGGATCAGGAACGGCAGCAGGCTGCGCTGGCCTACCTGCGAGGTCAACACCGCATAGCCTGGCCCCTCGCCACCGCCCACCAGCGCCTGGCGCTCGCCACGGCGCACCAGGCTGTAGCGCGCCTGGCCGTCGTGTTCACCGTCGAACAGCTCCTCGACATTGACGTTCAGCGCCCGCGCCAGCTTCAGCGCAGCAGCGATCGACGGCGTGTTGAGGCCACGCTCGACCTTGGACAGGTAGCTCTTGGTCATGCCGGATTTCTCAGCCAGCTGCTCAAGGGTGATGCCCAGTTTCTTTCTCAGCAATTTCAGTCGGATAGACATGTGACGCGGGTTTCCCGAACGAACGCACTTGCGCATGACACTTTGTGTCATATAGGATGATTTGTGTCATGTGATGGTTCGCCCCCTCACCGTCCAAAGCTCGGGGGCGAGCCAGCCCTGGCACCCAACATCACGCCACAGAGGAAGTTCCCCATGGCCAACACCCTTACCCTCAGCAAAGACCAGCTGGTGCAAAAGGCACTGACGCAGATGCAAGGCTCGCTCGCCGATAATACGTGGACTGTGCGCGAAAAGCTGGCCCTGACCTGCCGAATTCTCTTCGACCATGGCCATGACTCGGGCCTGGCCGGGCAGATCAGCGCCCGCGGCCCGCAACCTGGCACCTTCTACACCCAGCAACTGGGCCTGGGCTTCGACGAAATCAGCGCCAGCAACCTGCTGCTGGTCAACGAAGACCTCGAGGTGCTCGAAGGCCAGGGCATGCCCAACCCGGCCAACCGCTTCCACAGCTGGGTGTACCGCGCTCGCCCGGATGTCGACTGCATCATCCACACCCACCCCACTCACGTGGCCGCCCTGTCGATGCTCGAAGTGCCGTTGCAGGTCTCGCACATGGACCTGTGCCCACTGTACGAGGACTGCGCATTCCTTGAAGCCTGGCCGGGCGTGCCGGTGGGCAACGAGGAAGGCGAGATCATCAGCACCGCGCTGGGCGACAAGCGCGCCATCCTGCTCTCGCACCATGGCCAGCTGTCCACCGGCGCCAGCATCGAGCAGGCCTGCGTCTACGCCCAGTTGATCGAGCGCGCCGCGCGCCTGCAACTGCTGGCGATGGCCGCCGGCACCATCAAGCCGATCGCCCCGGCGCTGGGCCGCGACGCCCACGACTGGATCGACCGGCCCAAGCGCCACGGCGCCGCCTTCAACTATTACGCCCGGCAGGCGCTGCGCAGCCACGCCGATTGCCTGAACTGATCCCTTTACGCCTTGCTTGAGAGCCTTGCACAATGACTAATCGATTCCACGGCATCATCGGCTACACCATCACCCCGTTCAGCGCCGACGGCGAACAGCTCGACCTGCCCGCGCTGGGGCAGTCCATCGACCGCCTGGTCGCAGGCGGCGTCCACGCCATCGCTCCGCTGGGCAGCACCGGCGAAGGCGCCTACCTGAGCGACAGTGAATGGCAACAGGTGGCGCAATACAGCCTGGAGCGCATCGGCAAGCGCGTGCCGAGCATCGTCAGCGTTTCCGACCTGACCACCGCCGGCGCGGTGCGCCGCGCACGCTTCGCCCAGCAACATGGCGCCGATGCGCTGATGGTGCTGCCGGCGGCCTACTGGAAGCTCAGCGAAGCGGAGATCCTCCAGCACTACCGCGCCATCGGCGCGGCTGTCGACATCCCGATCATGCTCTACAACAACCCGGCCACCAGCGGCACCGACATGCCGGTGGAGCTGATCCTGCGCATCGTGCGCGAAGTGGACAACGTGACCATGGTCAAGGAGAGCACCGGCGACATCCAGCGCATGCACAAGCTGCAGTTGCTCGGTGAAGGCCAGGTGCCGTTCTACAACGGCTGCAACCCGCTGGCGCTGGAGGCCTTCGTCGCCGGTGCCGCGGGCTGGTGCACCGCGGCGGCCAACCTGATTCCCGAACTTAACCAGCAGTTGTACAAGGCCGTGCTGGCCGGCGAGCTGGAACAGGCCAAGGCCCTGTTCTACCGCCAGTTGCCCTTGCTCGAGTTCATCCTCAAGGGCGGCTTGCCAGCGACCACCAAGGCCGGTTTGGCGATGAGCGGATTGGCGGTGGGCGAGCCACGTCGGCCAGTGTTCGGTTTGGATGATTCGGGCAAGGCGACATTGCAGGCCTTGCTCAAGCAGCTGGGCAACGCGAGCTGAGGCCTTGAGCACGAAGGGGCGACAGATGATGTCGCCCCTTCTGCCGCAGGCGGCACCGGTATGGCAAAGCCATGTGGGGGGCATTCCCCACCCAGCAGTGGGTGCCTGTCCCCAGCTTTGCGGCAAACCGCGAAGCGCCTCTCTTTCGCATTATTGCAACATCTTGAAACATGCAGCTTTTCGCCCTTTTTCTCTTGGCACAGCCATTGCTCAAGCCCCTGCAAGGCACATCGCCACCCCGTGCGGTGGCCCAGATGCCGGTCTGCACAACACGGGGCATACGGCAATGAACAAACCAGCAGCAACCTCCTTCCCAGTGTTCAGGTTGTCTTCCCTCACGGCACTGCTGCTCAGCCTCGGGCTGGCCGGCGCGGTCGCGGGGTCGCTCGACGACGTGAGCCCGCCTCCCCCCACCGACCCGTCCGCTTACAGCGATCCGCCAGCCAACCCGGTGGATGCAGCGGCGGCGCTGGACGCACTGCAGACCATGCCCGAGGCCAACCAGGGCGCGCTGGAACTCAGCAACGGCGCCTATGGCGACCGCGCCACGGTGACCAGCAACAACGTGCTGCCCCCCACCTTACAGACCTCGCGCAAGTACCCCACCAACGGCAAGCCCAGCCCACTGTTCGGCGCCGAGCCGTTCACCCAGCAACTGCTGCTGTTCGAGGAGTTCGGCCCGGAGAAGCTCGACCCGGCCACCCCGCCCTACGCGCTGACGTTCCCGCCCCCCGTGATCGGTGCCGCGCCCGCGCAAGACCCCGACTACGCCGCGCGCAGCAGCCCCAACGGCAATGCCCTGGAGGCCTTCCTCACTCAGCCGGGGCTGACGCCGTTCCCGTCGCAGTACGCCAACGTGCTCGACCGCAACCCATGGAAAGCGCAGATCGAGATGTTCCTCAACCGCAGCGGCGTCGGTTCGCCCGCCGAAGGGCGGCCGCCAGGAAAAGGCTGGTCGCACCAGCGCTGGAACGAGTTCTACCCGCAGGCCGCGTTCAAGACCGCCCAGGCCGGCGCGCGCATCAACCAGGGCCTGCGCGACCGCAAGCAACTGCACAACTACGCCAAGGGCGAATTCGCCCCCGGCGGCCTGTACTACCAGACCTCCGACATCCCCACCACCCTGGGGACCACCAAGGGCATCGACACGCGTTTCCACCCCAGGATGCCGCTACAGAACCACAAGGCACTATGGACCTTCGACGGCACCTTCCCGGTCAAGCTGTTGATGGTGCGCTACGGCCAGCCGCTGCTGATGCGCCACTACAACGCCCTGCCCATCGACCCCTCGGCCAACAATGGCTTCGGCCTGCACACCATCTCCACCCACGAGCACAACGGTCACTCGCCGGCCGAGAGCGACGGCTTCGCCAACGCCTACTTCTTCCCAGGCCAGTACTATGACTACCGCTGGCCGATCCAGCTGGCCGGCTACGACACCATCAACACCCGCGCCCAGGACCCGCGCGCGGCGTTCCCCTGCGCGCCGGGCGAAACCCTGTACGTCAACGACACCTCGCCCGGCCTGAAAACCTGCGAGAACGGCAGCATCAAGATTCGCGGCGACTGGCGCGAGACCATGAGCAGCCACTGGTTCCACGACCACATGCTCGATTTCACCGCGCAGAACGTCTACAAGGGCAACGCGGTGATGATGAACTACTACTCGGCGCTGGACCGCGGCAACGAAGCCTTGCAGGACGGCGTCAACCTGCGTTTTCCCAGTGGTAGCGCCATGCCCTGGGGCAACCGCGACTACGACGTCAACCTGCTGGTGGCGGACAAGGCCTGGGATGCCGCCGGCCAACTGTGGTTCAACCCGTTCAACACCGACGGCTTCCTCGGTGACCAGATCCTGGTCAACTGGCAGTACCAGCCCAAGTTGAAGGTGCGCGCGCGCAGCTATCGCTTTCGTATCCTCAACGGCTCGGTGTCGCGCTACTTCAAGTTCGCCGTGGTCCGTGAGGTGGCCGGCAACAGCGGCGAGTTCAAGGGCCCGGCCGGCTCCAACCTGTCCTATAACCGCGTGCCGTTCCACATGATCGGCAACGACGGCAACATCATGGAACACGCCGTGCCGTTCGACGGCAGCATGGACCTCAACGGCAACGGCGACCTGCAGGACAACAACGCCATCCTGCCGCTGCAAGGCATTGCCGAGCGCTACGACATCATCATCAACTTCGCCCGCAACGGCATTGCCGTCGGCGACAAGCTGTATTTCGTCAACCTGATGGAGCACGAAAGCGGCAAAGGCCCGAGCCGGGCCATCCCCCTGGCCGACGTGCTGTCCGGGCAGTACAAGGCGGTGATCAAGCAGACCAGCAAGGGCCCGGAATGGGACGGCGGCGACCCGGTGGTCGGCAAGTTCCTGCAACTGATCGTGCAACCCTACAGCGGCCAGGATGTCAGCATGAACCCGGCCCTGTATGAACCAGCCAAACCTGGCAAGGCCGCCGGCCTGACCATGATCCCGCTGCCGATCGACCGCAACAGCGCCAGCGACCAGGCCAAGATCCAGGCCGCGCGCCATCGCGAGTTCCTGTTCGGCCGCTCCGACGGCACCGACAGCGCCCCCTGGACCATCAAGACCGACGGTGGCTTCGGCTACAGCATGGACCCGCGGCGTATCAGCGCCGCCCCGCAACTGGCCAACGAAGCCACCGACGGCGGCTTCAGCGGCGACGGCACGCTGGAAGTGTGGAAGATCAAGAACGGCGGCAACGGTTGGAGCCACCCGGTGCATGTGCACTTCGAGGAAGGCGTGATCCTCAGCCGCGACGGCAAGGCGCCGCCGGAGTGGGAAAAGTGGGCGCGCAAGGATGTCTACCGCATCGGCGAGGACACCGATTCCTCGCAAGAACTGGAAGTGGCCATTCGTTTCCGTGAGTTCGCCGGCACCTACATGGAGCACTGCCACAATACCCAGCACGAGGATACGTCCATGCTGTTGCGCTGGGACCTGGAGCACCCTGGCCAGTTCCAGCTGATGCCGACCCCACTGCCGGGCTGGGATGGCGTGCAATACGTCAATTCCGCGGCCCTGCCGAGCTTCCGCACCGCAAGCAGCGGCCCGGGCAACGACGCCAACAAGCCACCGGTGGCCGTCAACGACAGCGCCGCCACTACCGCGGGCAAGCCGCTGGTGCTCAACGTGCTGGCCAACGACACCGACCCCGACGGCAACCTGCCGCTGAGCGTCAGCAGCCTGGCCCAGCCCGATTCCGGCCAGGGCGTAACCAGCAGCAACGCCACCCAGGTGACCTACACCCCGCCAGCCACGGTCGCCAGCCCGTTCACCGCCAGCTTCACCTACGCCGCCCGCGATGCCAAAGGCCTCGAGTCGCTGGCCCCGGCCACGGTGAGCATCGCGGTGTCGCCAGCGCTGCCGATGGACGAGATCCAGGTCAGCAGCGCCAGCGTGCAATTACGCAGCAACAGCCGCTGGACCTGGGACATCGCCGGTACCACCACGGTGTACAGCGGCAACAGCATCCGCGTGACCACCAACACCACCAGCGGCCCGCTGGAGCTGGGGGTCGCCACCTTGAGTGCCAGCGGCAGCGGCGGCCGTTGGCGGTTGTCGGTGACCACCACCGGCAGCGGCCCGGCCTCGCCACCCTCGGTGACGGTGAAATCGGCACTGGGGCAGAGCGTGACCGTGCCGGTGAGCGTGCGCTGATGTTGTGACGGGCGTGGCAGCGGGCTTGCCGGCGTGCGCGGCAAGCCCGCTCCACGCCATCCTGCTCCCAGGTCATCCCGCTTGATCGAGAGGGTCGAATCATGTGCCGCCTGCTGTGCCTGCTGCTGCTGATGCTCTGCCTGCCCTGCTCACTGCCTCCCACGCCCGCGCAAGCCACGCCCTGGGGCGCCGACTACTTCCCCAACGTCGTCCTGCTCACCCAGGACGGCGACAAGGTGCGTTTCTTCGACGACCTGCTCAAAGGCAAGGTGGTGGCCATCAACTTCATCTTTACCGGCTGCGGCGACTCCTGCCCGGTGGAGACCGCGCGCCTGCGCCAGGTGCAGAAGCTGCTGGGCGAGCGCGTCGGCCAGGACATCTTCTTCTACTCCATCAGCATCGACCCCTACAACGACACCCCCGCCACCCTCAAGCGCTACGCCCAGCAGTTCGCCATCGGCCCCGGCTGGACCCTGCTCACCGGCGATGCCGCCGACATCGAGCAACTGCGCCGCAGCCTGGGCCTGTACATCGAGGGCCTGGAGAACGGCCGAAGCAAAGACCACAACCTCAGCCTGATCATCGGCAACCAGGCCACCGGCCGCTGGATGAAGGCCTCGCCCTTCGAAAGCCCGTACATCCTCGCCGACCGCCTGGCCAACAGCCTGCACAACTGGAAGACCGCCAGCGCCCAGCACCACGACTACAGCCAGGCCCAGGCCCCGCAGATCCGCCCACCCAGTGCCGGCGAGCAACTGTTCAGGACCCGCTGTTCATCGTGTCACACCCTCGGCGACGCCGAGCCCGGAGCCACCCGCGCACTTGGCCCGGACCTGCTCGGGATCACCCGCCAGCGCGACGAGGCCTGGTTGAAACGCTGGCTGATGGAACCGGACCGGATGCTGGCAGAGAAAGACCCGCTGGCCATGTTGCTGTACCAGCAGTACAACCAGCTGGCGATGCCGAACATGCGCTTGGGGGAGCTCGAAGTATCTGCGCTGCTCAGCTATCTCGACGAGGAAACCCAGCGTCGGCAAACCCCTTCGGCGCAGCGTTGAGCGCCAGCGAGCGTCAAGACGCTGCGCCAGCCAATATCATTTAGCCAGCACCTCGCGCTAAGCTAGTGCGTCACCTACTGAGGAGCAAACTGGTATCCACGCGTACCAGACAAGCACGATGCACGTAATCCCGACTGGCTGCCCCCTATCGCTTTCAAGTGTGCTCAAGCAGTACATGCTTACCCCCTTGCTCAATGACGCTGGGCCTGCATTCCATCTGCAAATTATCCTGGTCTGGGCATTGTTCGCGATTGTCGCGGCCGCAATCCCGTACAAGCTCAGAACTTCCTGGAGTTATCTCGCGGGCTTCATGATCGCCACCATAGGTGCCTTGTTGATCTTCTTCTCGGTGACGGCCGACAGCCTCCAAGCCAAACGGGCCTTGACGGTGATTGCGCAGGAAGTCACAGCGATCGATGAACAACTCAAGCGCGAAGACATCAGCGATGAAGTTCGCAGCGCCCTGCTCGGAACGAAAAAGAACAAGTTGGATCAAGCCGATAACCATACCATCCGCATCGACCTGGCCGGGGTGCTGACCAACTTCGCCGCCATGACCCTGGGTGGCTATGGTGCCGGCCTGTTGGCGGCCTTTGTCACCACCAACAAGTCGCGTCGAAGGGAAGCCCAGGAAGAAGCATTGGCGTACGCGTGGCTAAGGCGAAACCTGCCTGCGCTGTTTTGCTTCGTGATGATGTCGTCATTGGCTGGCGTGGTTGGCCTGACGATCGCGGCCAGCCGCGATTTCATTGCCATACCGTGCCAGGCGCAGTATGTGGGCGCCCTGCTCGGTTTCGTCGTTGCGTTCCTGCTGGCGCTAGGCGGCTACGTATTGAACGACAACCCAGCGGTCACCCCCGCCAGGCGCGGGGCCCTGGTGCTGATCGCCCTGCTGTCGATAGCCATCCATCTGCGCGCGACCTCGCTGTCGGCGAGCTATCTGGGCGCGGTATTGCTGGTGAATATCCTGCCACTGTTGCTTCATCATGGCATCAGGCAGCGCCTCATGCGGGGTTTGTCGCGCCTGACCAAAGCCAGTGCTCATGCCCCAACTGAATGAGCGCTTGGCCTGGTTAGCGGGGTGTCGCGGCCATGCCTCGGCAGCCCATTACCTGCAAGCGCAACCGCGATGGACGCGGGCAAGACCGCGTCGATCCTCTTGTGCGGCATCCCGGGCGGCCAGGTGGCCGGCGTGCGCTGCATCGATGCATTGCAACTGCTGATGCGACTGGTCAATATCGGCGACGCCAAGCCTCTGGCCTGCCACCCCGCCTCCACCCCGCACCGCCAGCTCAACGACCCAGCGCTGGCCAAGGCCGGTGTGCCGCGGGACATGGCGCGCCTGTCGATGGGCATCGAACACAGCGACGACATCATCGCCGACCTGGCCCAGGCACTGGGGGCCAGCCGCGGCCGAGCCATCCGCGCCCGCCCAATGCCAACGGCGGGCGCACGTTCTGCAAGCCTGGATACCCCGCAATGACCCTGCTTTACCTGAAACTGCTGGTCACCCCGCTGCTGATGTGGGCCATCTCCCTCGCCGCGCGCCGCTGGGGCAGCCTGCTGGGCGGCCTGCTGTCCGGCCTGCCGATCACCTCGGGGTTGGTGATGACCTTCCTGAGCCTGGAACAGGGCAGCGCATTCGCCCTGAACGCGGTACCCGGCGCGCTGGGCGGCCTGGCGGCGGTGCAGGCCACCTATGCCTTCTACCTGTACGCCACGCGCAAGGTCGAGCTGGCCCCGGCGGTGCTGCTGGCAGTGCTGTTCTACGGGCTGGCGGCCTATGCCTTTACCCATTGGGGCAACCTGTATGTGTCGGTGGCCGTGGCACTGCTGCTGATCGGTGTGCTGATCCGCGCCAGCGGCCGCGAACCCAAGCCCGACACCCTGGCCCGAGCGCGCCACCGTTATTGGGAAATCCCCTTGCGCATGGTGTCCGCCACCACCTTGCTGATGGTCACCACCAGCCTGGCCAGTTGGCTGGGGCCAGCCACCAGCGGCATGCTCGCGCCCATCCCGGTGATTGCCTGGCCGTTGATGGTGTTCGCCCATCTGCAGGCCGGCCGGGCAGGCATGGCGGCGATGGTGCGGGGCAATGCGATTGGCGCGGTGGGGGTGATTGCGTTCTACCTGGCCGTGGCAGCACTGCTCGAGCCGCTGGGGGTTGCCGTGACCATTACCCTGGCGATGCTGCTGGCGGTGCTGTTGACCGTTGCCCTGGCCGCAGCCTTGCGCCGGGCCTGAGGCACCGATTGGCACATGGCGGCGGACACTGCAATCGCGGGGCAAGCCCGTTCCCACGCAAGCCACAGTGAACAGAGTCAACAAAAAAGCCGCTTTCGTTTGCCCGAAAGCGGCTCTTGAAAGGTGCTCACTCCCCTTCGCCCTTCTCGCCCCGCACCACCGGCAACTGCCCATCGATCATCGCCTTGGCCAGCCCGCTGAGGTAGTAGGTGGCGCGCATCAGCGTCTGTGCCTCGCGTGGCTTGACCAGTGCCTGCTGCGTGAGGCCCGTGATCACGCCAAGGATGACCGCGGTCTCCTGCAGTACCTCCCGCGTTGGCAAGCCCGGTATCGCCTGTACCCAGTTGCGAATCGAATGTCGCCCGGCACGTGCCGCCAGGCTGACGATCTTCAATTGCCCCTGGCCTTGCGGCCAATCGTCCTTGTTCACTCGCTGCCCCCCTGTAATACCCGGTAGGAAAATCAAGAGCCCGCCACGCCCAGCGCCTGGAGCCGACCAGGCCAGACCACGCGATCCGTGCGTGATGCTCTGCCCAGTAGCCGGATCGCCCCCTGCCGCTGAAGCGCGACGGGCAAGGCGAGACTAAAGCCCGGACTCACCCCGCCACAATGGCCAAACGGGTGGAAATGGGCCTTTAGGAAATGGCCTACAGCAACACCGGAATGCACGATGTAGGAACGCTACAGCCCTTGCCCGGCGTTCGTATTTCGTACGATGTCAGCAGTAATCGTCAGCTCACCTGGTCTCGATAATCTCGGGAGCCTGCCCTGGTGAGATAGACAGGCAGCATTTCGGTGAAGATTGCTTTGAAAGCGGTCCCCAAGCCCGGCCAAGCGCCGGGCTTTTCGTGACCAGGCACTAACCGTCGCCCTGATTGCAGGGGCGGCCTTGCGTCGCGCAAGGATCGCAAAACGGTCCCGGTAGTTTCAGCCCTGCCCCGCGATTTCATCCATGAAATCGGCAACAAACACCTCAAGCCGCGCATGCCGCTCAGCAGCAAGGCGAGCCCCTTCACCGGTTGTAAAACCTGATGCCAGCCTGAGCAATTTGGTATGGAAGTGCTCGAGCGTATACCTCGCATCTTGGTAATCCCGACCTTGCGCGCTGGGGTTCTGGAAATCATACAGCGCCGCCCCCATTCGCCCGGAAACGTAGAAACACCGGGCAATACCCACAGCACCAATCGCGTCCAGCCGATCACTGTCTTGCAGAATTCTGGCCTCGAGGGTCAAGGGCTCGAAACCTGCCGAGTAGCTGTGGGTCTTGATCGCATGCGCCACTTGCTCGATACGCGGCAAGGGCCAGCCCCTCTCAGCCAGAATCGACGATGCCTTTTGCGCGGACAGCGTCGATGCCTGCCCACGCAACGGCGAGTTCTTTTCCACCGCGACACAATCATGCAGCACAGTCGCTGCGAGCAACACTTCCAGGTCGCCACCTTCCACGCGCTGGATCCGTTGCGCATTGACCCAGACACGATGGATATGGGACAGGTCGTGGGAGCCATCCTCCTGGTCCGTCGGTAAATGCTTGAACAGGTCAGCAGCCAAGTGCTGGAAGGGGGCAAAAGCTTCGGTAGTCATCTTTGCTGCATTCCATTGATCATCCCTGATTACATTGCCTGACACGGACGGCAGAGGTCTGTGCGGGCTGATAGAAGGCAAGGATACAGGCCTGCCAGATTGGCGCCAGAGCCGCCGGCAGTACAGGGAATCATCGTGGGAAAGGACTCGCCCCGCGATGCAGGCGGCACGCGGTCTGGCCCCGTGGCAACTCTCATTGCGGTTACAGGCCCCCTTGGACCGTCACACGGATAAGTCCAAAGGATGATGTCATTCGGACATCAAGCCACGTTACTCTAGGGAGACGGCCAGCGAACAACAAGGAGTGACGCCATGCAGCACATTACCCAGGTCGATAACACTCTCTGGGCACTGATCAGCCGCTTGCAGGGCACGGAGCTGCAAACGCCCTCCAACGCCAGCAATACCCGTTTCAGAATCGCGGCGGTCTACGACAACCACGTACGCGTGGTAACCGGCGCAAACAACAGCTCGATCACCCTGACCCGCGCGGCCTTCCAGCAAACGCTGGATTACCTGGCCAGCAACCGACACTTCGGTGAAGCACACGCTGTGGAGATTCGCTCCAATAAAGCGCCAGATAACGCCGGCCCACTTTGCCACGCCGCTCGACGCCAACCCGATGGCCGTCCAGGCACCGTCGTCATCACCTACATCCTGCCGATACTGGAGCACTGCCAGGCTGTCGCCATTCAGCGAGATGCCAAGCCGACCAGCACCTGGCTGGTGCCTTGAACACCCCCCAACCCGCACGGGGCGCCCGCTCCCTCTTCCCGATACACCGTTCAGAAGGTAAGGACACACGATGGCAACCTCAGGAATCGATTGCGACGACGACTTGTTCACCAGCCTCATCAGCGCCACGCCCGAAGAAGTGGACATCCTGGTGGACATCATCACCGACTTCTCCCGGGGCCGCGCCGGCCTGGATGCAGACATCAAGAAGCAACTGGTACAGGCCAAGCACAGCTCGCGACCCGCGGGCTATACCAAGCAGCAACTCGACCTGCTGGGCCATGAGCTGCAGCAGTTCGGCGGGCATTCGGCAATGAACCTGGCCCGCCGCCTGTTGAAGAAATCGGCGGTGCCCTACGCCGAAATCGTCAATGACGTGTACCAGAAGCTCAATGGCAGCGGCGCAACCAGCGTGGCGGACAAGGAACGCCAGATCGCCCTGGCGCTGTTCGGTGCAGGCTGGCGGGAGCTGCCGGCCAGCGAGCGTTTCGAGCGGGCCACCAGCACCAAGGTGCTGACCGGGCTGTTCAAACTTGAAGAGGCGCTGCCCAAAGGGGCCGCCAGCGTGATCGGCCTTTCCGCCTCGCGCAGCGCGGCACTGTTCACCATGGCGGCGACCACCGGATTGCGCCTGAACCCCTTCGGCGCTGCCTTCACGGCCGGCGTGGGCCTGCATAGCAGCGTGGCTGAAGCCTACCGCGTGACCGTGCCCTTCGTTGCCCAGATGGGCTGGATCCGCCTGCGCCGGGAAACGCCCGCCATGCCCCCGGCCACAGGCCCCGACACCCAGCCAGTGGCCACCACCGACCAGACCACGGCCGACCTGATGATCCAGGACGACCAGGGCGGCACACTGCTCAAGCTCAACGTAGTGCAACGCCCGCCCGCAGGTACCCACCGCCCACTACCAACCGACCAGATCAGTGCGCTAAACCCGCTGCTGGCCAATGTGCCCGGCCTGGCCGCCATGGGCGAGCTGGCCAGCGGCAATTACGTGATGTGCAGCCTGCCATTCGAGACACTGACCAAGAACGCCAACGGCGACGGCAGCGTCCGGGCCTTCGTGCGTACCGGCGGCAAGATCAGTGAGCAGGCCAGCCTGTCGCTGCCTGAAGACCTGCAGAACGTGCTGCTCAGTGGCGCGGTGTGGAACGCGGTGTCCTCGGCGGTGGGCCAGAAACACCTGCACGACATCAACGAAAAGCTGAACGCCATCAAGCGTCAACTGGATGCCGTGCAGCACGATCTGGACGAAAAGCAGTGGGAAAAGCTGACCGGGATGTTCGAGTACACCCAAGGCGTGCTCGATCACTATCCGCAAGAAGGCATCGACAGCACTGCCCGCCAGACATTGGAAAATCACCATAGCCAGATCACCTCCCTGGCCCAGTACTTCGCTCGCAAGATGAACGAAGAACTGAAGCGCGCCCAGGCTGTGCAGGCTGACAAGCTGTTCGGTGTGGACAGCACCCGCCAGGCATTGCAGGACAGCCTGACGAAGATGGAAGGCTGGGTCAGCGGTTACCTGCAAACCGCACAATTGCAAGTGGTCAGTAGTGCCTTGCGCTACTTGGCCGAGCCACTGCAACGCTATCGCGCCCAGGCGGCCAAGGCGCTCGAAAGCCTCGGCCAGCTGGAGGAAATCGGCAACCAGAGCCGGAGCATCTACAACTCGCAGATGGAACTGACCAGCTCACGCATGTTCAGCCTGGACGCCTCCCTTAAACAAGGCTTCACGGCGCAACTGGACGCCCTGACCAGCGCATTGACCCAAGGCCCGCGAGACACCCAGCAACTGCAGCAGTCGCTGTTCGATCAAGGGGAGCGTCAGGTACTGCTGCGTTATGAGAACGGGCAAATCGCTGAAGCCCAACTGTTGGAACGGGCGGTCTGAGGGCGAGCATCGTAGCCTTTGGTGTAAGCGAAAGGGAGGTTGGCACAGGCAGGACCGGGGCGCGAGTCGCTGATCGTGTCCCGAGTAACTGAACAAGCCGAAGCAGCTCACATCCTCAGCGACCTCACCATTGGCACACAGGCTCTTCCTTACGAGAAGCATATGAGCATGAGAAAGCGACGGCTAATGGTAAGCGTATGACCAACACACGTTCACATAGCCGACGGGGTGTGGTTTAGCCCGTCGAGTGCATCCAATATTTCCAGTACCCGATCTTTAACGGATATGTCCCCTTCAATCCTTAACACAGCACAAGTAAGCCCAGACAGCCACTCCTGATGCCTGCCCAAGCTCCTTCCAGGGACGCCTCCCTCATCATACTGAGCAGCCCAAGCCAGAAACTCTGGCTTTGCTCGACCGAAGCGCTCTACCTCTCGACGTTCTAATCTTTCTAGCCTGAGCGCAGCAGGAAGATATAGGAACACCACGAGATCAAATTCATTCTCAAGGGGCTGGCCCCAACCCATCACTGATCCGGCAACTATGGCATGGCCATGAGAGCGCATTTCTTGTAGCAAGCGCTCTCCTCGCTGCGTTTTGTCTGCCAGATATTGATATGACGGGCTACTCGGCAGCCACAAAAAATCATCTGCCTCCAAGTGAGGCATGCTAAGTTCCTTTGCTAAAACCTTCGCTAAGGTCGAGGTGCCGGTACCCGCCGCGCCTGTGATCAAAATGTAACGTGCCATCTCGTTTGTCATTTCGCTCTCAGCCACTCTAAAACGAGTTTGCCATCTCCGATAAATTAATAGTACCCCACTGATGCGGCAGTAGATGCTCGATCTCACTGGCTTTCTGCGTCGGTAACCCTGTCAGCACATCCTTAAGATACGCGTACGGATCATGTCCGTTCATGCGTGCCGACTGGATCAGGCTCATGATTGCCGCAGCTCGTTTTCCGCTGCGCAGCGATCCGGCAAACAACCAATTGGAACGCCCAAGCGCCCATGGCCTGATCGTGTCTTCGACAGGATTGTTGTCGATGGGCACAGCACCATCGTCCAGGTAGCGCGTCAGCGCTACCCAGCGTTTCAAGCTGTAATCCAGTGCCTTGGCTGTGGCCGATCCCTCGGGCACAAGCGCGCGTTGAGCCAGCATCCACTCATGCAATTTCTCAGCAATGGGCACCGCCATTTCCTGTCGTAATCGCCTGCGATTTTCATCGCTCATTTCCTTGGCTTGCCGCTCGACTTCGTACAGACCGCCAATCGAGTGCAGTGCCTGCTCTGCCGGTTGGCTCTTGTTTGCCACATGCAGGCCAAAGAACTTGCGGCGGGCATGGGCCATGCAGCCGATTTCGGTGATGCCCAGCTCGAAGCTGGCCTTGTAACCCGCGAAGTCATCGCAGACCAGTTTGCCGTTCCAGGCGCCAAGGAAGTGACGTACATGTTCGCCAGCACGACTGGGGCTGAAGTCGTAGGTCACAGCCTTCAGTGCTGAGAACGGCGTCGTGCAATAAGCCCAGACATACGCGCGGTGCGTTTTCTTCTCGCCGGGGGCCAGCATCTGCACCGGCGTTTCATCGGCATGCACAACTCGCTGCGCCAGTACCGCTTCGCGCAGTGCATCCACCAACGGCTGGAGTTGCACGCCGGTTTGCCCAACCCATTGAGCCAGCGTTGAACGCGGGATCGCCAAGCCGGCACGGCCAAAGATCTTTTCTTGCCGGTACAGCGGCAGGTGATCGGAGAACTTGGCCACCATCACGTGAGCAAGCAGCCCGGCAGTAGGAATGCCCTTGTCGATAACTTGGGCGGGCACCGGTGCCTGAATCAGTGTTTCGCACTGGCGGCAGGCCCACTTTCCATGTACATATTGCTCAACAGCCCCAACAAAACAGGAAAAGAGGTTACCTACGCGCAAGCACGAACAATACTGCAAGATTTTTTACTCGATCACGGCATCAGCTCAACGAGTATAAAAGACACTATCGGAGCGTATAGCCTTGACGCGCAAATTGGGCTTAGCTCTTCCAGTGATGTTACCCGTCAGGCTGAAGAAAGCGTCATGACAAAACCCACAAAAACATCGACGTAAAGAAAGCATGGCGCAACCCACGTGCGGATGATGAGTGCACTATCAACGAAAAGAAAGTTGCTAAGGCGGAGCTTAAGCAATACCTACCAGAAATTTACGTACTGGAATTTCTAAACGCTGGCGGATATTGCGAACACCATCTGCTATGACAAGAATGATAAACTTGTCGGCATTCACTAATATGCGAGGGCACGGAATGTTTCCGTGCCTTTTTTTGGATCCTCAGTTAAGGAGTTCAGCCGAGGTATCCACTCCCACGTAATGCCCCCGTAGTGACCGAGCCCTGATTTCAATTCAAGAGGAGTTCTTCGTGGTCGTCGCGGTTACCACCGCAGAACACCAGATGGGTTACGGGATACTCCATGCCCAGCAAGGCGAGCGATGCCGCAACGTTGTTCGATGCGCTGAGCAAGCCGGTCATGCTCAACAAGAAGTCACAGATAGTGACCAGCGCACAAATCCCCGGTGGGGCAAAAAGGGGGGCAAAAATCTGAAGCCCTTAAAAACCACCAGGCATAAAAAAATCCAGCCACCGTTAAGTGACTGGATTCTTTGGAGTATTTTGGTCGGGACGGAGTGATTCGAACACTCGACCCCTTGCACCCCATGCAAGTGCGCTACCGGGCTGCGCTACGCCCCGACATCATTCTCGGTACCGCTGAGAACGTTGAAGAATTTAACCTAACCTTTTGAATAATGGAAGCTTTTTTTCAAAAAACTTTCCACTCATCGGCTTTGGTCACTTCTTGAGCACCACCAGCACATCCTCCAACTCCGCAATCATCTGCCGAATCAGCTGCTTGTACTGGCTGGACTCATCCTTGACCTCATCACTGGAGAGCCGTAACCGCGCCCCGCCAATGGTAAAGCCTTGGTCATACAGCAAAGCGCGGATCTGGCGGATCATCAGCACGTCTTGGCGCTGATAGTACCGCCGGTTACCACGGCGCTTCACCGGGTTGAGCTGCGGGAATTCCTGCTCCCAGTAGCGCAGCACGTGCGGTTTTACCGCACAGAGCTCGCTGACTTCACCGATGGTGAAGTAGCGTTTGCCCGGGATGGGGGGCAGCTCGTCGTTATGGCTTGGTTCCAGCATAGGCCTCTACCCGGGCTTTCAGCTTCTGCCCTGGACGAAAGGTGACGACGCGGCGCGCGGTGATCGGGATCTCTTCCCCTGTCTTGGGGTTGCGGCCCGGCCGCTGGCGTTTGTCGCGAAGGTCGAAGTTGCCGAAACCGGACAACTTGACCTGCTCGTTATCTTCAAGCGCGTGCCGAATTTCTTCGAAAAACAGCTCGACCAGCTCCTTGGCCTCGCGCTTGTTGAGCCCCAGCTCCTCGTACAGCCTTTCGGCCATCTCAGCTTTCGTCAGAGCACCCATGCCGTTATTTCCTTAACGTGGTGTTCAACCTTTGTTCAAGCGAGGTGAGGATAGTCTGCAGGGTTTCATTCACCTCATCGTCGTTAAGAGTGCGCGATGGATGTTGCCAGGTCAAGCCGACGGCCAGGCTTTTTCTATCAGGATCAATGCCTTTACCCTGGTAGACGTCAAACAGCCTGAGGTCTGTGAGCCATTCGCCTGCATTGTCACGAATTACTTCAAGCACCGCGCTAGAAGCCACATCACGACCGGCGATCAAGGCCAGGTCACGACGGGTTTCCGGGAACTTGGACAGCTCGCTGAACTTCGGCAGGCGGCCTTCCACGACATCGCCGAGCACCAGCTCGAAGACGAATACCGGGCGGTCGAGGCCGAGGGTCTTGGCCAGCTCCGGGTGGATGGCGCCAAGGTAGCCGACTTCCTTGCCGTCGCGCTCGATGCGGGCGGTCTGGCCGGGGTGCAGGGCTGGGTGCTTGCCGGCGACGAAGCTGAAGTCGCTCAGGGCACCCGAGTAGCCCAGCAGGGCTTCCACGTCGGCTTTGACGTCGAAGAAGTCGATGCCGTCGCGACCGTTCGCCCAACCTTCTGGCTGGCGGCTGCCGGTGACGACGCCGGCAATCATCGGCTGCTGCTTGAGGTCACCGAGCTGGCCGACGAAGCGCAGGCCGCTTTCGAACAGGCGCACGCGGTCTTGCTGGCGGTTGAGGTTGTGCTGCATCGCCTTGACCAGGCCCGGCCACAACGAGGCGCGCATGGCGGCCATGTCGTTGGAGATGGGGTTGGCCAGCAGCAGCGGCTCGACGCCTGGGGTGAACAGCTCGAACAGTTTCGGGTCGATGAAGCTGTAGGTGATGGCTTCCTGGTAGCCGCGGGCGACCAGCAGGCGGCGCAGGTTCGGCAGCTCGCCACGGGTCTCCGGGCGGGCTTGCGGGGCCAGGCGGGCCTGCGGGTAACGGACTGGCAGGTTGTTGTAGCCGTACAGGCGGGCCAGCTCTTCGATCAGGTCGACTTCCAGGCTGACGTCGAAGCGGTGGCTTGGGACGGTGACAGTCCACTCCGGCTCTCCATCAGAGCCGCCGTTGGCGCTGGTTTTCAGCTCCAGGGCGTTGAGCAGCTGCTCGACCTGGGCGGCTTGCATTTGCATACCGAGCATCTGGGTGATGCGTTCGTCGCGCAGGGTGATCGGCGCGATGTTCGGCAGGTGCTGCTCGCTCACGGCCTCGACTACGGGGCCTGCTTCGCCGCCGACGATCTCCAGCACCAGGGCGGTGGCGCGCTCCATGGCTTCACGGGCCAGTTGCGAATCGACGCCGCGCTCGTAGCGGTGCGAAGCATCGGTGTGCAGGCCGTAGGAACGGGCCTTGCCAGCAACGGAAATCGGCTCGAAGAAGGCGCTCTCGAGGAACAGGTCGCGGGTCTTCTCGGTGTTGACGCCGCTGTGCTCGCCACCCATCACGCCGGCAATGGCCAGGGCGCGGGTGTGGTCGGCGATCACCAGGGTGTCGGCGCGCAGGGCAACTTCCTGGCCGTCCAGCAGGACGAGCTTTTCGCCCTCCTCGGCCATGCGCACGCGGATGCCGCCGTTGATTTCGGCGAGGTCGAAGGCGTGCATCGGCTGGCCGAGTTCGAGCATCACGTAGTTGGTGATGTCGACGGCGGCGTCGATGCTGCGCACGTCGCTGCGGCGCAGGCGCTCGACCATCCACAGCGGGGTCGGCTTGCTCAGGTCGACGTTGCGGATCACGCGGCCCAGGTAGCGTGGGCAGGCGGCCGGGGCGCTGACTTCGACCGGGCGCACTTCGTCGTGGGCAGCCGGTACGGCTGACACCGTCGGGCGGATGACCGGTACGTCGTACAAGGCGCTGACGTCACGGGCCAGGCCGGCGATGGACAGGCAGTCACCGCGGTTCGGGGTCAGGCCGATCTCGATGCTGGCGTCGTCCAGGTTCAGGTACTGACGGATGTCCTGGCCAACCGGGGCGTCGGCCGCCAGTTCCAGCAGGCCGTCGTTCTCTTCGCTGATCTGCAGTTCAGCCGCCGAGCAGAGCATGCCGAACGATTCGACACCGCGCAGCTTGGCCTTCTTGATCTTGAAGTCGCCCGGCAGCTCGGCGCCGATCATGGCGAACGGGATCTTGATGCCTGGACGGGCATTCGGGGCGCCGCAGACCACCTGGAAGGTTTCCGCGCCGTTGCTCACCTGGCACACGCGCAGCTTGTCGGCGTCCGGGTGTTGTTCGGTGGTAAGGATCTCGCCCACCACGATGCCGCTGAACTGGCCGGCAGCGGGGGTCACGCTGTCGACTTCGAGGCCGGCCATGGACAGGCGGGCGACCAGTTCGTCACGGGAGACTTGCGGGTTTACCCAACCGCGCAGCCACTGTTCACTGAATTTCATGCTGTTCTCCTGAAAGTTGCGTCGATTGGGCCTAGCGGAATTGAGCCAAGAACCGCAGGTCGTTGTCGAAGAACAGACGCAAATCGTTGACGCCATAGCGCAGCATGGCCAGGCGCTCGGCGCCCATGCCGAAGGCGAAGCCCTGGAACTCTTCCGGGTCGATGCCGGACATGCGCAGCACGTTCGGGTGGACCATGCCGCAGCCCATCACTTCCAGCCAGCCGGTCTGCTTGCACACGCGGCAGCCCTTGCCGGAACACATCACGCACTGGATGTCGACTTCGGCGGAAGGCTCGGTGAAGGGGAAGAACGACGGGCGGAAGCGCACAGCCAGTTCTTTCTCGAAGAACACCCGCAGGAACTCCTCGATGGTGCCCTTGAGGTCGGCGAAGTTGATGCCGCGGTCGATCAGCAGGCCTTCGACCTGGTGGAACATCGGCGAGTGGGTGATATCCGAGTCGCAGCGGTATACACGGCCCGGGCAGACGATGCGAATCGGCGGCTGGGTGCTTTCCATGGTGCGCACCTGCACCGGCGAGGTGTGGGTGCGCAGCAGCATGTTGGCATTGAAATAGAAAGTGTCGTGCATCGCCCGGGCCGGGTGGTGGCCGGGGATGTTGAGCGCTTCGAAGTTGTGGTAGTCGTCTTCGACCTCGGGGCCTTCGGCGATGCCGTAGCCGATGTGGGTGAAGAACTGCTCGATGCGCTCGAGAGTACGGGTGATCGGGTGCAGCCCGCCGGTGGTCTGGCCACGGCCTGGCAGGGTCACGTCGATGCATTCGGCGGCCAGGCGAGCGTTGAGCTCGGCTTCTTCGAAGACGGCCTTGCGTGCGTTGAGCACGTCGGTGACGCGTTCCTTGGCGTCGTTGATCAGCGCGCCGACCTTGGGGCGCTCCTCGGCTGGCAGGTTGCCCAGGGTCTTCATCACCTGGGTCAGCTCGCCTTTCTTGCCGAGATATTGGACCCGGATCTGTTCCAGGGTAGTGATGTCTTCAGCGCGTTCCACGGCCTCGAGGGCTTGGGCGACCAGCGCGTCCAGGTTTTCCATGTACAGACTCCAGATACGAAAATAGGGGAAGAGCTTTTGAAGGCTCTTCCCCTATCCGATGACGTTTTACACCCGACGGCGCAGGCGCCGCCGGATGATTGTCGTGGGTACTTAAGCCAGTACGGCTTTAGCCTTCTCGACAATCGCAGCAAACGCCGCTTTTTCGTTCACTGCCAGATCAGCCAGAACCTTACGGTCGATTTCGATCGACGCTTTTTTCAGGCCAGCAATCAGACGGCTGTAGGACAGGCCGTTGGTGCGGGCACCGGCGTTGATACGAGCGATCCACAGTGCGCGGAACTGACGCTTCTTCTGGCGACGGTCGCGGTAGGCGTATTGGCCTGCCTTGATGACCGCTTGCTTGGCTACACGGAATACGCGCGAACGTGCACCGTAGTAACCTTTAGCCAGTTTCAGAATTTTTTTGTGACGCTTACGAGCGATAACGCCGCGCTTAACACGAGCCATGAGTAACTTCCTCTATCTTAACCAGAATTAACGAACGCGCAGCATGCGCTCGACTTTTGCCACGTCGGACGGGTGCAGCAAGCTGGCACCGCGCAGTTGACGCTTACGCTTGGTCGACATTTTGGTCAGGATGTGGCTCTTGAAAGCGTGCTTGTGCTTGAAGCCGGAAGCCGTCTTCAGGAAGCGCTTCGCAGCACCGCTCTTGGTTTTCATCTTTGGCATGTTGGAACTCCGCATTCGAATAAAAATTACACAATAATCATCAGGCCTGCCGTGCCCGGGAGATTACTTCTTCTTTTTGGGGGCGATGACCATCATAAGCTGGCGTCCTTCCATCTTCGGATGCTGCTCAACGGTGCCGTATTCCACGAGGTCAGCTTCGACCCGCTTCAACAGCTCCATGCCCAGCTCCTGGTGGGCCATCTCACGGCCGCGGAATCTCAGAGAGATCTTGGCCTTGTCCCCATCGCTAAGGAAACGTACCAGGTTGCGTAGTTTTACCTGGTAATCCCCTTCTTCCGTCCCTGGACGAAACTTGATTTCTTTGATCTGGATCTGCTTCTGGTTCTTCTTGGCTTCGTTGGCCTGCTTCTTCTTCTCGAAGAGGTGCTTGCCGTAGTCCATCACCTTGCAGACGGGCGGTTGCGCGTCTGCAGAGATTTCCACCAGATCCAGCTTCGCTTCATCAGCGATACGCAGCGCTTCATCAATCGAGACGATGCCAATCTGCTCGCCGTCAGCACCAATTAACCGAACCTCGCGTGCCGAGATATTCTCGTTGATCGGGGCTTTCGGTGCAGTTCGTTTATCGTTTCTCATTTCACGCTTAATAATCTTTACTCCGATTCTTGGCGACCACGCCGGGAAACCGCTTGCGACAGCAGCTCAGTGAATTGCGCGACGGGCATCGAGCCCAGGTCTGCGCCTTCACGGGTGCGCACAGCGACGGTTTGCGTTTCGACTTCGCGATCCCCTATAACCAAAAGGTAAGGGACCCGCAGCAACGTATGCTCGCGGATTTTAAAGCCGATCTTCTCATTTCTCAAGTCCGACTTGGCACGGAATCCGCTACCATTCAGGGCTTTTTCCACCTCGAGGGCGAAATCGGCCTGCTTGTCGGTGATGTTCATGATCACCGCCTGGGTCGGCGCGAGCCAGGCCGGGAACACACCAGCGTAGTGCTCGATGAGCATGCCGATGAAGCGCTCGAACGAACCGAGGATGGCGCGGTGCAGCATTACCGGGCGAACACGGCTGTTATCTTCGGCGATATAGCTGGCATCCAGACGCTCTGGAAGGTTCGGGTCGTACTGCAAGGTACCGCACTGCCAGTTACGACCGAGGCAATCGCGCAGGGTGAACTCGATCTTCGGACCGTAGAACGCGCCCTCGCCCGGCTGGTATTCCCACTCCAGGCCCGAGTCGTTCAGGGCATCGGCCAGGGCGCCTTCGGCGCGATCCCACAGCTCTTCGGAACCCACGCGCTTGGCCGGACGGGTCGACAGCTTCATGGCGACGTCGGTGAAACCGAAGTCCTTGTAGACGTCCAGGGTCAGCTTGATGAAGTCGGCGGCTTCCTTCTTCACCTGGTCTTCGGTGCAGAAGATGTGCGCATCGTCCTGCACGAAGCCACGCACGCGCATGATGCCATGCAGAGCGCCGGACGGCTCGTTGCGGTGGCAGGCACCGAATTCGGCCAGGCGCAGCGGCAGGTCGCGGTAGGACTTGAGGCCCTGGTTGAACACCTGCACGTGGCAAGGGCAGTTCATCGGCTTCACCGCGTAGTCGCGGCTTTCCGAGGCGGTGGTGAACATGTTCTCGGCGTAGTTGGTCCAGTGGCCGGAACGCTCCCAGAGAATACGATCGACCACCTGCGGGGTCTTGATCTCCTGGTAGCCGTTCTCGCGCTGCACTTTACGCATGTACTGCTCGAGCACCTGGTACACGGTCCAGCCATTGGCGTGCCAGAACACCATGCCCGGCGCTTCTTCCTGCAGGTGGAACAGGTCGAGCTGCTTGCCGATCTTGCGGTGGTCGCGTTTTTCGGCTTCTTCGATGCGCTGGATGTACGCCGCCAGCTGCTTCTTGTCGGCCCAGGCGGTGCCGTACACGCGCTGCAGCTGCTCGTTCTTGGCATCGCCGCGCCAGTAGGCGCCGCTGAGCTTGGTCAGCTTGAACGCCTTGAGGAAGCGGGTGTTCGGCACGTGCGGGCCACGGCACATGTCGACGTATTCTTCGTGGTAGTACAGGCCCATGGCCTGCTCGTCGGGCATGTCCTCGACCAGGCGCAGCTTGTAGTCTTCGCCACGCTGGGTGAACACGTCGATGACCTCGGCGCGCGGGGTCATCTTCTTGACGACATCGTAGTCCTTCTCGATCAGCTGCTGCATGCGCTTTTCGATGGCGGCGAGGTCCTCGGGGGTGAAAGGACGCTCGTAGGCGATGTCGTAGTAGAAACCTTCGTCGATCACCGGACCGATCACCATCTTGGCGGTCGGGTACAGCTGCTTCACGGCGTGGCCGATCAGGTGGGCGCACGAGTGACGGATGATCTCCAGTCCCTCTTCATCTTTAGGGGTGATGATCTGCAGGGTGGCGTCGTGGTCGATCTTGTCGCAGGCATCGACGAGCTTGCCGTCGACCTTGCCGGCCAGGGTGGCCTTGGCCAGGCCGGCGCCAATGGATGCGGCGACTTCGGCTACGGATACCGGCTGGTCGAACGTGCGTTGACTGCCATCGGGAAGAGTAATAACGGGCATGGCGCCTCCTCTCCTAGTGGTGACCCCTACCAAAGGTCACGTGGGTTGGGATGAGCCAGTACAAGATCCGCCCTGCCTTTCCCGCGGGAAAGCCTGCCTCACAGTGGCAGAGACCTTTCGGCCTGCCAGGGTCGAACCAGAGTGACTGGAAGGTAAACGCTGCAAGCCGCAAGTGGCGAGCTGCAAGCCGGGCATGCTAGCACGCAGGTTGTGCGGCTCGCAGAAATATTTGGAAATTGCGCTTTGGCGGTGAACTCTTACGGAAAATTTCCTATCAGACCTTCTGAAGCAACCTACTCTTGATGAGACCTTTAACCAAGGAGTGTCCGGTTATGCGATTTCAGTCTCTTCTGGCCGCCTGTGCCGTGAGCGCCCTGCTGCTGCCTCTGGCGGCCAACGCAGGCAACTTCCCCGCAGGCAAAGAAGCCGCCTACATGGCGCAATGCCAACAAGTGGCGAGCGGCCAGGGCGTAGACGCGGCAACGGCGAAAAAGCACTGCGAGTGCGGCGCCCAGGCCATCAAAAAGAATTTCACCGACAAGGAGATCGAGGACCTCGACAGCAAGGATGGCGTCGACGCCAAGCTGATGCAGAAGGCCCAGACCGCTGTTCAGGCCGCCTGCAAGCCGAAGTAACAGGGGCGCGCAGGCCCTGGATAGGCATCTTTTGCCCTGGATCAACATCCTGCGAAGGTAAAAGGCGCTAGATTCGTAGAAATGCACTATGATGTTGCCGGTGCTCCTGTAGCCTCGGCAACGTTGCACCCCGATAAAAAATCATGTTTCTGGAGATTCACCTCATGTCCAATCGCCAAACCGGCACCGTCAAATGGTTCAATGATGAAAAAGGCTACGGCTTCATCACCCCAGCAGGCGGCGGCGACGACCTGTTCGTACACTTCAAGGCCATCGAATCCGACGGCTTCAAGAGCCTGAAAGAAGGCCAGACCGTCTCCTTCGTTGCCGAGAAAGGCCAGAAGGGCATGCAGGCTGCACAGGTTCGTCCGGAGTAATTTCGGATAGCTGTAAAAAACCCGCCACTTGTGGCGGGTTTTTTATTGGCTGCCAGAATCACCCAGCACCTTTGTAGGAGCGGCCTTGCATCGCGAAAGGGCCGCAAAAGCGGCCCCGGCGATCTGTGTTGTGGCAACGAACCTGGGGCTGCTGCGCGCCCCTATCGCGACACAAGGCCGCGCCTGCAAGGGGCCAATTCTGGGCTTGGATCAGCCGCAGTTGACGCGGGTGACCACACCCTTGTCGTCGACGTTCAGGTTGAGGCGCTCGGAGCGGTATTCCAGGGTGATCACATCGTGCGGCGTGAGGATGCGCGCCATCTGCGAGCCGCTGGCCTTGCGCGCCTGCTCCAGCAGCGCAGGGCTGGCCGGCTTGCCGATGGTGAAGTCGGCGCCACTGGCTTCGCAGCGGCCGTGGTTGTCGGCCGGGGCGGCGGGGGCGCTGCTGCCACCCGAAGAGCCGCCAGTGCTGCAACCTGCCAGGACGGAAGCCACCAGCAGGGTCGCCAGGGAAGCGCGGGTACGGAACATGAATCCTCCTAAATCGATCTGGGAACTGCACTATCGGACAGTTCCGCCAACTGTTTGTTGCAAAACCGCACAATTCTGCCTGAGCGCGGTGCTAGACGCGAAACGCAATCGTGACTGGATTTTGCACCGAACCGGCGGTTCGGCCCGGGCCTGCGCTTATGCTTAAGTCGCAGGGCCCCTGCGGCAAAGGCATGATTTACTGCAAGAAGCGGAGCGCGAAACGCCTCCCCTTCGAACGCCAGGACGCGGTATTCGACCTATTCCCCAGGCCCCAGCGAGAACCGCCCCATGAGCAGCCACAGCATCGACGCCGATATCAAGGTCAAGTGGGACGAGGGCCAGAGCGCCTACAGCCCCAGCACCCCCGAAGAACTGATGCTGATCGCCGTCGACCTGCTGGTGCGCGACCGCGGCGGTGAGGCGGCGCGCAGCTTCATCGAGCAGGTGCTCGAGCGCCACGCGCCTCTCGAGGCTATTGCAAGCGGGCCAGGCGCGCGCTGAGCAGGTCGAAGAAGCCCTGGGCATCGCCCTCCTTGATCCACGTCACGTTGGCCGGCTGCTTGAGCACGCCGTACCAGTCGGTCACGGTCTGGCCGAAGGTTGGGCCTTCGCGGCTGTCGACCAGCATATGCACCTGCTTGCCCTTGAACAGCTCGGGCTTGAGCAGGTAGGCGATCACGCTGGCATCGTGCACCGGGCCGCCAGGCATGCCGTAGTTGTCCATGTCGAACTTGATGTAGGCGTTGAGGATATCCACCACCAGCTTGCTGGCCTTGTTGTTCACTGCCGCCAACTGTTCAAGGCGAGCGTCGCTGGTGAGCACCTTGTGGGTCACGTCCAGCGGCAGGTAGGTGAGCTTGACGCCGCTGCCTAGCACCACTTCGGCGGCATGGGGGTCGGCGTAGAGGTTGAACTCCGCCGCCGGGGTGATGTTGCCGCCGTTGAAGTGGGCGCCGCCCATCACCACCACTTCCTTGATACCGTTGGCGATCTCGGGCTTCTGGATCAGCGCCAGGGCCAGGTTGGTCTGCGGGCCGAGCATGGCAATGGTGATGCTGTGGGGCTCGGCGGCGCCCAGGGTGTCGATCAGGTACTGCACCGCGTTGCCTTTGGCCAAGGGTTTCTTCGGCTCGTGCACCTGCACGCCGGTGAGGCCTTCCTCGCCATGCACGTTGGCCGCGTAGATCGGCGTGCGCACCAGCGGGCGCCCTGCCCCGGCATAGACCGGGATCTCTTCGCGACCACCCCACTCACGGGCCAGGCGGGCGTTGCGCGAGGTTTTCTCCAGGCGCACGTTGCCGGCGACAGTGGTGATGGCGCGGATCTTCAGCTCGTCAGGGGAAGCCATGGCCAGCAGCAGCGCCACCACGTCGTCGGCACCGGGGTCGGTGTCGATGATCAGGTCGCGCGGGGCGGCCATGACGGCGGTAGCGGCCAGCGCGGACATGAGCACGGCTCCTTGGAGCAAGGTTTTGAGGGACATTCAGCACTCCTTGTTGCTAGGGTTTCAGGCAAACGGGGCTCCTAAGGCGACCGTACCTGGTTAGAAAGTGACGCCAGCCACCAGCGCGATATTGCTGTAAGGCCGGCACTCACCGGTACGAACCACGGCCCGCGCCTGCCGGCACAGCGCCTTGAAATCGGCATGATTCATCACTTCACGCTGGCCGATCTGGCCACCGGCATGCATCTGTTCGACTTCGATCAGGCCCAGCGGCGCGGCCTGGAACATTTCCTCGGCCAGCACATGCCGCTCCACCTGCATCTCGCTCAGCACCACGCGCAGCACGCTGGTGAAATCCGGGATGCCAGGGGTCAGCGCCAGGTCGATGAGCTCCACGCCAGGCGGCACCGGCAAGCCGGCGTCACCAATCACCAGGATGTCGCCATGCCCCAGGCCGGCGATGGTCCGCGACAGGGCGATATTCAGCAGCGGCGTCTTTTTCATGGCGCCAACTCCTTCAGGTAGGGTATCGACGGTTGCGCGCCAGCACGGGTCACCGACAAGGCGGCGGCGCGTTGGCCGACGATGATCGCCGCCTCCTCTGCCAGTCCACGCGCCAGGCCAGCGGCGAAGCCGCCGACAAAGGTATCCCCGGCCGCCGTGGTATCCAGCGGTTCGACTTTGTCCGTCGGAAAATGCCGCGCCCCGGCTTCATCGACCCGCAACGCCCCCTGGGCGCCGAGGGTGACGATCACCTTGCCCGCGCCCATCTTGCGCAAACGTTCGGCGGCACGCCGGGCGCTGTCCTGGTCGTGGACCTGCAGCCCGGACAGGGCCTCGGCTTCGCTCTCGTTGGGGATCAGGTAATCGATATGGGCGAACCATTGCGCCGGCAATGGGCCGCTGGCCGGCGCCGGATTGAGGATCACCGTCTTGCCCAGCTCACGACCGCGGGCCAGGGTCCAGGCCACGGTGGCGGCAGGCACTTCCAGCTGGCAGATGATCACCTCGGCCTGCTGCAGTAAACCGTCGAAGCGGCGCACCGACTCAGGCCCAAGCAGGCCATTGCCACCAGGGATGATCACGATGGCGTTCTGGCTGGCGGCATCCACCACGATCAGCGCCACGCCGCTGGAAACCCCGTTGCACACGCCGACACCCTGGCAGTCGATGCCCTCCACCTCCAGGGCGCGGCGCAACTGCTGGCCATAGGCATCGTCACCGACATTGCCGACCATCGCCACGCTGGCGCCCAACCGGGCGGCCGCCACCGCCTGGTTGGCGCCCTTGCCGCCCGGCACGGTGAAGAAGCTTTCGCCGGCCAGGGTCTCGCCGCCGCGGGGCAAGCGCTGGGCGCGGGCCACCAGGTCCATGTTGAGGCTGCCGACCACAACCACCTTGGCATTCATGGTTATTCCTTACCGGTAATCGTTGAACAGGTCCGGGCGCGGCCCGGTGGATTCACGCAGCACGATGCGCGGGGCGACGATGCGTTGCTCGGCCTCGCCGCGGCTGGGCGTGCCGATGCGCGACAGCAACAGCCCGGCGGCGCTTTCGCCCAGCTCGCGGATCGACTGGCCGACCGTGGTCAGCGCCGGGTACACGTAGCGGCTCAGCTCGATATCGTCGAAGCCGATCACCGACAGCTCGCCAGGCACATCGATGTTGCGCTCGGCGGCGGCGCGCAGCACGCCGAAGCCGATCATGTCGTTGCTGGCGAAGATCGCCGTGGGCCGTTCGCCATCGAGCAGGCGCGCCGCCGCGGCATGGCCGCCGGGGCTGGTGAAGTCGCTGTGCAGCACATGGCCGGCGGCAATGGGCGCACCCGCCTCGGCCATGGCCCGGCGAAACCCGGCAAGGCGCAGCTGGCTGACGCCGGTATCGACCGGGCCGGCGATGGTGGCGATCTGGCGATGGCCAAGTTCCAGCAGGTGGCGGGTGGCGAGGTAGGCACCCTGCTCATGGTCGATGCGCACCAGGTCGGCGGCCACGCCATCCAGGGCGCGGTCGACGATGACCATTGGCGTGCGCACGCTGCCGAGGCTGGCGAGCAGGTCCTGGTCCTCACCCACCGAGGCGACGATCAAGCCGTCGATGCGTTTTTCCAGCAGCACCCGCAGGTAGCTGCGCTGCTTCTGCGGGTTGTCGTCGGAGTTGCACAGGATCACGCAATAACCATTGCGCTCGCAGGCGTCCTCGATCCCCCGGGCCAGCTCGGCGAAGTACGGGTTGACGCTGTTGGGCACCAGCAGGCCGATGGTGGCGGTGCTGCGCGCCTTCAGCGAGCGAGCCACGGCGCTGGGTACGTAGTCGAGCTCGGCGATCGCCGCCTCGACCTTGAGCCGCACCGGCTCGCTGACCGGGCGGGTCTTGTTCAATACATGGGACACGGTGGTGTAGGAAATACCCGCCAGTGCCGCGACGTCTTTGATGGTAGCCATGGGTTCAGTTCCGCCGGCTCGCGCGCCGGCTGCGGTAAGTGTCGAGCACCACGGCGACGACGATGACCGCCCCGGTGATGATGCGTTTGGTGGGTTCCGAAGCGCCGATCTGCGCAAGGCCTGCGGCCAGCACCGAAATGATCAGCACACCGAAGAAGGTGCTGATGACCGAGCCGCGCCCGCCCATCAGGCTGGTGCCGCCGATCACCACGGCGGCGATCACCTGCAGCTCGAGGCCGGCGCCGGCGTTGGGGTCGGCGGCTTCCAGCCGGGAGATCTGGAACAGCGCGGCGAGGCCTGCGAGCACGCCCATCAGGGCGAACACCAGGATCTTGTAAGGGCGTGGGTCGATGCCGGCCAAGCGCACGGCCTCTTCGTTGGTGCCGATGCCGATCAGGTAGCGGCCGAACACGCTGCGGGTCAGCACCAGCTGGGCCAGCACGATCACCAGCAAGGCGATGATGAAGGCCGGCGAGATGCCGAAGGCGACGGGGTTGGAGAACCAGGCGAACGCATCGCCGATATAGGCGGTGCGCGAGTCGGTGAACTGATAGGCCAGGCCCCGGGCCATCTCCAGCACGCCCAGCGAGACGATGAACGAGGGGATGCGCCAGGCGACGGTGATGCTGCCGGTGACCGTGCCGGCCAGCGCCGCCACGGCCATGCCCAGCAGCGCGGCGGGCAGCACGTTCCAGCCCCAGCCGAGGATCGCCACGCTGACCGTCGAGGCGGCCAGGGCCAGCACCGACCCCACCGACAGGTCGATGCCGCCGATGATCAGCACGAAGGTCATGCCCACCGCCAGCACCATCAGGTCGGGGATCTGGTTGGCCAGGGTGCTGAAGGTGGCATAGGACAGAAAGTGGCTGCTCAGCAGCGAGAACAGCACGATCATCGCCAGCAAGGCGCCGGCAAGGCCCAGGTAGGTGCCCAGGCCGAAATAGGTGGCGCTGCGGCGCACGGGTGCGGCGACCGAGGTGTTTGTTGTGGTTTTCATGCATCCATCCTGGGAGCTGCGTCGTGCAGCAGGGCATCACGTTTCTGGTAGCCGGCGAAGGCAGCGGCAAGCAGCTGGTCCTGGGTCCAGTGATTGCGGTCGAAGGTGTCGATCAGGCGGCCGGCGCTGAGCACGGCGATGCGGTCGCAGATCAGCATCAGCTCGCGCAGGTCGCTGGACACCACCACCAGGGCCTTGCCCTGGCGCGCCAGCTCGGCGAGCAGGCCATAGATGTCGAACTTGGCGCCGACATCGATACCGCGGGTGGGCTCGTCGAACAGCAGCACCTGGCAGTCGCGCTCCAGCCAACGACCAATCACCACCTTCTGCTGGTTGCCGCCGGACAACTCGCCGACCGCCTGGGCAGGGCTGGCGCTGCGGATACGCATGGCGCCGATCTGGCGCTCGGCCAGCTCGCGCTCGGCATCGCGATCGAGCACGCCTGCGCGGGACACGGCACCGAGATTGCCCAGGGCAATATTGGCGCTGATCGACTGGCTCAGCAGCAGGCCTTCGCCCTTGCGATCCTCGGTGATCAGGGCAATACCGGCCTTGACCGCGGCCTTGGGCGAATCGATGGTCACCGGCAGCGGTGGCTGGCCGAGGGCGACCTGGCCACTGTCGGCGCGGTCGGCGCCGTAGATCAGGCGCAGCAGTTCGGTACGCCCGGCACCGATCAAGCCGGAGATGCCGAAGATCTCCCCTGCCCTGACCTCGAACGACACTTCGCGCACCTTGTCGCCACGGCTGAGCTTGTCGACCTTGAGCAACGGCGCACCGATGTTGCGCTGGCCGAGGTCGATGTGCTCGCCCAGCTCGCGGCCGACCATGAGGTTGACCAGTTGCTCGCTGTTGTAGCGCAGGATCGGCTCGGCACACACCAGCTTGCCGTCGCGCAGCACGGCGATACGCTGGGCCACGCGCTGCAGCTCTTCGAGGCGATGGGAGATATACACGATGGCCACGCCGCGTTGGCGCAGGCGCTCGATCTGGGTGAACAGCAGCTCCACTTCGCGGGCGGTGAGCATCGCGGTGGGCTCGTCGAAGATCAGCACATGGCAGTCGCCGATCAGGTTGCGGGCAATCTCGACCATCTGCTGGTGGCCGATGCCCAGTTCACCCACGGGGGTGTCCGGATCGATGGCGTCCAGGCCGACCTGGGCCATGGCCGCGCTGGCCAGCTGGCGCAGGCGCTTCTGGTTGACCCAGCCGAGGCGGCTGGGCAGGTTGTCGAGAAACAGATTCTCGGCCACGGTCAGGGTGGGCAGCAGGTTGAGCTCCTGCATCACCATGCGCACGCCCAGGCGCTCGGCTTCGGCACGACTGCCCGGGCGGTAGGGCTGGCCACGGTAGTGCATGTGCCCGGCGCTGGGCATTTCCAGGCCGCTGATCAGCTTGGACAGGGTCGACTTGCCGGCGCCGTTCTCGCCGGTCAGGGCCAGCACCTCGCCGCCGCGCAGCTCGAGGGTGACGTCGCCGAGCACCGGCTGGGCGTAGGTCTTGCCCAGGCCGCTGACGGCTAACACGGTTTCATTGGCCGTTACTGACATGGCCATTCTCTCCTAGGACGAAGCATGACGCGTTCATAAGGCGGGCATTCGTGGGCGCGGGCTTGCCCCGCGATATCACTTCACTGGGTAATCAGCTCGACCGGGGTCTGGATGACATTGTCGGCATCCACGCCAGGCTGCTCGCCCTTGACCATCTTCAGCGCCGCCTGGATGCCGTACACCGCTTGCTGGCTGGCCGCCTGGTCGAGGGTGGCAAGCACCCGGCCGTCCTTGAGCATCGGCTTGATGGCATTGATGTTGTCGTAGCCGACCACCTGCACCTGGCCGGTCTTGCCGGCGGCGCGCACGGCCGAGACCGCGCCCAGGGCCATGCTGTCGTTACCGGCCAGCAGCGCCTTGAGCTCGGGGTATTCATTGAGCATCGAGGCGGCCACGGCGTTGCCCTTGTCGATTTCCCAGTTGCCCGACTGCACCGAGACGATCTTCATCTGCGCCGCTTGCATGGCGTCCTTGAAGCCGGCGGTACGCTGCTGGGCATTGGTGGTGGTCGGCACGCCCTCGATGATGCCAACCTGGTCGCCGGCCTTGAGCTTGTGCTGGGCCAGATAGTCGCCCACCAGTCGCGCGCCCTTGCGGTTGTCGGGGCCGACGAAAGGCACGCTGATGCCTTTGCTCTTGAGCACGTCGGGGTCGAGGCGGTTGTCGATATTGACCACGGTGATGCCCGCGTCCATGGCTTTCTTCACCACCGGCACCAGGGCCTTGGAGTCGGCCGGGGCAATCACCAGGGCCTTGGCGCCCGTGGCGATCATCTGCTCGACGATACGGATCTGGTTGCCGGTATCGGTCTCGTCCTTGATGCCGTTGGCGACCAGGTCGAACTCGGTGGCGTGGTCTTTCTGGTAGGCCTTGGCGCCGTCCTCCATGGTGCGGAAGAACTCGTTGGCCAGGGATTTCATCACCAGCGCGACCTTGGGCTTGTCTTCGGCATGGGCGGCCGGGAGGGAGAACAGCAACGAAGAAACGACGGCGAGGGCCAGGGGACGGCCGGAAAACGGCAGTTTCATGGAAATGACTCCGAATCTTGTGGTTTTTATCGGATCGCAAACGTTTGCGGTAGCTCACTATGGAAATAGGCCCCGCTTTTGTCAAATCCATTCGCGCGCCCTGGCCAAGGGTACGTCTGTCGGATTATCCGCAATTTATCCGAAAAACCGAACACCTTTCCTACGCTTGTTCGGCCTACCGAACGACAGGCTACGGCGCCTGTACCGGACCGAGCGCAACACCCCACGGTTTCGGGGGGCTCAAGATGAAATGCGACGAACGGTAGTTGCTGGTACGAAACCTGCCTCTGTATCTGCGCGACATCGAGAACATCTCACCCAGGAAGAGAGAAGCAGAAATGATGAAATTCGCCCTGAACACCTTCGCACCGAGCGCCCTGGCGCTGCTGCTGGTGCTGCCGACCGCCGTTTCCGCCAAGGAAGCCGCGCAACAACAGAAGCTGGCCAACGTGGTGATCCTGGCCACCGGCGGCACCATCGCCGGCGCTGGCGCCAGCGCCGCCAACAGCGCCACCTACCAGGCCGCCAAGCTGGGCATCGACAAGCTGATCGCCGGCGTGCCGGAGCTGCAGGACCTGGCCAACGTGCGCGGCGAGCAGGTGATGCAGATCGCCTCCGAGAGCATCGGCAACGACGACCTGCTGAAGCTGGGCAAGCGCGTCGCCGAACTGGCCGACAGCAAGGATGTCGACGGCATCGTCATCACCCACGGCACCGACACCCTGGAAGAGACCGCCTACTTCCTCAACCTGGTGGAAAAGACCGACAAGCCGATCATCGTGGTCGGCTCGATGCGTCCGGGCACCGCCATGTCCGCCGACGGCATGCTCAACCTGTACAACGCCGTGGCCGTGGCCAGCAGCAAGGACGCTCGCGGCAAGGGCGTGCTGGTGACCATGAACGACGAGATCCAGTCGGGTCGCGACGTCAGCAAGTCGGTCAATATCAAGACCGAAGCCTTCAAGAGCCAGTGGGGCCCGCTGGGCATGGTGGTGGAAGGCAAGTCGTACTTCTTCCGCCTGCCGGCCAAGCGCCACACCGTCAACTCCGAGTTCGATATCAAGCAGATCAGCCAGCTGCCGGCCGTGGACATCGCCTACGGCTACGGCAACGTGACCGACACCGCCTACAAGGCCCTGGCCCAGGCTGGCGCCAAGGCGATCATCCATGCCGGTACCGGCAACGGTTCGGTGTCCTCGCGGGTGGTCCCTGCCCTGCAGGAATTGCGCAAGAACGGCGTGCAGATCATTCGTTCGTCCCACGTCAACCAGGGTGGCTTCGTGCTGCGCAACGCCGAACAGCCTGACGACAAGAACGACTGGGTCGTGGCCCACGACCTGAACCCGCAGAAAGCGCGAATCCTGGCCATGGTCGCAATGACCAAGACCCAGGACAGCAAGGAGCTGCAGCGGATCTTCTGGGAATATTGATCGGCGCTTGAGTGCAACCGGAACCATGGGGTTCCGGTTGATTCGCCGGCAAGCCGGCTCCTGCACGTATGGCGCAATCCACTGTAGGAGCCGGCTTGCCGGCGAACATTGCCTTCCGGGAACCAATCCCGCCACCACGGTCTTATACGGCTTTCATCCTACCTGCTGTTGCGAAACGGCTTACAGTGAAATACTGTATGCGCATACAGCAAAACAAGGAATAGCCCCGTGGCCAAACCCGCCTCCGCGTCGCCGAGCAGTTATGAACAACTGGGTCAGCGCATCCAGAAGATCATCAACAGCCCCACCGCCCAGCGCAGCCGCGCCGCCTTGATCTTCCGCCTCGACCACGAATCGCCCGACGACTGGGAAACCCTGCTCGAGGAAATCGCCGAAAACGACAACGTCACCCTCGCCCACCGCGACGACGGTGGCGTGCAGATTTTCTGGACCGTGCCCAAGGAAGACTGACCCCGCATGAGAGTTTCGCTTTTCGCTGTCGCCTGCCTGCTGTTGACCACCCCGCTCGCCCACGCCGACGCCCCGCGCACCTTCCAGGAGGCCAAGAAGGTCGCCTGGAAGCTGTACGCGCCACAGTCCACCGAGTTCTATTGCGGTTGCAAGTACAAGGGCAACAAAGTCGACCTGGCCTCATGTGGCTACGCGCCGCGCAAGAACCTCAACCGCGCCTCGCGCATCGAGTGGGAACACATCGTCCCGGCCTGGCAGATCGGCCACCAGCGCCAGTGCTGGCAAAGCGGCGGGCGCAAGAATTGCTCGCGCAACGACAAGGTCTACCAGCGCGCCGAGGCCGATCTGCACAACCTGGTGCCCAGCATTGGCGAGGTCAACGGCGACCGCAGCAACTACAGCTTCGGCTGGCTGCCCGAGCAGCACGGCCAGTACGGCAGCTGCCTGACACAGGTCGACTTCAAGGCCAAGAAGGTCATGCCGCGGCCCTCGATTCGCGGCATGATCGCACGCACCTACTTCTACATGAGCAAGCAGTACGACCTGCGCCTGTCCAAGCAGGACCGGCAACTGTTCGAGGCCTGGAACAAGACCTACCCGCCGCAGGCCTGGGAGCTGCAACGCAACCAGCAGGTGGCATGCGTGATGGGGCATGGCAACGCGTTCGTCGGGCCGGTCAACCTCAAGGCCTGTGGCTGATGCCGGTCAGGCCAGCGTCTGCAGGTAGGCGCTGGCTTGCTGGTAGCGGCTCAAGCGGGCCAGGTCCGCGGGGCCAGGATGGGCAATGCGCGACAGGTCGCTGTTGTCGGCCAGGTCCGCCAGCTTGACCTGGCGCGCCAAGGGATCGACGCCCAGGCGGATGACGAAGGCCTCGTAGCTCTCCCCTTCACGACGGCTCAGGGCCAGCAGCGCGGCGAGGATCTTCAGCGGGAAGCCTTCTCGGGCCAGGTCGGAGAGGGTGAACGGGGTGTCTTCCAGCACGTCGTGCAACACCGCGACGATGCGCTGCTCGGGGGTGGTCACCCGTTCCATCACCCGCAACGGGTGGAGGATGTAGGCTGCCCCGCCTTTGTCGTACTGCCCTTCATGGGCCTTGATGGCCACCGCGATGGCCCGTTCCAGCGTTGCCATGAGGTGCTCCCCCGCTCGCCCCTGCCCTTGTCAGCATAGCTGTGACAGCGGGGCCAGGCCACGTGTTCCAGCGCATGACCTGGTTGGCCGGCAAGGCTGGCGCCTGCACGGCCGAGGCGGGTTCCCCTGGCGCGGGGGCTCAGCGCTTGGCGCCGTGCTGGATGACGATCGAATCGGTGCCCAGCTTGCCCATTACCTCGGCCTTGCGCGCCTCGGCCTCGGCCTTGCTCGGGAAGGGCCCCATCAACACCACCGGCTTGCCCTCGCGATACTCCACCGACGACGGGATGCCCTTCTCGATCAGCCGCGCGGTCATGTCGGTCAGCGCGCCCATGTTCGGGCCCTGAATCACTTCCACATCCCAGCCTTGCGGTGCCGGCTGCTCGGCCAGTGCATCGGCTCGGCGCTGCAGCTCGGCACCGCCGCAGACTTCACGAATGCGCAGGTTGTTGCCGGTCTGGTCGATGAGAATCTCGTACTGGCCGTCGTGCTTGATCGCCACGTAGCTGCGATAAGGCTCGTACTGGCCGCTGTCATCCTTGCCTCGCACCTGGCCGCAGATGGAACCCTGGGTGTCGAAGCGCACGTTGGCGAACTTGGCCGTCTTGGGGTTGTGCAGATGTTCGGCCACCTGCTTGTGCACGCCTTCGACCTCGTTGTCACAGCCCGCCAGGGCCAGCACCGCCATTACCACCGCCAGATTGCGCACGCGTCTACCTCCAGATTCGAAGGGGCGGATTCTAGCATGAGCGCGGGGGCTGGCCGCAGGGGTACGGCGATAGTGGAAGGTTGCAGGGTATGTCGTGGGAAACGGTCAAAACAGCAATACGAAAACGCCGCCAGCCCAAGGGCATGGCGGCGCTTTCACCTACGGCGTTCGGCTCACGCCGGCGCCGAGCTGCGGATCAGGTGGTCGAAGGCGGCCAGCGAGGCCTTGGCGCCCTCGCCCACGGCGATCACGATCTGCTTGTACGGCACCGTGGTCACGTCACCGGCAGCGAACACCCCCGGGATGCTGGTCTGGCCCTTGGCGTCGACGATGATCTCGCCACGCGGCGACAACTCGACGGTGCCCTTGAGCCAATCGGTGTTGGGCAGCAGGCCGATCTGCACGAAGATGCCTTCCAGCGCCAGGTCATGGACCTGCTCGGTGCCGCGGTCCTTGTAGCGCAGGCCGGTGACCTTCTCGCCATTGCCCAGCACTTCGGTGGTCAGGGCGCTGGTGATCACCTTGACGTTCGCCAGGCTGTGCAGCTTGCGTTGCAGCACGGCGTCGGCACGCAGCTGGCTATCGAACTCGATCAGGGTCACCTGGGCGACGATGCCCGCCAGGTCGATGGCCGCTTCCACGCCAGAGTTGCCGCCGCCGATCACCGCCACGCGCTTGCCCTTGAACAGCGGGCCGTCGCAGTGCGGGCAGTAGGCAACGCCACGGGCACGGTACTCCTGCTCGCCCGGCACGTTCATTTCGCGCCAGCGGGCACCGGTGGCGAGGATCACGGTCTTGGCCTTGAGCGAGGCGCCACCGGCCAGGCGTACTTCGTGCAGGCCGCCAGCGGTGGCCGGGATCAGCGCCTCGCCGCGCTGCAGGTTCATGATGTCTACGTCGTATTGCTTGACGTGTTCTTCCAATGCGCTGGCCAGTTTCGGCCCTTCGGTTTCCTGCACCGAGATGAAGTTCTCGATGGCCAGGGTATCGAGCACCTGGCCGCCGAAACGCTCGGCGGCAACACCGGTGCGGATGCCTTTACGCGCGGCATAGATGGCCGCCGCGGCGCCGGCGGGGCCACCGCCGACCACCAGCACGTCGAAAGCGTCCTTGGCGTTGATCTTCTCGGCCTGGCGGGCACCGGCATTGGTGTCGAGCTTGCCGAGGATCTCTTCCAAGCCCATGCGGCCCTGGCCGAACAACTCGCCGTTCAGGTAGATGCTTGGCACCGCCATGATCTTGCGGGCGTCGACTTCGTCCTGGAACAGCGCGCCGTCGATGGCCACATGGCGCACGTTGGGGTTGAGCACCGCCATCAGGTTAAGCGCCTGGACCACATCCGGGCAGTTCTGGCACGACAGCGAGAAGTAGGTCTCGAAGGTGAACTCACCTTCCAGGGCCTGGATCTGCTCGATCACCTCGGCGCTGGCCTTGGACGGGTGACCGCCGACCTGCAGCAGCGCCAGCACCAGGGAAGTGAATTCGTGGCCCATGGGGATGCCGGCGAAGCGCAGGCTGATATCGCCCCCCGGGCGGTTCAGCGAAAATGATGGGCGACGGGCATCGCTGCCGTCCGCGCTGAAGGTAATGAGGTTCGACAGGCCGGCGATTTCCACCAGCAGGTCGTGCAATTCGCGGGACTTCGCGCCGTCGTCGAGGGAGGCAACGATCTCGATCGGCTGGGTGACCCGCTCCAGGTAGGTTTTCAGTTGCGATTTAAGCGTGGCGTCCAACATACGGGCGATTCCTTTTTCAAAACTCGGATACAAAAACGCCCAGGCGAGGTCGCCCGGGCGTTTTTACGGGGCGGTAACTGCTTCAGCTTTGGCGGCTGTCTACCGCCCGCGGGCTGTGCATCGGCTTAGATCTTGCCGACCAGGTCCAGCGATGGAGCCAGGGTGGCTTCGCCTTCTTTCCACTTGGCCGGGCAAACTTCGCCTGGGTGAGCGGCAACGTACTGGGCAGCCTTCACTTTGCGCAGCAGCTCGGTGGCGTCACGGCCAACACCGCCGTCGTTCAGCTCGACGATCTTGATCTGACCTTCCGGGTTGATCACGAAGGTACCGCGATCGGCCAGGCCGGCTTCCTCGATCAGCACGTCGAAGTTGCGCGAGATGATGTGGGTCGGGTCACCGATCAGCGGGTACTGGATCTTGCCGATGGTGTCCGAGGTGTCGTGCCAGGCTTTGTGGGTGAAGTGGGTGTCGGTGGACACACCGTAGATCTCGACGCCCAGTTTCTGGAACTCGGCGTAGTTGTCGGCCAGGTCGCCCAGTTCGGTCGGGCAGACGAAGGTGAAGTCGGCCGGGTAGAAGAACACGACGGACCACTTGCCTTTCAGGTCGGCTTCGCTGACCTGGACGAATTCGCCCTTGTGGTAGGCGGTGGCGTTGAACGGTTTGACCTGGCTGTTGATGATTGGCATGAGAGACGCTCCTTCATGGGGTTGGAATCAGTTGATGAGTGAATCCTACCGACTGTTCCGGGCAAAGGCTCATTGGCAAAGCTCATGCTGCTGATTGGTTTTGGCTATAAGGCGGGATTATTAATAGAAGGGATTGGGCTGAGCAAAGGCGGACCCAGCACGTGTAGGAGCGGCCTTGTGTCGCGAAAGGGCCGCAAAGCGGCCCCAGGATATCGGCGAACAAGCTGATGTTGCTGGGGCTGCTCTGCAGCCCTTTCGCGACGCAAGGCCGCTCCTACAAAGGTCTGCGCCAGAGGCGCTCAGCGGGTGACGGTGCGCATGGTCACGAACTCTTCCGCGGCGGTCGGGTGCACGCCGATGGTCTCGTCGAACTGCTGCTTGGTCGCCCCAGCCTTCAGCGCGATACCCAGGCCCTGGATGATCTCGCCGGCATCCGGCCCGACCATGTGGCAGCCCAGCACCTTGTCGGTGTCGGCATCCACCACCAGCTTCATCAGGGTCTTCTCCTGGATGTCGGTGAGGGTCAGCTTCATCGCCCGGAAACGGCTCTCGAAGATCTGCACCTTGTGCCCTGCCGCCAGCGCCTGCTCCTCGGTCAGGCCCACGGTGCCGATCGGCGGCTGGCTGAACACCGCAGTGGGGATGTTCTGGTAGTCGACCGCGCGGTACTGCTCGGGCTTGAACAAGCGCCGGGCCACGGCCATGCCTTCGGCCAGGGCCACCGGGGTGAGTTGCACGCGGCCGATGACGTCGCCAATGGCCAGGATCGACGGCTCGGTGGTCTGGTACTGCGCATCGACGCGGATGAAACCACGCGGGTCCAGTTCGACGCCGGTGTTCTCCAGGCCCAGGTTGTCCAGCATCGGCCGGCGCCCGGTGGCGTAGAAGATGCAATCGGCGAGCAGCTCGCGGCCATCCCTGAGGGTGGCCTTGAGGCTGCCGTCGTCGAGCTTGTCGATGCGCTGGATGTCTGCGTTGAACTCAAGGTTCATGCCGCGCTTTTCCAGCTCTTGCTTCAGGTGGGTGCGCACCGAGCCGTCGAAGCCACGCAGGAACAGGTCTGCGCGATAGAGCAAGGAGGTGTCGGCGCCCAGGCCCTGGAAGATGCCAGCGAACTCCACGGCGATGTAGCCACCGCCCACCACCAGCACGCGGCGTGGCAGGTCCTTGAGGTAGAACGCCTCGTTGGAGGTGATCGCCAGCTCCTTGCCCGGGATGTCCGGCACCTGGGGCCAGCCGCCGGTGGCGATGAGGATGTTGGCCGCGCTGTAGCGCTGGCCTTCGACTTCCACCTCATGGGCGCCGGTGATGCGCGCATGGCCGGTGAGCAAGGTCACGCCGCTGTTGACCAGCAGGTTGCGATAGATGCCATTGAGGCGCTCGATCTCGCGGTTCTTGTTGGCGATCAGCGTGCCCCAGTCGAAGTGGCCCTCTTCCAGGGTCCAGCCGAAACCGGCGGCCTGTTCCAGTTCATCGGCGACGTGGGCACCGTACACCAGCAGCTTCTTTGGCACGCAGCCGACGTTGACGCAGGTGCCACCCAGGTAGCGGCTCTCGGCCACTGCCACTTTTGCACCAAAGCCCGCGGCGAAGCGCGCCGCGCGCACACCGCCGGAACCGGCGCCAATCACGAACAGATCAAAATCGTAGGCCATGCATTCACTCCCCTAGGCAGGCGCCCAGCATACCGCCGTTGCCCGCCGCAAACAAAAAAGCCACCCCGAAGGGTGGCTCCTTGGACTGGCATGGGCGTATCAGTACGCCTTGCCGGCCTTGTAGAAATGCTCGAAGCAGAAGTTGGTCGCCTCGATATAGCCTTCGGCGCCACCGCAGTCGAAACGCTTGCCCTTGAACTTGTAGGCGATCACGTTGCCTTCGGCAGCCTGTTTCATCAGGGCGTCGGTGATCTGGATCTCGCCCCCCTTGCCCGGCTCGGTCTGCTCGATCTTCTCGAAGATGTCCGGGGTGAGGATGTAGCGACCGATGATCGCCAGGTTGGACGGGGCGTCTTCGGGCTTGGGCTTTTCGACCATGGCGTCGACACGGAAGATGCCGTCCTTGATCTCTTCACCGGCGATGACGCCGTACTTGTTGGTTTCCTGCGGGTCGACTTCCTGGATGGCAACGATCGAGCAGCGGTACTTCTTGTACAACGCAACCATCTGCGCAAGCACGCCGTCACCTTCAAGGTTGACGCACAGGTCGTCGGCCAGTACCACGGCGAACGGCTCGTCGCCGATCAGCGGGCGGCCGGTGAGGATCGCATGGCCCAGGCCTTTCATTTCGGTCTGGCGGGTGTAGGAGAACGAGCATTCGTCGAGCAAGCGGCGGATACCGACCAGGTATTTTTCCTTGTCGGTGCCCTTGATCTGGGTTTCCAGCTCGTAGCTGATGTCGAAGTGGTCTTCCAGGGCGCGCTTGCCGCGACCGGTGACGATGGAGATCTCGTTCAGGCCCGCGTCAAGCGCCTCTTCAACGCCATACTGGATCAGTGGCTTGTTGACCACCGGCAGCATTTCCTTTGGCATGGCTTTGGTAGCGGGCAGGAAGCGGGTGCCGTAACCGGCTGCCGGGAACAAGCATTTCTTGATCATATACGTCCTTAACAAGGGCTTTGCGTACGAAATTCGGCGCAGTCTAATCAGGCGGCGGTCACCTTACAATGCCCCGCCCGTGGTCGGCCGATGCCATGATAGAGGTATCCCAGTGTAGATAGTTCCGAGGGATCGTAAATATTGCGTCCGTCGAACAGCACCGGCATGCGCATCAGCCCCCTGACACGGATGAAATCGGGCTGACGGAACTGCTTCCACTCAGTCACCAGCACCAGCGCGTCGGCCCCTTCGACGCAACTGTAGGGGTCCTCGTTCAGGCGCAGTTGGCCATTGGCCAAGGCCTGCGGATAACGCCCTGCCACCCCGGCCAGCGCCGCCGGGTCGCAGGCCTGGACCTGCGCCCCGGCGGCCAGCAAGGCGTCCAGCAGCACCAGGCTCGGCGCCTCGCGCAGGTCGTCGGTGCCGGGTTTGAAGGCCATGCCCCACACCGCCACGTGACGACCGCGCAGCACGCCGCCAAAATGCTGGTGCAGGGCCTGGAACAACAGGGTCTTCTGCTCGCCGTTGCGCGCCTGCACGGCCTTGAGGATCGCCGGTTGGTAACCCTGCTGCTCGGCGCAATGCAGCAGGGCCCGCACGTCCTTGGGGAAGCAGGAGCCTCCGTAGCCACAACCGGCATAGATGAAGTGGCTGCCAATGCGGCTATCGCTGCCGATGCCACGGCGCACCTGCTCGATGTCCACGCCCAGGTGGCCGCACAGCCCGGCCAGTTCGTTGACGAAGGAGATCTTGGTGGCCAGGAAAGCGTTGGCGGCGTACTTGCTGAATTCTGCGGCCCGCGGCGACATCAGCAGGATTCGCTCGCGGTTGCGCACAAAAGGCGCATACAGCCGTTGCAGGCACTGTACGGCCTGCGCGCTGTCACTACCGATGATAATCCGGTCCGGGCGCAGGAAGTCATCAATGGCGCTGCCCTCCTTGAGAAATTCGGGGTTGCTCGCCACCTCGACGACAAAGCGGGCACCACGGCTGCGCAAGCCAGCGGCAATCTGCCGGGCCAGGCGCTCAGCGGTCCCGACCGGCACCGTCGACTTGTTCACCACCAGGCAGGCGCGCGGCAGGTGACGGCCCAGGCTGTCGGCCACCGCCAGCACCTGCTGCAGGTCGGCCGAACCGTCCTCGTGGCTGGGCGTGCCAACGGCGATGAACACCACCTCGGCCCGCGCCAAGGCCAGGCTGCAGTCATCGCTGAAACTCAGCTGGGCGCTGCGCAGGCCGGCTTGCAGCAGCGCCTGCAGGCCGGGCTCGTAGATCGGGCACTGGCCCTCGCGCAGTTGCGCCAGGCGTGCCTTGTCCTGTTCCAGGCAGACCACGCGGTTGCCCATCTCGGCGAAACAGGCGGCAGTCACCAGCCCCACGTAACCCGCCCCGATCACACACAGTTCCATGGCCACGCCTCCTTTGTCGGTTGCGGCCATGGAACATCAGCGAGGATTGCAGGGCGGTGACAAGGCTGGGGCAAGGTGATGACAGGCCTGCACCTCAGCCGCCGATGCCCTGCCCGATCAACACGCCATCGACCTTCTGCCCATACAGGTTGACCCCATCGTTGGCATGGAACTTCAGCCGGGTCTTCTCGATCGAGCCCTCCACCAGGCGAGGATCCTGCGGCCGCTCATGGCGGTTGATCCAGGCGGCCACGTCCCAGGCCTGCTGGTCGCTCAGGCTGCCAGGCTTGCCCAGTGGCATGTTGTACTTGATGAACGACGCGGCGGTGTTGATCCGGTGCATGCCGGCCCCCCAGTTATAGGAGTCCTTGCCCCACAACGGCGGCATCACGTACTCCCCGGCCACCTTCTGCCCTTCGCCGTTGTCGCCATGGCAGATTGCGCACTGCTGCTGATACACCTGCTGGCCCCGCTTGAAGTCGTAGCCAGCTGCCGGCCTGGGCACCTCGGGGTAGCCACGCCCGGCAATCTCCACACCCGTCGGCGCCTGGGTCGACAACCAATAGGCGTATACGCTCAAGGCCGTCATCTGCGGGCTGTCGGCCGCCGGTGGCTTGCCGTTCATGCTGAAGGTGAAGCACCCCTGGATACGCTCGGCGAAGGTGTTGACCTTGTCGTTCTTCTTGCGATACGCCGGGTACATCGGGTAGGCGCCCCATAGCGGCGCCGAATGCGCCATGCGCCCCTGGTCCAGGTGGCAGTTGCTGCAGTTCAGGCCATTTTTCGCAGCTTCGGGCATCAACCGCCGGGTATCGACGAACAGCGCATGGCCCTCGCGGACCATCTTGCCAAAGGCGTTGTCCGGAATCGCGTTTTCCGCCGGCGGGGTAAATTGCGGCGCAGCCTGCACACCGGGGACCTTGAGCTGGGACTGGTCTTCCATGGCGATAGGCGCGGCCTGGATGCTGCCGACGGCTAGCAGCAACAGGGTTGGAATCATCGGCTTCATGGCTTGACCTCCGGGCTGGACAGCTTGGCGAAGTAATCGGCGACTTCCTTGACCTCGGTTTCGGTCATGGCCTTGGCCACGTTGACCATCAACTGGTTGGGGTCGTTGTGGCGGCTGCCGTCGCGCCAGGCATTGAGCTGGGCCACCAGGTAGCCAGCCGGCTGCCCGGCCAGGGGCGGAAAGTGCTCGCCGATGCCGCTGCCGCCAGGCCCGTGGCATTGCACGCAACCGGGGATCTGCCGGCTCCAGTCGCCATACAGTGCCAGGCGGGTCACCGGGTCGTTGGCGATCTGCTGGCGGCGCACGTCGGGCGCGGTATCGGCGGGCAAGCTGCTCAGATAAGCGCTGACCGCCTCGATTTCCGCAGGCGCCATGGCCTTGGCCAAGGGTTCCATCACCGGCTGCTGGCGGCTGCCGTTGCGAAAATCGTCCAGTTGCTTGGCGAGATAACCGGCTGACAAGCCGGCCAGGCGGGGAAAACCAGCGGCGGCGATGCCTTTGCCATCCGGCCCATGGCAGCCCATGCAGGCCATGGCGGCGGGGTTCTGCCCGCCCTGGTTGAAGATTTTCTGGCCGTCGGCAGCGTGCGCCGAGGGCCAGGCCAGGATCAGCAAGCTGCCAATCACGACGGGGCTCAGGGGTTTCATGACGGAGGCTCCATTTTCCTTGTTATAAGCTTAGGCTTAAACGATATAAGCCCAGAAATACTAGGCTTATTCCCCGGCCTGCGACAACGTGCCGCCGGGAAGGAAAGTGGCAAAGAGCCAGTTAATTGCTTTTTAACTGAGCCAGATCAAGAACCGGAGATGCACTGGGTGGCGGCAGTACGCACGTCGCCCAGGCGCAGCGGGAAGTTGTTCAGCCGCTCGTAGACCTTGATGGCGCTACCGCTGCCACGCTTGTCGATGTCCAGCAAAGCCGCCGGGCCGGCACCGGACGAGAGTTTTTGCGGCACGATCAGGCGCAAGCCGCCATCGCGCACTTCTTCCTGCAACGGATCGCGGCTATCGGCCAGCTTGCGTTTCACGCACTCGGCATAGTCGCGCGGCGATTTGCCGGACATCACGTCCAGCGTCGCGTGGGACTGTTCCAACTCAGAAACGCTGACACAACCACCCAACGCCAGCGACACGGCTGCTACCACCCATTTCATTGCTGCTCTCTCCACCTTCAAAGTCATCCTGTGACCGCGTCCATGCCGATTTGCTCCCTGGTATGGCAGAAATCTCCCTGGCGGGGCCAGCCGGGCGCAAGTGTAACCGCACATCGTGATATCGTGCGCGTTTGCAGAACCAATCCTTGCGGAGCACCCCATGAAATTCGTACACCAGCGCGAGCACCTGAACGAGGACGACATCGTCGTCATCGAGTGCTCCCAGCGCTGCAACATCCGCCTGATGAACGACGCCAACTTCCGCAGTTTCAAGAACGGTGGTCGACACACCTATCACGGCGGCCATTTCGATAAGTTCCCGGCGAAGATCACCGTGCCCAGCACCGGCTTCTGGAACATCACCATCGACACCGTGACCACACGGCCTATTTCGGTCACGCGCAAACCGACCCTGACCCACAAGATCAAGATCATTCGTCGCTCGTCGTCGAAACTCGGATAACCACAGCATGACCCAGACCACCAAATACGTGATCAAGTACAAGCTCGACGGCCAGCGCCGCTGGGATTTCGCCCAGATGCCCGACGCCTCCCTGGAACAGGCGCAACAAGCGCTGCGCAAGATCCACGGCGAGGACGCCGAGAAGATCAGCGACATCCAGGTCAGCAAGGCCCTGTAATCACGCCCGACACGCCGCACTCAAGGAGTTGCCCATGAGCACCTGGCAAGACCGCCGCATCCTCGACCTGCTGGGCATCGAGGTGCCCATTCTCCAGGCGCCCATGGCCGGCGCCACGGGTTCGGCGATGGCCATCGCCGTCGGCAACGCCGGCGGCCTGGGCGCCCTGCCCTGCGCCATGCTCACTGCAGAGCAGGTTCGTGGCGAGATCGAGGCATTCCGCGCGGCCTGCCAGGGCCCGCTCAACCTCAATTTCTTCTGTCACCAGCCGCCCGCCCCCGACCCCGAACGCGACGCCCACTGGAAGCAGGCGCTCAAGCCGTACTACGACGAAGTCGGTGCCGATTTCGAGGCCGCGACGCCGGTGTCCAACCGCGCGCCGTTCGATGAGCAGAGTTGCCAGTGGGTCGAGCAACTGCGCCCAGAGGTGGTCAGTTTCCACTTTGGCCTGCCGTCTGCGGAACTGTTGCAACGGGTGAAAGCCACCGGGGCCAAAGTCCTGTCCAGCGCCACCACCGTGGAAGAAGCCATTTGGCTGGAGCAGCACGGCTGCGATGCGGTCATCGCCATGGGCTATGAGGCCGGCGGCCACCGGGGCATGTTCTTGACTAGCGATATCACCAGCCAGATCGGCACCTTCGCCCTGGTGCCACAAGTGGTCGATGCGGTAACGGTCCCGGTGATCGCCGCTGGCGGCATCGCCGACCACCGTGGCCTGCGCGCCGCCCTGGCCCTGGGCGCTGCGGCGGTGCAGATCGGCACCGCCTACCTGTTCTGCCCCGAGGCCAAGGTCGGCGCCGCCCACCGTCGCGCCCTGGACAGCGCGGCGGCCAGCGATACCGCTTTGACCAACCTGTTCACCGGCCGCCCGGCGCGGGGCATCAACAACCGCATCATGCGCGAACTGGGGCCGATGAGCGCGCTGGCACCCCAGTTCCCGTTGGCCGGCGGCGCGCTGATGCCACTACGGGCTATCACCGACCCACAGGGCAACAGCGATTTCAGCAACCTGTGGTCGGGCCAGGCCTTGCGCCTTGGCCGGCACATGGGCGCGGGCGAATTGACCCGGGAGATCGCCAGCAAGGCCGGCGTCTACGGTCGAGCGACCGACACCGGCTCGTAAGCACCAACCTTGCTGGCGAACCAGGCGCGCGGTGTATGGCACCGGCTGCGCCGGTGTTCGCCGGCAAGCCGGCTCCTACAGGTTTGCGGCGCACCCTGCCCCATAGGAGCCAGCCTTGCTGGCGAACCAGGCGACGCGGAAGATGGCACCGGCTGCGCTGGTGTTCGGGCGTCACTCAGGCTGGGGTCGCAGGGGCAAGGCCTTCCCCGTAGGCGGATATCGCTATATATTTCACACCACAACGATACCCCCTTCCTCAGGAGCCGTTCGCATGCGCATTCGCCTGCCCTACCTGGCCGCCAGTACCCTCGCCAGCCTTATCTGCCTCCATAGTGCCTGGGCCGACGAAGTACAGGTCGCCGTAGCGGCCAACTTTACAGCGCCGATCCAGGCCATCGCCAAGGACTTCGAGAAAAACACCGGTCATAAGCTGGTCGCCGCCTATGGCGCCACCGGCCAGTTCTACGCGCAAATCAAGAACGGCGCGCCGTTCGAAGTCTTCCTCGCCGCAGACGACAGCACCCCGGCCAAGCTCGAGCAGGAAAAGGAAATCGTCGCCGGCTCGCGCTTCACCTACGCCATCGGCACCCTCGCGCTTTGGTCGGCCAAGCCGGGTTACGTCGACGCCAAGGGCGAAGTGCTGAAGAAAAACGACTTCAAGCACCTGTCCATCGCCAACCCCAAGGCCGCCCCGTATGGCCTGGCCGCCACCCAGGTACTGGCCAAGCTGAACCTGACCGAAGCCACCAAGGCCAAGATCGTCGAGGGCCAGAACATCACCCAGGCGTTCCAGTTCGTCTCCACCGGCAATGCCGAACTGGGCTTCGTCGCCCTGTCGCAGATCTACAAGGATGGCAAGGTCAGCGAAGGTTCGGCATGGATCGTCCCCGCCGCGCTGCATGACCCCATCCGCCAGGACACGGTCATCCTCAACAAGGGCAAGGACAACCCGGCCGCCAAGGCCTTGGTGGACTACCTCAAGGGCCCGAAGGCCGCTGCCGTGATCAAGTCCTACGGCTATGAAATCTGATGCCGCTGGACGCCAGTGACCTAGCCGCGATCTGGCTGACCATCAAGCTGGCCAGCCTGACCACCGCCATCCTGCTGGTGCTGGGCACGCCCATCGCCTGGTGGCTGGCGCGTACCCGCTCTTGGCTGCGCGGGCCGATCGGCGCGGTGGTGGCCCTGCCCCTGGTACTGCCGCCGACGGTGATCGGCTTCTACCTGCTGCTGGCCCTCGGGCCCCATGGTTGGATTGGCCAGGCTACCCAGGCCCTGGGCCTGGGTAGCCTGGTGTTCAGTTTCACCGGCCTGGTGATCGGCTCGGTGGTGTACTCCATGCCGTTCGTGGTGCAACCGCTGCAGAACGCCTTCGGCGCCATCGGCCAGCGCCCGCTGGAAGTGGCCGCCACCCTGCGTGCCAGCCCCTGGGACAGCTTCATTCACGTGGTGCTGCCGCTAGCCCGCCCAGGCTTCGTCACCGCCAGCATCCTCGGTTTCGCCCATACCGTGGGCGAGTTCGGCGTGGTGCTGATGATCGGTGGCAATATCCCCGACAAGACCCGTGTGGTCTCGGTGCAGATCTTCGATCACGTCGAGGCCATGGAATACACCCAGGCCCATTGGCTGGCCGGGGCCATGCTGGCGTTCTCCTTCCTGGTGCTGCTGATGCTCTATGCTGGCCGCCGCAGCAAGGCTGGCTGGAGCTGAGATGAGCACATCGATACAGGCGCGCCTGAAACTGGCGCGCGACGACTTCACCCTGGATGTCGACCTGCAACTGCCGGGGCGCGGCATCAGCGCGCTGTTCGGCCATTCAGGCTCGGGCAAGACTTCCTGCCTGCGCTGCCTGGCCGGGCTGGAGCGCGCCGCCAGCGCCTACATCGAGGTCAACGGCGAGGTCTGGGAAGACAGCGCCCGCGGTTTTTTCCTGGCCCCGCACAAGCGCCCGGTGGGCTATGTGTTCCAGGAGGCCGGCCTGTTCCCGCACCTGTCGGTGCGCGACAACCTGGAATTCGGCTGGCGCCGGATCGCGCCCAAGGCGCGCAAGATCAGCCAGGAACACGCCTGCCAGCTGCTGGGGATCGGCCACCTGCTGGCGCGCAAGCCGGTCACGCTGTCCGGCGGCGAGGCGCAACGGGTCGGCATCGCCCGGGCCCTGCTCAGTAGCCCGCGCCTGCTGTTGATGGACGAACCCCTGGCGGCCCTGGACAGCGCCCGCAAACGCGAAATCCTGCCGTACCTGGAGCGCCTGCACGACGAGCTGGACATTCCGCTGATCTACGTCAGCCATGCCCAGGACGAAGTGGCTCGCCTGGCCGACCACCTGGTGCTGCTGGAGCAAGGCCAGGCCCTGGCCAGCGGGCCGATCGGCCAGACCCTGGCCCGCCTCGACCTGTCGCTGGCCCAGGGCGAGGACGCCGGCGTGGTACTCGAAGGCGTGGTGGTCGGCCATGACCGGCACTACGGGCTGTTCGACCTGCGCTTGCCCGGCAGCGATGGTCCACTGCTGCGCATCGCCCACCCCGAGCTGCATGTCGGCAGCACCCTGCGGCTCAAGGTCCAGGCTCGCGACGTCAGCCTGGCGTTGACCGCGGACACCGCCTCGAGCATCCTCAACCGCCTGCCGGTTCGGGTGCGCGAGTGCCGCGCCGCGGACAACCCAGCCCATGTACTGGTGAGCCTGGAGGCCAACGGCAATGCCCTGCTGGCGCGCATCACCCGCTACTCGGCCGAGCAGCTTGGCGTGCAGCCCGGCCAGCGGCTGTGGGCGCAGATCAAATCGGTGGCGCTGCTCGGCTGAGCAACAACGCGGCGGCTGTTGTCCATTGCAGCACCACCCCTGCCTGGATCGCGCCCATGCCCGACTGCCCGCTGCCCGCCGCGCTGCACTATGTCGATGACACCCAGCCTGGGCTCAGCCGGCGGCGCTGGCGTGAGCGCTTCCATTACTACGATGCCCAGGGCCAACGGGTACGCGACGCGCAGACACTGGCCCGCATCGCCGCCCTGGCGATCCCCCCGGCCTATACCGATGTGTGGATCTGCGCCGACCCGCAAGGTCACCTGCAGGCCACCGGGCGCGACGCCCGCGGGCGCAAGCAGTACCGCTACCATGAGCAATGGCGCACGCTGCGCGACCAGCACAAGTACGGGCGCATGCTGGCTTTCGCCCAGGCCCTGCCGACACTGCGCAGACAACTGGACGCCCACCTCGCCCGCCCCGGCCTGGACCGCGAGAAAGTCATGGCGCTGGTGATCAGCCTGCTCGACAGCACCCTGATCCGCATCGGCAACCGCCAGTACCTGCGCGACAACCGCTCCTACGGCCTAACCACCCTCAATACCCGCCATGTGCAGGTCAAGGGCAGCACCTTGCGCTTCCAGTTCCGTGGCAAGCGCGGGGTGGAGCACAACGTCACCCTGCGCGATCGACGCCTGGCCGGGCTGGTCAAGCGCTGCATGGAGCTGCCCGGCCAGGCGCTGTTCCAGTACCTCGACGAACAGGGGCAGCGTCACAGCGTCGGCTCCACCGAGGTCAACCAGTTCCTGCAACAACTCACCGGCGCCGATTTCACCGCCAAGGACTACCGCACCTGGGCCGGCAGTAGCCTGGCGTTGGCGCTGCTGACGCCGCTGGCCTGGCAACCGGACAGCGAAGCCAGGCGCCAGGTCGCCGCGACCGTAAGGCAAGTGGCCGAGCGCCTGGGCAACACCCCGGCGGTGTGCCGGCGCAGCTATATCCACCCGGCCGTGCTCGAGCACTTTCACCTGGGGCGCCTGGCCGGGCTGCCCCGCGCCCGCCAGCGCCAGCGCCTGGAACGCGAGGAGGTGGCGCTGCTGCGCTTCCTGCAAGCGCTGGAGCCTTAGACGATCATTGACGCCGCCTATTTACCCTATCGAGCAGAGAAATTTCCCATATGAGGCCAAGCCCCCTATCCTTGCCACCGAGCACCTTCGCCGACGGCCATCGCCGCCTGTCGTTCGGCCCCTGCGACTAAAGACCGGCTACAGAATTTGTCTGCCGGGGAATTACTATCCGCCGAAAGCGTCTTTAATGAGAAGGAAGAGGGACAGGCTCCCACCGTTGGGCACAATGGCCCTACGGTTTTCTACACCACCAAGGAGAACTACATGCTGATACTCACCCGCAAGGTTGGCGAAAGCATCGTCATCGACGATGACATCAAAGTCACCATTCTGGGCGTCAAGGGGATGCAAGTGAGGATCGGTATCGATGCACCCAAGGATGTCCAGGTGCACCGTGAAGAGATCTACAAGCGAATCCAGGCCGGCAGCCCCGCGCCAGAGAAAGGCAACGACGAGCAACACTGAAGCCTGCCACATCATGCCGCACGGATGCGCCTGATCCCTTGCCCGCCCACGCGGGGTGCCACTTCGAGCCTCAGCGCTCCAGCAGTTCCCGCACGGTGGCGATCATCCGATCGATGTCGAACGGCTTGTCGAACACGGCCGCGAACGCGTCTGGGCTGACCCGTCCCTGGCTGGCCTGGGCGCCGCTCATGAGAATGACCGGCAGGTCCTTGAACAGCTCGTTGGCGCGGATCGCATGCAGCAGTTCTTCGCCGTTCTTCCTGGGCATCATGTAGTCGGTGATCACCAGGTCCACACGCTTTTGCGCCAACGCCTCCAGGGCCTTTTCCCCATCACCGGCCTTTTCCACCAGGTAGCCTGCGTCCTCCAGGGCGAAGCCGAGGATATCGGCAATCAGGTACTCGTCGTCTACGATCAGGATGGTGTTCATCCCATCAGCGATCTCCTGGAGTGCTCGCCGAACCGCTGAGCACCCCGCTGGCACCGTCGAACGCCCTGGCCAGGCTGATACCCGTTGCACTCAGGTTCAATGCCTGCAAGGCCGGGTCGTGGTCGCTGTCACGCACCTTGACGATCGACAGCGCCCGGTGCAGTTGCGCGTCGAGCTCGGCAAACCGCATCAGCAACAGGTTGTCGACGATGCTGGACAGGTCCGGAGCCGGGGCGGTGATTTCCGCCCCAAAGATATCGCGCATTTCCCAAGTCAGCAGCACAGTGACACCGCGGCCACGCAACTCGCCGGTCAGCGCGCGGAAGAACGCGTTCAGCCGTGCCGGTTCCATGGCCAGGCGGCCGAATGCGCCAAGGCTGTCGATGACCACGCGCCTGGCACCCATCGCGCTCACCTGGTCCAGCAGCCGGGCACCCACCTGGTCCAGCAGCCCCTCGGTGGTCGGCTGCCAGCTCAGCCGTGCTATGCCACGGCGTTCCAGCGCGGCCAGGTCGTAGCCCAGGGCCGAGGCCTTCAGGCGCAAGCGCGCAGGTGTTTCGTAAAAACCGAAATGCAAGCCTGGCGCCGCCTCGCTGGAGGCCGCGAGAAAAGCGATGCCCAGCGCCGTCTTGCCTACCCCGGACGGCCCCATCAACAGGGTCACCGAGGCCTCGGCCAAGCCACCACCGAGCATGCCATCCAGGTCGGGCACACCGCTAGCGACCCGGTTAAGGGTCTGCACGCCCATTTGGCTTGGCCGGCTGTACAGCGCCTCCAGGCGCGGGTAGACCTGCAGCCCAGCGTCGTCGATCAGGCATTCGTGACGCCCCGTCAGCGCCGCGCTGCCCCGCGTCTTGCGCAACTGCAACTGGCGCAGCGCGGTGCTGCCGAGCAGTTGCTCGCTCAACTCGATCACCCCGTCGACCATGGTGTGCTCCGGGCTGCCCTCCTCCAGGCGTGCGCTGGTCAGCAACAGCAGGGTACAGCCGGCAAAGGCGGCGTGGCCTTGCAGCTCGGAGACGAACTTCTTGGTATCCAGGCTGGTTTCGGCGCGCGAACGAGCATTGAGCAGGCCGTCGACCACCAGCAGCGTCGCCTGCTGCCGGGCGATCTCCTGGCGCAACAAGCGCACCACGGCGTCCAGGCCCTCCTGCTGCAGCGTGTCGAAGGCACTGACGAACTGGATACTGTCGCCGACCAGCGTCGGGTCGAAGAAGCTCAGCGTCGACAGGTACTGAAACAGGCGCTCATGGGACTCGCTGAGCAGCGTCGCCACCAGCACCCGCCCGCCATCGCGCACATGGTTGCAGGCCAGCTGGTTGGCCAGGATGGTCTTGCCTGCGCCCGGATGGCCCTGGACGATATACGAGGCGCCCGCGACCAGGCCGCCCTTGAGAAGCGCATCGAGCCCGTCGATTCCGGTGGGCAGCCGTTTGAGAAGCTCTACCATGGCAGTCTATTCCTCGCTCGCCAGCGGGTCGGCACACGCCGGCAGGTACAGGCTCATGCAGGTGCCGACTCCGGGCTGGCTGGCCACGCCAATGGCACCCAGGCTTTGCCGGGCGAAACCATAGGCCTGGCTCAGGCCCAGGCCGGTGCCCTTGCCGAAGGCCTTGGTGGTGAAGAACGGCTCGAATATTCTCGGCAGCACCTGTGGGTCGATGCCCTGGCCATCGTCATGCACCTCGAATCGCACGAAACGCCCCTGCAGGCCCTCCACTTCCCCGGCCAACTGCACGCACTCGACCACCAGACGGATGCATCCTGCGCCCTCGATTGCATCACGGGCGTTGAACATCAGGTTGAGCAGGACCATCTGCAACTGCCCGGCGTCCACCTCGATCATCGGCAGGTTATCCGCCACCTGCTGCTGCAGTTCGATATCCCGGGACAAGGCATGTTCGAGCAAGCCGCGGGTCGCGGCGATGATCTCGGCCGGTGCCAGTCGGGTGACGCTCAACTGGCGATGACGTGCGAAGCTGAGCAATTGCCGGGTCAGTTGCGTGCCGCGCTGGCCGGCGTCGAGGATATGTTCGAGCAAGCGCTGGATGCGCGCCGGGTCCTGGCTGTTGAGCGCCAGCCGGGCGGAGCTGAGGATGATGGTCAGCAGGTTGTTGAAGTCGTGGGCCAGGCCACCGGTCAACTGCCCCAGGGCCTCGAGCTTCTGCGCCTGGAACAGCTGGGCGCGCATGGCATCGAGTTGCACTGCCGACTCACGGCGGTCGGTGATGTCGCGGGTGACCTTGGCCAGGCCAATGACCTGGCCCTGGGCATCGCGAATGACATCGAGCGCCGCCAGGGCCCAGAACTGCGAGCCATCCTTGCGCACCCGCCAGCCCTCATCCTGGGCGCCGCCCTGCTCGAGGGCCTGCTGCAACAAGCGTTGTGGGCGCCCATCGGTGCAGTCCTGGGCGGTGAAGAACAGCGAGAAATGCCGCCCGATTACCTCATCGGCGCGATAGCCCTTGATACGCTCGGCGCCCGCGTTCCATGACACCACATTGCCCGATAGGTCGAGCATGTAGATGGCGTAGTCGACCACCGCCTGAACCAGCTGTTCATAGCGCGCCTCGGGCATGACCGATGGGGGGGGGCGGCCTATTGCAACCATGCGAGCTCCGCAAGCACCGCGAAAGGACATATTGAGCGTAGTCAAAAAGTCCCGCCAAGGCCGGGTGTCAAGCGACGACCGTCAATTGCCGCGCTCTATCAGCGATGGCATCAGGCGGCGCGGCATCGCCACTTTCAGCAGCCACAGGCCGATCAGCATGATCAGCCCGCCGCCGCCCAGGGCCATGAAGCGCTGTGGCTCGGGGTGCTGCGGGTCGAAGCCCAGCATCAGCAGGTAAGCGCCCAGGGTGATGAAACCGACATACAGAAACGCCCCCACCAGGCACACCTGGATGAACAGCAGTCGCCAGAACCACTTGGGACGCACGGCACGCCCGACGGAGTTTGGGGGAGTCCCTGACATGGTGGCACGCTCAATTGGATCCAATGGCCCAACAGTGGCGCAATGGCAGCAATGTGTCAATTGGCCTATAGTGCCCCCGCCGCAAACAGCCCGGAACCCGAGATGATGTCGAACCTTCGCATGCAAGGCTTGCAGAACGACCTGCTGCGCACCGCCAGCGAGCTGGACACGCTGTGCCAAGCCCTGGACGGACACGCCCAGTACCTGCGCCATTCGGTGCACCAGGCGGATGCCACGGCCATGCACAGCCATGCCGAGGGCCTGCGCCACAGCGCCGACGACATGCGCCAGATCGCCGACGCCATCGAAGCCTGAAGCCGGCGCCCGGTTGACGCTTCTATAACAATGGGTTATAAAGCCGCCTTGATTTGCAGGCCCTTCTGCCCATGAAGCGCAGCGGTCAAACGTGCGAGTGTGGTGGAATTGGTATACACAGCAGACTTAAAATCTGTCGGCGTGAGCCTTGCGGGTTCGAGTCCCGCCACTCGCACCATCTTCTGTCGATGAAGGCGCCTTGTCAGGCGCCTTTTTCGTGGGTGGGTCTTTTGCCTGAGCCGGCCTGCCAGCAATGCGCCATGTAGCTGCTAGAGTGGACAATGTCCCTGTCCATCGGAGCGCCGCCATGCGCTATACCCTGCTCGAAGGTCAACGCGACCTTATCCTCCTGCTTGCCCGCATCCTGCTGATGATCCTGTTCGTGCTATCCGGTTGGGGCAAGCTGACCGGCTTCGAAGGCACGGTCGGCTACATGACCTCGCTTGGCGCCCCGGCGCCAACGCTGGCGGCAGGCGTGGCGGTGATCATGGAGTTCGCGGTCGGCATCTTGCTGATTCTCGGCTTCTATACCCGCCCACTGGCCCTGCTGTTCGCCCTGTTCGTGCTCGGCACTGCGCTGCTTGGCCACCCGTTCTGGAACATGGTCGACCCCGAGCGTAGCGCCAACATGACCCAGTTCCTGAAGAACCTGAGCATCGTCGGCGGGCTGCTGGCCCTGGCGGTTTCCGGCGCTGGGCGCTTCTCCCTCGACCGCCGTTGAGCGGCTGCCCAGGCGATGGCCGCGACCTCAGTCGTCGAGGTCGTCGTGCCAGGCCGGGTGCTCATCATCTTCGAAGTCGTCGAGCAGCTCCTCGTCTTCTTCCCCATCATCCATCGCACCGTGGGCATCCGCTTCAAGGTCGAAAGGGTCGTGGAATTCGTGATCGAGCAAGTGGTCGTGCTCAGGTTCGGGCAAATCGTCTTCGTCGCGCATCGCAGGCTCCAGTAACAACAGGCCGCCTGTATAGGCCGTTCGGCATGGCCGGTCAATATTTCCATCGTTAACCCTGACTTAACCGACAACGCGCAGGTTAGAGGCTCTCCCTTCAAAAACGTTCTTGCCCGCCACCCCGGCGGGCTTTTTTTCGCCCGCAATCGCCCCTGTCGGCTCATCGCCGCTTTCCTTGAACTTGCTCGCCCGCTCGGGGGGGTCGCAACAGATGTAGGACCTGACTTTCTGAAAGGAGAAACTGCAATGACCGTGAACATCGACAACCTGACCATCACCACCCCGGTCGCCAAGTCGGCCACCAACCCCGTCGCCCTCGAACTGACAGGCGCCCAGGCCCTGGCGACCTTGCCGCAGGTGGTCAGCCGCCTGGCCGATGGCACGGTACGCCTGGTGGCGCCGACCCGCGGCGCCGCCAGCAAGAGCACCCACCGCACTCGCTGCGAATGGAAAGAACCCGGTTACTGGGCCCTGGGCAGTGCCACGCGCCATCGCAACCACCAACGCATGCTGCTGCAGCAGGTCAACGCCGCGCAGAAGGTGGTGATCGCCCAGATGCACGTGAAAGACGACGACAGCCCGGCGATCAAGGTGTTCTGGAACAAGGGCAAGATCACCCTCGGCTTTCGCCAGGACTACAACCAGGTGACACCCGTCAACAGCACCCTGCTGGCCGAGGTGCCGCTCGGCGCCCCGTTCGATATCACCCTCGAAGTGACCGCGGCAGGCGCGGCGACGGTGACAGCCGCCTGCAATGGCCGTAGCGCCAGCACCGGCGCCTTGCAGTTGGCGCCGACCTGGAGCGGTCGTACCTTCAATTTTCACGGTGGCGTGTATAACCAGCTGGACTTCAGCGATAGCACGCCGGCCGAGGACGCTTCGGCGTGCGTGATCAGCCAGCTTGACTTGACTCATCAATAAGTGAATTCGCCTATCCCTTGGCGCAAGCGCGATCGGACCAACGGCTACAACGCTGCCGAGTTGTTCAACTACCAGGCCCAGCGTCCCGCGCTTGAAGAAAAGCCAAAGGAGCGCGCTCGATCACCCAATGATCTCGAAAGAGATCGCCCTACAGCAATTACGCGATGAAAAACGCTAGATCGATGAAGAATTCAGTAACGGTTATTGAGGATTGAAGCGTGTGGCCTTCACGAAATTCTGACATTCGTGAAGGCAGACTACCCTTGCTTCGATACGTTCTGTTCAACCCGCCACTTTGGCGGGTTTTCTTTTTTCTGCTGTTGTCTTTGTTGAAATGGCTAAGTTTTGACAACTTTTTCACGTGTGCCGTGGCATGTTGAAGACTCATCCGTGAAACACTTGGCCCGCCCTCCCCAGCGGGCCTTTTCTTGCCCGTTGCAGAGCCTCTAATCGAACGCCCCCTCGAGCACTTCGTAAATAAGACCCGTCGCGACCGCGACCAGAATCAGGTCGACCCCCACCTGCCTCCACTCATACCCCTGATAACGCGGCAACTGGCCCAGCAGCCGGCCATCCAGCTTCTTGGCGATACCGGGTGGCAACGGTTTGCCGCGCGCGAGGTTCTTCTGGATGCCAGGCGGCAATGCTGGGTTCGCGCCCCAGTAGTCACGGTAGTCATCAAGGATGCCGAGCACATGCCCCCGATCAATCGAAGGGCCGCCGTGCCGGGTGCCAGGACCGTGCTTGCCACCTGAATTGCCAGGCTGTTGCTGACCTTGGCCATGGCCCTTGCCGTTACCGGGATCGGCAAACGAGAAGCAGGGGGTCAGTGCCAGCAATATCGCGGTCGTACATGCAACAATCGTCTGATTCCGGCTCATGTGAGGATCCTTGGCGACAGGGAGACAGCTTGCACTGTAGCCCACGGCGAGTGCTGCTACGCTCATGCGGGTATGTCGCTCATCAGGGAGAAGGTCATGAGCTTCGATTGGCACGCAGGCCCGATCACCCGTACAACGCCGCTGGACCAGCGCTATCGCAACACGCAAAAGGTCAGGCAGTTTCTCGTTGGCGAATGCGGCGAGGCCTTCAAGTTCGACCGTGCGTTCATGGCGTGGATCAAGAGCGGGGCCGCGACCACCATGGGCGAGGTTGCTGATCACTGGCTAAGTACGCGCAAGTGACGCATGCCTGACCGCGAGTGCTTGGCATACCTTGCAGTGCCCCGCGCGTCGGTGCCATCGCCAAGCCCTCGAAAGGCTGAAGCTTCGGAACTCTGGCTTTTTCCTGGCACAAAGAAAAACCCCGCAGACCTAGATCTGCGGGGTTTCGAATAGTGGAGGCCGAGGTCGGAATCGAACCGGCGTAGACGGATTTGCAATCCGGAGCATAACCACTTTGCTACTCGGCCTCAAAGTCGGAGTCAGCTTTCGCTATCTCCTTGAAACCGCTGGGCTTTTTCAAGTCAGCTGCGTTTCGATGGAGGCCATTATGTCGGCATTCGAATCACCTTGCAACCCCCCTAAAGAAAAAAATCTTCAAGGGGTTCAAGGTGTTAGCGCAAGCGGCCAAGTTTGCTCCACAACCCCACCACGGTATTCTCCACCGCGCCGCTGGCCGCCATGCCGATGCGCTCCTGCAAGCTCTTGCGCTCGGCAAAGCGCAGGTGGAACACATTGGCCTCGCGGGCACTGCGGCTCAGGTACTCGTCGCTGGTGCCCAGCTCGTCCACCAACTGGCGGTTGAGCGCGGCGATACCCAGCCACACTTCACCGGTGGCCACTTCGTCGATGTGCAACTGCGGGCGGTAGCGGGCGACGAAGTCCTTGAACAGCTTGTGGGTGATGTCGAGGTCTTCCTGGAACTTCTCCCGGCCCTTGTCGGTGTTCTCGCCGAACACGGTCAGGGTGCGCTTGTACTCGCCGGCGGTGAGCACCTCGAAATCGATGTCGTGCTTTTTCAGCAGGCGGTTGACGTTCGGCATCTGCGCCACCACGCCGATAGAACCGAGCACGGCGAACGGCGCGCTGACGATCTTCTCGCCGATGCAGGCCATCATGTAGCCGCCACTGGCGGCGACCTTGTCGATGCAGATGGTCAGCGGGATGCCGGCTTCGCGGATGCGCGCCAATTGCGAGGCAGCCAGGCCGTAGCTGTGCACCAGGCCACCCCCGCTCTCCAGGCGCAGCACCACTTCGTCACGCGGGGTGGCCAGGGTCAGCAGCGCGGTGATTTCGTTGCGCAGGCCCTCGGTGGCCGAGGCCTTGATGTCGCCATCGAAATCCAGCACGAATACCCGGCGCTTGTCCTCGGGCTTTTTCTTCTCTTGCTTGTCCGCCTTCGCCTGCTGCTTGCGCAAGGCCTTGAGCTGGGCCTTGTCGAGCAGGCCCGATTCGAGGCGCTCGCGCAGCGCCTTGTAGAAGTCGTTCAGACGGGTGACCTGCAACTGCCCGCCCGGCTTGCGCCGCCCCTTGCCGCGCAGGCCGGCGATGGCCGACAGCACGATGAGGAGGGCGATCACCAGCGTGGCGGTTTTGGCGAGAAAGCTTGCGTATTCGGCAAGAAACTCCACATTGACTCCTTGATAGACCAGCGCCCGAACGGCGCGAAATGCCTGCAAGCATACCGGTGCGCCAGGGCCTCTGCCAGCGGGTGACAACGCTGGCAAACAGTTCAAACGACCTTTTCAAACGCTTGTATGTTTTTTCGTTGACAGCCTATCCCGGGCATCCTAACCTCGCAGCAACCTTCAACCGGGCCGGACTTCCACGTGGGCAACCTCTACCTGATCCGACATGGCCAAGCCTCTTTCGGTGCCGACGACTATGACGTCCTCTCGGCCGTGGGCGAGCGCCAGAGCCAGGCGCTGGGCGAGCATCTGGCCCAGCTGGGGCTGCGCCTGGATCGCTGCGTGGCCGGCACCTTGCGCCGCCAGCAGGACACCGCCCGCCTGGCCCTGGATGCGTTGCAGGCCCATGGACAAGCCGTCCCGGCCATAGAGACCGACGCGGCGTTCAACGAGTTCGATGCCGACGGCGTGATCCGCGCCCTGCTCCCTGCCCTGCTGCCCGAGGAACCCGAGGCCCTGCACGTGCTGCGCAACGGCGCTCAGCACCGCAGCGAGTTCCAGCGCTTGTTCGCGCTGATGGTGCAGCGTTGGCACGACGGCCAGCACGTCGATGACGAGCACCTGGAAACCTGGCAGGCCTTCACTGGCCGCGTCGGCGATGGCTTGCGACGCCTGCTCGACAGCGCCGCCAGCGGTGCCAATATCGCCCTGTTCACCTCCGGCGGCACCATCGCCGCCCTGCTCCACCTGGTTACCGGAATCACGCCGGCGCAGGCTTTCGCCCTGAACTGGCAGATCATCAACACGTCGCTCAGCCACCTGAAGTTCCGTGGCAGCGACGTGACATTGGCTTCCTTCAACAGCCAAGCCCATGTGCAGCTGTTGCGGTTGCCGGAGCTCATCACCTACCGATGAGCCCGGTCTGTTGTGTCCTTGCGGACGCGAATATCACTTAACAAGGAATACACCATGAGCGATGTAGCTAAAGCCGTCGAGGCGATGAAGGCAAAATTCAACCCAGCAGCCGCCGCCGGCCTGGACCTGGTGTTCGGCTTCAACATCACCGACGAAGACAAGCACTACGCGCTGCTCGTCAAGGACGGCACCTGCGAGATCCAGGAAGGCGAGAACGCCGATGCCAACTGCACCCTGGTGCTGGACAGCGAGACCCTCAAGGGCATCGTCAGCGGTGATACCGACGGCATGCAGGCCTTCATGGGCGGCAAGCTGCGCGTCGAAGGCGACATGATGCTGTCGATGAAGCTCAGCGAGCTGTTCCCGGCCTGATCGGCGCACGCATCGCTGAACCCGAAAAACCGGAGCCTGAAGCGCTTCGGTTTTTTTTTGCCGCGCCTTCACCGGGGCCATCAAGGCCATTGATCGGGCGGCAACACCCTGGCCAATAAGCACCTGGCACGCTTGTACCAGCCGCGACAGGAAATTAGATTAGCCAATAGTCCTTGCTACCGATCATAAGGAAATCGCATGACGCTCACCGACCAGTCCACCCAGGTCCGCCCCGGCGAAGAACTCGATGCCGCCGTCATCGATCCTTACCTGAAGGCGCACATCCCCGGCCTGCAAGGCACCCCGAGCGTCAGCCAGTTCCCCGGCGGCGCCTCCAACCTGACCTACCTGGTGGCCTACCCTGAGCAAGCGTTCGTGCTGCGCCGCCCGCCGTTCGGCCACAAGGCCAAATCGGCCCACGACATGGGCCGTGAATTTCGCATCCTCAACCAGCTCAACGGTGGCTTTCCCTACTGCCCCAAAGCCTACGTGCACTGCACCGACGAGTCGCTGATCGGTGGCGAGTTCTATGTGATGGAGCGGGTCGAGGGCATCATCCTGCGCTCGGACATCCCCGCCGAACTAGGCCTTGACGCCCGCCGCAGCGAAACGCTGTGCAAGAGCTTCATCGAGCGCCTGGTCGAGCTGCACCAGGTGGACTACCAGGCCTGCGGCCTGGCAGACCTGGGCAAGCCCGAAGGTTACGTGCAGCGGCAGATCGAAGGCTGGGCCAGCCGTTATGAAAAAGCCCTGACCCCGGACGCGCCACGCTGGGAACGGGTGATCGCCTGGCTGCGCGAGAAGATGCCCGCCGACCACCCGCGCCCGGGCATCATTCACAACGACTACCGTTTCGACAATGTCATCCTCGACAGCGCCAACCCGATGCGCATCATCGGTGTGCTGGACTGGGAAATGGCCACCATCGGCGACCCGCTGATGGACCTGGGCAACAGCCTGGCCTACTGGATCGAGGCCAGCGACCCGGCGCCGGTGCAACTGATGCGCCGCCAGCCGAGCAACGCCCCCGGCATGCTCACCCGCCAGCAATTCGTCAACTACTACGCCGAGCGCGCGGGCATCGGCATCGACAACTTCGACTTCTATTACTGCTACGGCCTGTTCCGCCTGGCCGGCATCGTCCAACAGATCTACTACCGCTTCTTCCACGGCCAGACCCAGGACAAGCGCTTCGCCCAGTTCATCCACATGAACAAGCTGCTGGAGCACATGAGCCTGCAACTGATCGGCAAATCCAGCCTGTAACCCCGGCAGCGACAGACAACAAGGAAAACCAGCATGTCCAAGACCCACCTGTTCGACCTTGACGGCAAGATCGCCTTCGTTTCCGGCGCCAGCCGCGGCATCGGCGAGGCCATTGCCCACCTGCTGGCCCAGCAGGGCGCCCATGTGATCGTCTCGAGCCGCAAGCTCGACGGCTGCCAGCAGGTCGCCGAGGCAATCATCGCCGCTGGCGGCAAGGCCACTGCGGTGGCTTGCCATATCGGCGAGATGGAGCAGATCCAGCAGGTTTTCGCCGGCATCCGCGAGCAGTTCGGGCGCCTGGACATCCTGGTCAACAACGCCGCCACCAACCCACAGTTCTGCAACGTGCTGGACACCGACCTGGGCGCGTTCCAGAAGACCGTGGACGTGAATATCCGCGGCTACTTCTTCATGTCGGTGGAAGCTGGCAAGCTGATGCGCGAGCACGGTGGCGGCAGCATCATCAACGTGGCGTCGATCAATGGCGTGTCGCCGGGGCTGTTCCAAGGCATCTATTCGGTGACCAAGGCGGCGGTGATCAACATGACCAAGGTCTTCGCCAAGGAGTGCGCGCAGTTCGGTATTCGCTGCAACGCCCTGCTGCCGGGCCTGACCGACACCAAGTTCGCCTCGGCGCTGGTGAACAACGACAGCATCCGCAACGCCGCCCTGCAGCAGATTCCGCTCAAGCGCGTCGCCGACCCGAGCGAGATGGCCGGCGCGGTGCTGTACCTGGCCAGCGCGGCGTCCAGCTATACCACGGGGACCGCGCTGAATGTCGACGGTGGCTTCCTGTCCTGACGTGAGCCAACCGGCGCCTGCAGGACAATGTGCGCCTTGGGGAGCGCGCTCTACGCCTTGACCGCCTGCAGCGTGTAGCTCAGCGGCAAGCGCCAGGGCGCCTCGATCAGGCGCCACTCGCCGTCATCGCCCAGCTTCATCTGCCCTGGCAATGCCTGCCACGGGATGCTCTGGTGTTCTTCCAGGCCCGTGATCCGCAAACCCTGCTTGAGCAGCGCCGTGATCACCTCGCCCAGGCCGTGGTTCCACTCGTGGGTCTCGGTATGGGTCAGGGCCTGGTCGGTGTCGACATAGGTCTGGTCACTGACCCACACGGTGGGCGCTTCGCGTTCGAAGTACGGGTATTGCAGCTGCAAACGGTCTTCGTGGTCCTCATTGACCGCCATCAGCATCGGGTGGCCATCACGCAGGAACAAGCGCCCACCCGGCTTGAGCAAAGCCGCCACGGTAGCCGCCCAGCGCTCGATACCAGGCAACCAGCACAAGGCGCCGATACCGGTGTAGACCAGGTCGAAATCCCCCGCCGGCAGGACTTGCGCCGCCAGGTAGACATCCGACTCGACATACGTGATGTCGGTAGCGCAACGCTGCGCAAGGCTCCGCGCCTGGGCCAGCGACGCCGAAGAGAAGTCCAGGCCGCAGACATTCGCGCCCAGGCGGGCCAGCGACAGGGTATCGGTGCCAATATGGCACTGCAGGTGCACCGCACGCTGGCCGCGGATATCACCCAGGCGCGGCAGGTCGAAGCGCACCACCTCGGAAAGATGCCCGGGGTCGGCCACGAAGCGTTCGACTTCATAGTCCTTCGACGCCGCGTGCAACGGCGCGCGCTCATCCCAACTGGCGCGGTTGAGCTCTTGTGATCGACTCATGCGATGTCTTCCTCGTCCTTGTTGAGTCAGGCGCCACGTTAGGCGCCCTTGACGTACACGGTGCCCCAACCCCTACAGGCAGGTAGCCGCCGCTGCCCGGCGCTGCAACGCCACGCCGTCATTTTTCTGCGCGTAGTAGTCCACCCGCGTGCCGCCCGCCTGGGCGTAGACATCGACGAACGACTCCGCCTCCCGGGTGTACACGGTGAAGCCGCCCTGCTTGCGCGCCTGCAGATAACCGCTGGCGTCCACGCCAAAGGTTTTCTCCTCCTGCCAGCTGAACTGGATGCACTGGGCGACCACATCGGGCGTCTTGTGCGAATCCAGCTGTGCGCTTGGCGCCCCATTGCGCGCCGCATCCATGGTCGACGAGGCACAGCCCAGCAGCAACAGCGTCGCAGTCATCGGCAAAATCGCTCGCATGTTCGATCCTCGAAAAAAAGAAAGCGACTCTAGCACTGCCGCCCAGGCTGCGCGCGGCATTTTGCAGCAGCGACCACTCATCAGCGGCGCGGCAATTTTTGCCGTGCCAGAGAACCAAATCGATCGAATCCGGTCCTATCAGTTACCCCGTAAACCTTTGCGGATCAAGGACCTATAACCTGATGAAGCGCCTTGCAAGCCTTTCGCTGATCGCTGCCGTGCTGCTGCTCGGCGGCTGCTATAGCCACCACTACCACGATGACGACGATGGCTGGCGCGACCGTGACCGCGGCCACCGTCATCACCATCGCCACGACCGTGGCGACGATGACGACAACCGTCAATACCGTGACCGTTACTGGCGCTGAAGCGTCTTTACCCCCTGACCGGCCGCCCTCTTGCGGCACCCTACCCTGATGATTCCCCTGAGGTTCCTGAACATGCGTCTGACTCTGCCTTCCCTCGCCCTCGGCCTGCTGCTGTGCCAGGGCGCCTTCGCCGGTGACGGCACCGCTGCCATCGGTGGCGGCCTGGGCGGCGCCCTGGGCAACGTCGTCGGCAAACAGATCGGCGGCAGCACCGGCGCGGCCATCGGCGCCGGCCTGGGTGGCGCGGCCGGTAGCGCGGTCGGCGCACGCAAGGGCAACCGTACCGAGGCAGCCATTGGTGGCGGCCTGGGTTCGGCGGGCGGCTCGCTGATCGGCGGCAAGCTCGGCGGCGCCAACGGCTCGACCATCGGTGCCGGCCTGGGCGGCGCGGCCGGCGGCGCGATCGGCAACCACATGGGCGACAACAACCGCAAGCACAAGCGTCACCGTCACTGACCCTCAGCGTTACGGCCGTGCCGGCGAACACCGGCGCAGCCGTAACGCCCAGCCAGCTTCGCCAGCCCCACCTGCAATCAGCGGGCAAAACACTGCAGCACGTCAACGACGCATTCGCGTCAAGCTGCCACACTTGGGCCATAACCTTACGTGCCCCGTGTGAAGGAACATCCCCTCCCCATGAACCATGAGCTGCTCTGGGTCCTCGGCCTGCTGGCCGTTGTCGTCTGCCTGTTCATCATCAACCGTCCGCGCATGGATGTGGTCGCCTTGCTGGTGATTCTCGCCCTGCCGCTGGTGGGCATCCTCACGGTGGAACAGGCCCTGGCCGGTTTCAGCGACCCCAACGTGGTGCTGATCGCCGCGCTGTTCGTGATCGGCGAAGGGTTGGTGCGCACCGGTATCGCCTACCGCATCGGCGAGTGGATGAGCGAGCGCGCCGGCAACAGCGAGGCGCGCCTGCTGGTGCTGCTGATGGTCGCGGTGGCCGGCCTTGGTTCGGTGATGAGTTCCACCGGCGTAGTGGCGATCTTCATCCCGGTGGTGCTGAGCATCGCCGCGCGCCTGCAACTGTCGCCCAGCCGGCTGATGATGCCGCTGAGCTTCGCCGGCCTGATCAGCGGCATGCTCAGCCTGGTGGCCACGCCGCCGAACGTGGTGGTGCACAGCGAACTGGTGCGCCACGGCGAGGCCGGCTTCGGCTTCTTCAGCTTCACCCCCTTCGGCCTGGTGGTGCTGGTGCTTGGCATCGGCTACATGCTGCTGACCCGCCACTGGCTCAACGGCGAGGTGCGCAAGGACGGCCGGGTGGAAAGCCGGCGCACCTTGCTCGACCTGGTCCTGGACTACAAGCTCAATGGCCGCGAACGGCGCCTGCGCATCCGCCCGCATTCACCCTTGATCGGCCATACCCTGGGCGAACTGGAACTGCGCACCCGCCATGGCGCCAACGTGATCGGCATCGAGCGCCAGCACAAGTTCACCACCCGGGTGATCGCCGCCGATTCCGGCACCTTGCTGCAACAAGGCGACGTGCTGTTGCTCGACCTGTTCGCCAACCGCGACGACCTGCGCAGCCTGTGCCAGGCCATGCTGCTCGAGCCCCTGCACTTCAAGGCGGCCTATTTCATCGACCAGTCCCAGGAACTGGGCATGGCCGAGATATCCCTGCCGCCAGGCTCGCAGTTGATCGGCAGAAGCATCCTGGAGCTGGCCTTCCGCACCCGCTACGACCTCAACGTGGTCGGCCTGCGCCGCGACCAGGAGGCCATCGAGGGCCCCTTGGTGGAAGAGAAACTGCGCCTGGGCGACACCTTGCTGGTGGTCGGCCCGTGGAAGGCGGTGCGGCAACTGCAAGGCAAACCGCGCGATTTCCTGGTGTTGAGCCTGCCGGCGGAGATCGACCAGGTGGCCCCGGCGCGCAGCCGCGCGCCGTTCGCGCTGCTGAGCCTGGCGGTGATGGTCGGCTTGATGGTCAGCGGCCTGGTACCCAACGTCATCGCCGCGCTGATCGGTTGCCTGCTGATGGGCGCCGGGCGCTGCATCGACATGAACAGCGCCTACCGCGCCATCCACTGGCAAAGCCTGGTGCTGATCGTCGGCATGCTGCCCTTCGCCCTGGCCCTGCAAAAAACCGGCGGCATCGACCTGGCGGTCGGCGCGCTGGTCGGCCTGCTCGGCGGCGCCGGCTCCGGGGTGATCCTCGCCTGCCTGTTTGCCGTCACCGCGGTGATCGGCCTGTTCATCTCCAACACCGCCACCGCCGTGCTGATGGCACCGGTGGCGGTGAGCACCGCGCAACAGTTGGGCATGTCGCCCTACCCGTTCGCCATGACCGTGGCCCTGGCGGCTTCGGCGGCGTTCATGACGCCGGTGTCCTCGCCGGTGAACACCTTGGTGCTGGGGCCGGGGCAGTACCGCTTCGCCGACTTCGTCAAGGTCGGCGTGCCCTTCACCGTGCTGGTGATGGTGGTCACGGTGCTGATGGTGCCCTGGGTGTTTGGGCTGTAAACCGGCGCCAAATCTTCGCCGTTCGCGGCGAATTGACATCAATTGCCGACTTGAAACACACTGACGCAACATATCCCAGGTGCCTACAAACGAATTCCTGGATTCTGTCTTCGCTTGCCGGTCGAGCCTATGGTGTCCTCAGTCCCGTCGCGCCTGTTGCCTCCGCTGATTCTGTTTGGCTTGACCCTGGGCCTGACCCTGGCCGGCATTCTCGCCCGGCCAATCGAATCGCTTTCGCTGTTCTGGCCGGTCAACGCGGTACTGGCCGGCGTGCTGCTGCGCAACCCGCGCCAGGCCAGCCCCGTCGGTTTCGCCCTGGTATACCTGGCCATGGTCCTGGCCGACCTGGCCTGCGGCAGCGCCTGGCAGCCGGCCTTGTGGTTCAACCTGTGCAACCTCGGCGCCATTGCCACCATCTGGTACCTGATGGCGCGCCTGCCACGCCTGCACCGCCGCCTGCGCACGCCCCACGGCACCCTGTGCCTGTTCGGCGCCTGCGCCGCCGGCGCCATGGTCGCCGCGACCCTGGCCTGCGTCATGGCCACGCCCTGGTTCGAACAATCCTTGCGCGCCACCTGGCTTGCCTGGTTCAGCGAGCAATTCTCCACCAGCGTGCTGGTGCTGCCGGTGCTGCTCACCGCGCCCTCGCCCCGCACCCTGACCCGCAGCGGCAGCAACAGCCAGCCGATTCGCCTGGCACCGCTGCTGGTGCTGCTCGGTTCATTGTCGCTGAGCATCGTCTTTGGCGGGCCCGGCGCCATCGCCTTTCCGATTGCCGCATTGCTCTGGTGCGCGCTGAGCTACTCGGCGTTTCTGGTTTCGCTGCTGACACTCACCGCCGGCAGCACCTTGATCGTCGCCGTGGCGCAGAACCTCATGCATTTCAGCGTGCCGCAGAGCGAGCCCGGGGTTACCACGCTGATGTCGGCGCGCCTGGGCATCGCCATGCTGGTACTCGGGCCGCTGGTGCTGGCCTGCGTGAGCAGCGCCAACCGCAGCCTGATGGCGCGCCTGGCGCACCAGGCGACCATCGACCACCTGACCGGCGCCCTTAGCCGCAGTGCCTTCACCCGCCGCGCCAATGCGCTGCTCGACGACCGCCAGCAGCACACCCCAGGCATGCCGCTGACCCTGATGATGCTCGATATCGACCACTTCAAGGCCATCAACGACCGCCATGGCCATGCCGTGGGCGACCAGGTGCTGCGCCAGTTCGCCAACACCTTGCAGGACCACCTGCATGAAGGCGAGTTGTTCGCCCGCCTGGGGGGCGAGGAGTTCGTCATCGTCGTCCCAGGCCTGGCGCCAGAGCAGGCCAAGTTCACCGCCGAGCGCCTGCGCCGGGCGATTCAGGACCTGCACGCGACCCATGCCGAACAGCACCTGCCGATCACCGTCAGCATCGGCCTGGCCGGCTGCGCCGCCAACGCCCCGGCGCCCAGCCTCGACCTGCTGCTGGCCAGCGCCGACCAGGCGCTGTACCGGGCCAAGGCCCAGGGCCGCAACCGCATCGAGCAGGCCGAGGCGCAGCGCCAGGTGGTCTGACTCAGCCGGCCAGCAAGTCCCAGCTGAGCTTGGCGATCAGCACGCACAGCAGGATCAGGAACAACCCCCGCACGAACCCTGCACCCTTGCGCACCGCCAGCCAGGTGCCGGTCAAGGCGCCGAGGATATTGAACAACGCCATCGGCAGGGCAATGGCCCAGAGCACGTTGCCAGTCGGAATGAAAAACACCAGCGCGGCCAGGTTGGTGGCGATGTTGACCAGCTTCGCCGACGCCGAGGCGTGCAGGAAGTCCAGGGCGAAGAAGCGGATGAACAGGAAGATCAGGAAGCTGCCGGTGCCCGGCCCGAACAAGCCGTCGTAGAAGCCGATGGCGCCACCGATCAGCACGGCCAGGCATTGCTCCTTGCGGCCGATCGCGGTCGGCGTGTGCAAGGTGCCGAAGTCCTTCTTGCAGAAGGTATAGATCGCCATCAGCACGATCAGCACCAGCACCATCGGCCGCATCACGCTGGCCGGCACCAGCGAGACCGTGGCCGCGCCGAAGAACGACATGACGAAGGCACTGAGCGCCGCCGGCACGATCAGCCCCCAGTCCAGCTTGACCTTGCGGATGAACGAACGCGCGGCGAATGCCGTGCCGCATACCGAGGCCAGCTTGTTGCTGCCCAGCAGGGAGGCCGGCTGCGCCGTGGGCAGCACGTTGAACAACGCGGGAATCTGAATCAGCCCGCCGCCACCCACGGCAGCGTCGATCAGGCCAGCGGCGAAGGCGAACAGCGAAAGCAGGGCTATATCCATCATCTCGAACGTCCAGGCGGCAGCAAACAGGCCGCCAGACTAATCAAAGCCGCGCGCTTGTGTTGAAATACCATGTTGCGAAAACTGCAATGAGGATTGGCCACCATGGCCCTGGACATGCTGCGTGAAATACAAGCCTTCGTCAGCGTTGCGCACAAGCGCAGCTTCGTCAGCGCAGCCCGCGCCCTGGGCCGCTCGCCCAGCGCGGTGACGCGCGCGGTGCAGGCACTGGAAGATAACAGCGGGGCCAAGCTGTTCAACCGCAATGCCAGCGCCGTGACCCTGACCGAAGCCGGGGAGCGCCTGCTGCCCCATGCCGAGCGCTTGCTGGATGTGCAACGGGACGCCGCCGACGAGCTGGCCGCGCTGACCGGCAGCGCGCAAGGCTGGATCCGCCTGGCGGCCCCCGAGGTGCTGGCCCAGCAGGTACTGCCCGCGGTGCTCGCGGAATTTTCCCGACGCCACCCGCAGGTAACCCTCGACGCGCAGTTTAGCGACCAGACCCTGGACCCCTTGCAGGGCAAGTTCGACTTCGTCATCCGGGGGGCGTTTCCGCAGTCCAGCGAACTGATTGGCTATCCGCTGTGGCGCTATCGCCGGCACTTGTATGCCAGCCCGCAGTACCTCGACCACGCCGGCACGCCCCAGGGCCTGGACGAACTGGAGCAGCATGCGCTGATCCTGCACACCGCCCCGCGCATCCTCAAGGCCTGGCATTTCTGCCGCGCGCAACGCATCGTCAGCCTGCGTCCGCAACCGCGCCTACGCCTGGGCTCGGGCGTGGCCGTGCTGCAAGCCACCCTGGCCGGCGCCGGGATCGCTCGCCTGGCAGACTGGCTAGGAGAGCCCGAAGTACGCGCCGGACGCCTGGTGCGGGTATGCCCCGACTACCACCTGACCTCCAGTACCGGCCAGGATCCGCAGATGCATGCCGTGTACCCAGCAGGCGATGTGCCGGCACGGGTGCGCGAGCTGCTGCAGGCCCTGCGCGAGGCCCGTCCGCACTCAGGCTGAAGGCCGGCACAGGCCTGCTCACTTTCTGCTCAATCTGACAGAGGCCTTGATAAATATGGCCTCCAGCGCTTTATCCACAGACCTACCCACGTTTTTTGTGGACAGTTTCTGCAAGCCTTGCAGGACTTTTTACAAGCGCAGCAACGCCGCATTGGCCAGCTTCACCAGCTCGATCCATTCGCTTGCGCTGATCACCCCGGAACGCTCCAACGCTTCGGCACGGCGCAATGCCTGGTCATAGTCCTCTTCGTGGAGAATACCCTCGCCGAGAAAACGACCGCGCCACTCCAGCATCGCTGCAGTGCCTTTCTTGCATTCCATAGTGTGCATCAACTCCAAGGCAGGTGATCGGCCCGTGTCTGCGGGCCCTAAACGGGGGCGGCAGATTACACGAGCGCCTTGGACTTGAGAACGACTTGCAGATACCGCTTGTCTAGACGAGCGCGGCAGAGGCGCGCCGAGGGCGCAGGGAGAGGGTCGAGCCCGCCTTGAGGCCAGACGGGCTGAAGCAGGAAAAAAGGCGGTTCAGCTTGGCGGAATGGTCCCCAGCAGGCCGATCATGATTGTCAGCAGCAGAAAACCACCCAGAAACAGCGCGAGCTTGCCCATCGGAACCTCTACAGTGTGATGACGGAACGGCTGCGGGCATAGGCGGCGCAACCGGCCCAGCGCACACCGGTGTGGAAGGCTGGGCCTGGCACTATTGTCTGCGCCTGGCTGATACGGTTACAGATTCAGATTATTGTAAAAAAAGCGTATCAGATGAACGACAAGCACTGTTTCACGCTCCGGTGCAGGAACAAGTTTTGCCCCACAAGGCGCTCACCGCTCAACTCACCCGCTGGTAACCGCCCACCACCCCGCGCCGCGACAATACCCACTGCCACAACTGGATATCCCGGGCGCGAAACGCCCCCGCGCACGACAGCAGGTAATAACGCCACATGCGCCGAAAGCGATCCCCCAGCTCGGCGGCGAAATATTGCCAATGGCGCTCGAAGTTGTCATGCCAGGCCATCAGCGTGCGGTCATAGTCGGCGCCGAAATTGTGTAGGTCCTCGACCACCAGCAGGCCATCGGCGGCATCGCCGATCTGGCCAATGGAAGGCAAGTCACCATTGGGAAAAATGTACTTGTCGATCCAGCGATCTGGCACATCGCGCCGACGGTTCTTGCCAATGGTGTGCAGCAGCATCAGCCCATCGTCGTCCAGGCAGCGCGCCGCCACTTCCATGAAGGTGCGGTGGTTCTTGCGCCCGACATGCTCGAACATGCCGACACTGACGATGCGCTCGAAGCGCTCGTCGAGCTCGCGGTAATCCTGCAGGCGAAACGTCAGCGGCAAGCCCTTGTAGCGCTGCTCCGCCCACTGGCACTGCTCGCGGGAGATGGTCACGCCGACGCATTCGACGCCGTAGCGCTCGGCGGCAAAGCCCATGAAGCTGCCCCAGCCACAGCCGATGTCGAGCACGCGCATGCCGGGGCGCAGGTCGAGCTTGCGGCAGATCAGGTCGAGCTTGTCCTCCTGGGCCTGGGCCAGGGTGTCGGCGTCTTTCCAGTAGCCACAGGTGTAGGCCATGCGTGGATCGAGCATGGCGGCGTAGAAGTCGTTGCCCAGGTCGTAGTGCTGCTCACCCACGGTCCAGGCGCGCCGGGCGGTCTGGCGGTTGAGCAGGCGCGCCTGCAGGGCATGGCGCAGCAGCGCCAGCGGGCTGACCTGGTCGACCACCCCGGCGCGCAGCAGGCGGGCGAAGAACGCATCCAGTTGCTCGCACTCCCAGTCACCGTCCATGTACGCCTCGCCCAACCCCAGGTTGCCCTGGGCCAAGGCGCGCCGGGGTACATCATCGCTGTGCAGTTGCATGTCCCAGGGGTGCTCGCCGTTGAAATCCAGGCCGGCCTGGGCCAGCAGGGAACGGGCGAAACGGGAACTACGATCAGCCGGCGCGGCCAGCGGCAGCTCGGAAGAAAGCTCGGAAGGCATAAGGGATCCTTGATTCTTATAGGGGCAGGCGGGTCAGGCGTCAGGGCTGGCCTGATGCAGCTGCAGCACCACGGCCAATTCATCGCGCAGCCAGGCAGGCTCCAGCACGGGCAAGCGCTCCTGGACCTGACGGGCGACCCAGCGCTGGCCGCGGGCGATGAACTGCATGCGTGCTTCCAGGTCGGGGATGGCCATGGCCTTGGCATGGAATTCACCCATGCCCTGCCCCGGTTCGACGCCAAGGCGCTCGAGACAGTGGCGCAGGCGCCGACAACTTTCCGCCTCGCCATGGTGCAGCTGGGCGAAACGTCGAAGCAGCCGGGGGTCGTCGGTCTGGCCGGCGCTGTCGAGCATCAGCCGAGCACCGGCGCGCTCGGCGCGCAGCAGCATGCGCAACCAGTCGATCAGGTCATGGGAAGGGATGAAGGTGGACGAGGTGACAGGCGTATCAGGCAACATCGAAAGGCTCCTGAAGCCGCTCTACGGCGCGGCGACAGCAGGAGCTTAGAGCGCTGGCACAATGAAAATAATTGAAATTAAATGGGCATTGAATGCAAAAAAATGAATAGATACCCAGGTGTACGGCAGCCCGATAGCCCACCAACATCCACGCGCTGCGAACTTGCCAGGCCCAACAGCCAAGCCTGTTGCAGCCTTTTAAATTCAATTTTTTTGAAGTATCCGGCACTGTGCTAGGGTCCGTTGCAAGCCCCGGGGAGAACCGCCAGACATGACTGCTTTTGCCAGCAACGCCGCCCTGCTGATCATCGACATGCAAAACGGCATCAACCACCCCCGCCTGGGGCCGCGCAACAACCCCGAGGCGGAACTGCGCATGGGCGAACTGCTCGCGGCCTGGCGCCACAGCGAGCGCCCGGTGATCCATGTGCGGCACATGTCCCGTGATCCCCAGTCGGTGTTCTGGCCCGGCCAATCCGGTTGCCAGTTCCAGCGCGCCTTCACACCGCTGGCCAGCGAAGCGCTGTTCGAAAAGCATGTGCCCGATGCCTTGTGCGACAGCGGCCTTGCGCACTGGCTGCATCAGCGGGCGATCCGCCAACTGGTGATCGTCGGGGTGATCACCAACAACTCGGTGGAGTCGACCGCGCGCTCGGCGGGCAACCTGGGGTTCGACACGGTGGTGGTGGCGGACGCCTGCTACACCTTCGACCAACGCGACCTGCAAGGGCGCTTATGGCCGGCGCAGGACGTTCATGCGCTGGCCCTGAGCAACCTGGCCATGGACTACGCGCGCATCCTCGATAGCGCCGAGGTACTGGCGGGGCTTGGCCCCTATAACCTGCGCGGTTAAAGCGTCATGACCATCTCATGCCAGGCCATGCCGCCATGCTCGGAGGCCGACGGGCGTACATAGGCGTAGCCCATCTTCTCGTACAAGCCGACGTGCCTGTCCTTGCACATCAGATGGATGGTCGCCTTGCCCGCCGCGCGCATCTGCTCGACGAAGCGCGCCATCAGTCGGCTGGCATGGCCCTGGCCCTGATAGGCCGGGTCCAGCACTACCGACATGATCACCACGTTCGGCGCCAGTGGGTCATGCCCGACCAGTTCCTTGAAGGCTTCGTCCGACATCACCACTTCATGGGCGCAGCCACTGTTGATGAAGCCGATCACCTGGCCCTCGGCCTGCAGGATCAGGAAACCTTGCGGGTATTGGCCGATACGCGTGGCGATCTTCTCCCGGGTGGCGGCCTCGTCACCTTCGTAGGCGCAGGTTTCGATGGCAAAGCAACGGTCCACGTCGTCAGGCGTGGCCTGGCGGAACATCAGGGAACTCATGGGGGTACATCCGCATCAGGTGAACAAGGGGCGACATGCTAACGGAAGTCGCCCCTCGCTGTATGCGTGTCGACTCATTCACACAAGGCCGGCTTGCCGGCGAACAGCGGCTTGGCCGGCGCCTAGGCGGCAGGGCATACATACCCTGGCGACTCAGACCGAGCGGGTGATCCCGCCATCGACCCGCAGGTTCTGGCCGGTGATGTAGCCGGCGCCCTCGGAGGCCAGGAAGCTGACCGTGGCCGCGATTTCTTCGGCCTTGCCGTAGCGCGCCATGGGAATTCGGCTACGCAACTCGTCTTTCTCCGGCAGGCTGTCGATAAAGCCCGGCAGCACGTTGTTCATACGGATGTTCTCGGCGGCGTAGCGATCGGCGAACAGCTTGGTGAACGCCGCCAACCCGGCACGGAACACCCCCGAGGTCGGGAAGGCCGGATCCGGCTCGAAGGCGGCGAAGGTCGATATATTGATGATCACGCCGCTTTTCTGCTGTTGCATGATCGGCGTCACCAGCCGCGTTGGACGCACCACATTGAGGAAGTAAACCTCCATGCCGCGATGCCAGTCGTCGTCGCTGAGGTCGAGGATCGGCGCGCGCGGGCCATGCCCTGCGCTATTGACCAGCACATCCACCCGCCCCCAGCGCTGCATCACGGTATCCACCAGACGCTGCAAGTCTTCTACCGACTGATTGGAGCCGGTGACACCGAGCCCACCCAGCTCGGCAGCCAGCGCCTCGCCCTTGCCCGACGACGACAAAACCGCCACCTTGAAGCCATCCGCCGCCAACCGCCGGGCAGCTTCGGCGCCCATGCCACTGCCACCTGCGGTGATGATTGCCACTTTTTGCGAAGTCATGCGCTGCTCCTTCCAAACGTTGAACAAGTGCCCCCATGAAGCCAGAATCCATCACCCCGCACCAATCACAAATACTGCCATTAGCCTGCAGGAAAACTACCGGATGAGCGCCCCCAAGCGACGCACCGCCCCCGCTATCGTCAACCACCTGGTGGCCTTCGAGGCCGCCGCCCGGCTGGGCAGCTTTCGCGCGGCCGCCGAGGAACTGCACGTCACCCCCGGCGCCGTGGCCCAGCAGGTCCGCACCCTCGAAGACAAGCTTGGGCGCCCCCTGTTCGAGCGCCTGCCACGGGGCCTGCGGCCCAACCCTGACGGCGCCGACTACCTCGCGCGCGTGCGCCTGGCGCTGGATATCATCGAGGATGCGACCCGCGAACTGCTGGAGCGCGACACTAGGCACGACCCGCAGCAGATTCTGCTCAGCACCACACCGGCCTTCGCCAGCCGTTGGTTGATTCCCCGCCTCGAGCAATTGGCCCAGGCCCATCCACAGATCGCCCTGATGATCGATGCCTCCGACAGCACCCGCCCGCTGAGCGGCAAGCACGCCGTCGACCTTGCCGTGCGCTGGGGCAGCGCGCCGTTCGAGGCAGGCTACGCCCTGCCCCTGCTGCCGGGCGTGGTGGTGCCGGTATGCACGGCGGCCCTGCGCGCCGGGCAGCCTTGGCGACAGCCGGCGCAACTGGCCGGCCAGCCGTTGATTTCCGACAGCCATAACAACTGGCAGCGCTGGTTCGACCACCACGGCCTGCCCGGCACCCGTGTGAGCGGCCCGGTGTTCAGCCAGACCATACTGGCCATCGAAGCCGCCGAGCGCGGCATGGGCATCGCCCTGGTGCCCCGCCCGTTGGTGGAACATGCGCTGCAAGCCGGCACCTTGGTGTTGGCACTCGATGGCCATGAATTGCCCGGCAAGGCGAGCTTTCATCTGCTGGCAGAACACGCACCTGCACCAGGGTCGCCTGTCGAACAGGTGGTGCTTTGGTTACGGCAGCAGGCGATGGGGTGAGGCGCGCAGAACAGGCGCTGCAAGTCATTTGCTACTTAACGTTTCAAGCACTGCCCCAGGTTGAGCGTAGATGCACGGGTGGGCCTGAGTCACTCATTGGTGCTCCAGGCCTTGACCCTCAAGGCCTTGCGCTGGCTGGGTCGAAGCAGGTCGTAACATTCAAGCCGGGATCTTTGTAGGAACCGTCCGATATTGCTGTGGGTCGCTTACCGCACTTTGGGGATAGATGTATGAATAATCAGTATTTGGCAGCGGATTGACCTGATACCGTCGCGTCATTCCTACCACGGCACGGACGCCAATAGAGGCGAGAACGACATGGAAAACTATGATAGCGCCGCACTCGGGTTGCAAAAGAACCTCCTGAACTTGCGCCGGGCGCTCGCGCAGACAGAAGCAGCCGGCGACGAGCAGCAAGCCCAGGTACTGGCCAAACTCATCGCAATGATGGAGCAGGGATTGAAGAAGGCATCAAAGGACTTCAAACCGCAGACATTGCAGTAACAGCTTTCCCGTCCCCCCGCCCAGCGCCCCGAGAAATTACCTGACGCTATCCCAAGGGCATGCCGGTAGATTCAAGCACCTGAAGCGCTACATAAGTACGCAGCTTCACCAGGCACAGTGTGTGGGATGTCCCTTCAGGGCCAAAAAACGTATCAGCCCGTTCACCTGTCAGGTTCTTCTCGAACTTGAATGGCGAGGTGATGGCCCGCTTGACATCCCGTTTGAAGCGCTCGGCATTGTCGTTGATCCAAGCGACCGCCTTGCGCCGCTCCTCGGCGCAGGCCCTGGGCTTGCCCGTTTTGCGCAGCAAGACCGCAGGGTAGATCTCCATATCCTTGGTGTTGTAGCGCATGAAGACATCGCAGAGTTCCTGGCTCTGGCGATTGAGCACCGTCACCCGCAGGTTATGGTCGCCTTTCCTGGCGGCGCAGGCCTTGTCACTCGCGTCGATGGACATTTGCCACGTGGCCTGCCCTTTGATTTCCCCTTGGCCAGTGTCGACTTGGCTCTCGATGAACGAATACCGGGTCTCGTTGACCCTGACCCAGCCAAGCTTGCCGGCAAGCGAGACGCACAGGTAGCGATGCTGGGGTTCCAAATCATAGGTTTTGCCACCGATCTTCCAGGTCAGCAGTTTCTTGCCGTCCAGCAGATATTGCCCCCGCTTGTCCTGCTTGATCTCGCATTCCCTGGGGTTCGACTGCGGTCGGTCAGCCAATTTCGAACGCACTTCGGCATCGATGCCGCTCACGCTACGTAGCACCGCCCGCCGCGCCTCGTCTGCGGCGATAAGCGTGCGCTGGGCGCGCTCTGCCTTCTCAAGCAGTTTTTTATATTCGCCCGACAATGCCTGGGCAGCTTCGTGGACGTCGTGCAGAAACTCAGGCGTCAGCAAGGTCGCCTTTTTCTCCATCTTCGCCACCAGCGCCTGGATCCCCACGCTGACACCACGCAAACGGACACTGGCTTCAAGGTTCTGCGTCGCGCCTCGACGGGTCAGGTTCTGGCTGCCCAGTGCCACGAAGCGATCCTGGGCGACGATCAACTTGGCATGAAGATCCGGCAGGACGTAGACCGCAATCTGGTTATCTAGGAGCGTCTTTAGCGTGGCATGGCATGAAGCGCCAGAGGCCAGAACCGGCACGTTGACCAGCGTGTAGACCTTGGCACTTTTCCCCAACCGCGCAATCTCCAGCGCGGCCTCGCCGGTCAGGTAGGGCGAAAAGATCTTCAGGTCGACCGGGTCGTCTTGCAGCTGCGCTTTCAACAGCGGCACGATATTGCGAGTGAACTTCAACGCTTGGCATCCCTGCTTGAAATGAAGGCAAACGATACCATATTGCCATCACCCGGCAATTCACTCACACTGCTCGGCTCGCAGCTCAGGGATGACCGCGACACATGCTCGCCGCGCCGATACGGGACGCGGTCGCTGGAGCACGCCCTCAGTCGCGCCACCTGTCGACTACAAATTCATCGAGAACGGCGGCGCCAATCTACTGGGCAAACGCCTGGAGGTGGTCGGCGGCGTGCGCATCCAGGGATCGCAATATGGCAGCCGTCAGTTCCGCCAGAAACTGTGGCGCTACCGCATTCGCCAGAGCATGAGCCGCCGAGGCAACTGCTGGGATAATGCACCGATGGAGCGAGTCTTTCGCAGCTTGAAATCAGAGTGGATACTGACCACGGGCTACCTGACCGGGCAGCAAGCTCAACGAGACATTGGCCAATACCTGATGAGCCACTACAACTGGATCCGGTCTCATCAGTTCAACGATGGACTGGCTCCGGCGAAAGCTGAAGAAAAACTCAAAACCATGTCCGGGATGAGTTGACCACTATAAATACCGCCATGTTGCAACACCGTTCATCGCCTGAATTTCCGAATAAAAATAAGTGGACTAGGGTATACATTGGGTGCGGTAAGAGTACCACCGAACCCATAATCAAGAAGACAGGTCTGGAAGAAAGGAGTTCTTCATGTCTGAGTCACTACAAAACCTCAAGTCCAAGTTCAGCGAAGTATTTCCTGAGCACGCAAAGCTTCTCGAAGGGGCCAGATCCCATACTGAGGTACTAAAACTTCAGGATCGTTTTCAGCTCGAGTCCAAGACCAAACTGGCTAGCGCGCTGAACATCAAACTTGACTCCCTGGATGACCGGAAAACCCAACCGGCCTTTGCCCTCAAGCCCGCGACCTACAATGCCCTCATAAATGCCACCGGAGGGGCCATCGAACAGCAGCTGCACGACTTGCTGACAAGCATTCAGTCTCTGTCAAAAATGGAAGATGATGACCCCATGGACGCGGTGGCGACCATGTTTGCCGGTGGGATCACAAGCCTTGGTCTGACGGCCATCGCGGCATACCAAAGCAAGCTGGTGATGGGAGCAGTCGAAGCGGCGGCGGCGCTGGCCGGTGTCGAGGTAGCCACCCTGGCTGTGGTATGTAGCATCGCGACGCTGGTGGTATTCACCCTGATTCTGCCGATCCTCTTTTACATGGAAAAACCGGCAAACTGCATCATCCTCTTGATCAACGAGGTAGGCGACAATGATGACTCACTTGAATTCCAAGAGGACTATAACGTACACGGCAAGCCCGCATTGATCACACGATCGATACTAGGCCCCTTGGATTTCGGCTCGGGCCAAGTAAGATACAACGCTGGATTCATCGCGGCGGAAAAGCGAGATAATGCGCTGGTCGGGTGCCAGTACGGATTCACCCTCACCTTCAATAACGGAGGTGCTCATAACTCTCTAAAAGGTCAGCGCTTCACCTTCGGAGTTGACTGTCCTTTGACAGGTATCGATGGCTGGAACAATTGCTATTGTAGCTTTGATGACAATGCCAAGCAGGCTGCGGAGAACACAGACAAACACGATGCAATCAGTTACACGGCGGAAAAAAACGGAATCAAACTTTCTATCAAATGCAACTCGCAAAAAGGATCCATCGCTTATTACGTGGCTCGAGTTTACAAGTGACAAAAAACCGCTGCTTTTATGAGAAGTTCTTCCCACGCATCCCAATTTACTAAGGGGCTGGGGGCTGTACAGAATATTCTCGAGCAACGGTTAAGCAAGAAAAAGCCGCCTTTCAGGCGGCTTTTTCTTACGCTGCGGCGCTGGGGTTCTACTTCTTCCCCGCTTCCAGCTCAAACAGCAAGCGCAGACTGAAAGATTGGCGGGAAGCGCGAAGTACTCCAACACCGGCAGCAAGCTGACGGCGATCAAGCCACAGATTGCGCCCTCAAGTAGCACCTTGCGTCCTCGGCCACCGCCATTGATGACTCTGAACATGGCAACGGCAGCGGCAATGCCACCGGTAGAAAGCTGGGGCTGGTGCGCGACCAACCATGCCAGCACTGCGGCCCAAAGGCCGGGATCTTTCTCAGGCATATGGACATCTCTATTCCTCCCGTTACGGGGAGCTAAAATAAAAAAGGCCCACCAAATGGCAGGCCCTAGGAGGCGAGACGCTTTCAATAAAACTAGTGCGACGCCTTGACAGCGCGCACAGCTCGCCATACCTGCTGCTGACTGAAAACGGGAAACGCGTTACGGCGCAGATGCTTCGCCACCGATGGGACGATGCCCGGGAGGAAGCCGTGAGGGAAGCGATTGCCCCTGGTGACCAGGTGCTGGCCGGCCGTATCAGCCAATTCCTGTTCCGCGACATTCGCTCGAAAACAGCTTCGGAAATCACCGATGTCGACCACGCCAGTCTGCTCCTGGACCATACCAAGGGCGACATCACAGAGCGGGTATATCGCCGAGTTGGAGCCCTGGCGAAACCCACCAAATAGGGAAAGTTTCGGAAGCGTTTCCACAACAAACCATTCCCAAGGGTGTTCCCATGGGTAGTTTTACTATGCCCCAAAAACGCAAAAAGCCCTGAAAAATCAGGGCTTTGAATATGGCGGAAGCGTAGAGATTCGAACTCTAGGATAGTTGCCCATCGACGGTTTTCAAGACCGTTGCCTTAAACCACTCGGCCACGCTTCCAGCTGGTTTTGCGGCGGCAATCATACCGTAATGAAACACGCTGTCAAACTCTCTGTGTCGCGGGTTGCGGCAGCTCTGGTATGCTTTGCGCCATATGTTCCAATACCGCAGGTCCCGGACCGCGGTCTCACCCCAAAGGAGTGCGCCATGCGCGAACAGGATTACGCCGTCCAACACGGCCAGCAGGTCGAGCAGCAGGAGGTCAGCAAGGTCCTGCGCAACACTTACAGCCTGCTGGCCCTTACCCTCGCCTTCAGCGGCATCATGGCCTTCGTCGCCCAGCAGATGCGCGTCGGCTACCCGAACATCTTCGTGGTGCTGATCGGCTTCTACGGGCTGTTCTTCCTCACCAACAAGCTGCGTGACTCGGCCTGGGGCCTGGTGTCCACCTTCGCCCTCACCGGCTTCATGGGCTTCATCCTCGGCCCTATCCTCAACCGCTACCTGGGCATGGCCGGCGGCGCCGAAGTGGTCAGCTCGGCCTTCGCCATGACCGCCCTGGTGTTCGGTGGCCTGTCGGCCTACGTGCTGATCACCCGCAAGGACATGAGCTTCCTCAGCGGTTTCATCACCGCCGGCTTCTTCGTCCTGCTGGGTGCCGTGGTGGCCAGCTTCTTCTTCCAGATCAGCGGCCTGCAACTGGCGATCAGCGCCGGCTTCGTGCTGTTCTCGTCGGTCTGCATCCTGTTCCAGACCAGCGCCATCATCCATGGCGGCGAACGCAACTACATCATGGCCACCATCAGCCTGTACGTGTCGATCTACAACCTGTTCGTCAGCCTGCTGCAACTGTTTGGCATCATGGGGCGCGACGACTGATCGCATCGGTAACCATTGCCCCACAAAAAGCCCGCTTCGGCGGGCTTTTTCGTGCCTGCTCGAAACGCTAGGGCTGGCGATCGATAGCCTGGCAAACATTGACCTAAAAGTCAGCTTATTCAGTGTTTCATCCGCGATTATGTCGCCATCGTGCTTGCCTCTACCCCAATGCCGATTCAGCCCGTAGAATGCGCTCCTTTTTTCTTCCGGGGCAGCATTTCCCATGAGTTCACACGAACACGGCCCAGGCGCGGCGGCGCCTGCCAATGAACTGGTTCTTGGCCTGGAGGACAAGCCGCGGTTGTTGATCGGCCTGCTGGCGGCCCTGCAGCACCTGCTGGCGATCATCGTGCCGATCGTCACCCCAGGCCTGCTGATCTGCCAGGCCCTGGGCGTGTCGGCGCGGGACACCAACCTGATCGTGTCCATGTCGCTGGTGATCTCGGGTATCGCCACCTTCGTGCAGTGCAAGCGCTTCGGCCCGTTCGGCGCCGGGCTGCTGATCGTCCAGGGCACCAGTTTCAACTTTGTCGGCCCGCTGATTGCCGGTGGCGCCTTGATGGTCAAGCAAGGCACGCCGGTGGAAAGCGTGATGGCGGCGATCTTCGGCGTCGTGATCGCCGGCTCGTTCGTGGAAATGGGTGTTTCGCGCATCCTGCCCTTCGTCAAACGCCTGATCACCCCACTGGTGACCGGCATCGTCGTGCTGATGATCGGCCTGACCCTGATCAAGGTCGGCCTGATCAGCATGGGTGGCGGCTTCGGCGCCATGGCCAACGGCACCTTTGCCGATGGCGAGAACCTGCTGCTGTCGGGCGTGGTGCTGGCGATCATCGTCATCCTCAACCGCATCCCGGTGGTGTGGATGCGCAGCTGCGCCATCGTCATCGCCCTGGCCGTGGGCTATGCCCTGGCCGGCTACCTGGGCCGCCTGGACTTCACCGGCATGCACCAGGCCGCGCTGTTCCAGGTGCCGACGCCGCTGCACTTCGGCCTGGGTTTCTCCTGGTCACTGTTCATCCCGATGCTGGTGATCTACCTGGTCACCTCGCTGGAAGCCATCGGTGATGTCACCGCCACCAGCAAGGTCTCGCGCCAGCCGGTGGAAGGCCCGGTATGGATGCAGCGGATCAAGGGCGGCGTGCTGGTCAACGGTGCCAATTCGCTGCTGGCGGGTGTGTTCAACACCTTCCCCAGCTCGGTGTTCGCCCAGAACAACGGGGTGATCCAGCTGACGGGCATCGCCAGCCGCCATATCGGCGTGTGGATTGCGGTGATGTTGATTCTGCTGGGGCTGTTCCCCAGCGTCGCCGGGGTGATCCAGGCCGTGCCGGAGCCGGTGCTGGGTGGCGCGGCCATGGTGATGTTCGGCGCGGTAGCTGCCTCGGGCATCAATATCCTGGCCAGCACCCGCCTCGATCGCCGCGCCTTGCTGATCATCGCCGTGTCGCTGTCTCTGGGGCTGGGCGTGGCGCAGGTGCCAGAGTTCCTCGCACACATGCCAGCGGCGCTGCGCAACGTGCTGGAGTCGGGGGTCGCCACCGGCGGCATCTGCGCCCTACTGCTCAATTGGTTCCTGCCCGAGGGCAAGGAACAGGCCTGAGCGGCGCCCGCCAGAGCAAAAAGCCCGCGCCCACCAGCGCGGGCTTTTTGCTTTATCATGGCCGCATTCATTTGCACGAGCCTTCCATGAAATTCGCCATCGCGGTCTTTTCCCCGGCCCATGCGCCCTCCTCGCGCCGCGCCTTGCGCTTTGCCGAGGCGGTACTGGCCGGCGGGCATGAAATAGCCCGGTTGTTCTTCTACCAGGACGGGGTGCACAGCGCCTCGGCCAACATCGTCACGCCCCAGGACGAGCTGGATGTGGCCGCGCAGTGGCGCACCTTCGTCAGCGACCATCGCCTGGACGCCGTGGTGTGCATCGCCGCGGCCCTGCGCCGCGGTGTGCTGGACGACACCGAGGCCAACCGCTACCAGCGCCCGGCGGTGAACCTGCCGATGCCGTGGGAACTGTCCGGCCTGGGCCAGTTGCACGACGCTGCGCAACTGGCCGACCGCCTGGTCTGCTTCGGAGGTGATTGAAATGGCCAAATCCCTGTTGATCATCAGCCGTCAGGCGCCGTGGAGCGGCCCGTCCGCCCGCGAAGCATTGGACATCGCCCTGGCCGGTGGCGCCTTCGACCTGCCGCTGGGTATGCTGTTCCTCGATGACGGCGTGTTCCAGCTAAGCACCGCCCAGCACCCCGATGCCGTGCAACAGAAGAACCTGACCGCCAACCTGCAGGCGCTGCCGATGTTTGGCGTAGAGGACCTGTTCGCCTGCGCCCACAGCCTGGCCTGCCGCGGCCTGGACAGCACAACGCTGGAGCTCCCGGTCGCGGTGCTCGACGACACCGCGCTGAGTGCGCTGATTGCCCGTTACGACCAGGTGGTGACGCTCTGATGAACACCCTGCATGTAATCGCCCACTCGCCCTTCGGCGACGAGCGCCTGGCCAGTTGCCTGCGCCTGCTGGGCCCCCACGACGCGCTGCTGCTGTGCGGCGACGCCACCTACGCGCTCAAGGCCGGCAGCGCGCCGTGTGCCGCCCTGCAGGCCGCCAACCTCGGCGAGCGCCTGTTCGCCCTCGCGGAAGACCTGCATGCCCGCGGCCTCGACAGCCCCCTGGCCAAGGCCGTGGACTACCCGGCCTTCGTCGAACTTTCCCTGCACTACGACAAGGTCAACAGCTGGCTATGAGTACCCTGACTGTCGGCGAACGCGCCATAGCCCTGGACAAGGACGGCTTCCTGGTCGATTTGCAGGACTGGTCCCACGCAGCCGCCGAAGCCCTGGCGGCGCGCGAGGCCATCACCCTCACGGCGGACCACTGGGAAATCCTCGAACTGCTGCGCCAGTTCTACCAGGAGTACCAGCTGTCGCCGGCGACCCGCCCACTGATCAAGTACACCGCGCTCAAGCTGGGTGCAGACAAAGGCAACAGCCCACACCTGAACCGCCTGTTCAACGGCACCCCCGCCAAATTGGCCGCCAAGCTGGCGGGCCTGCCCAAGCCGACCAATTGCATATGACCGAGCCTCTGTCGAACATCGTCCGCCCCCTGACCCTGGAAACCCCGGCCGAGCACCCGTTCGCCGAATTCGTGCGCATCCTTGGCAAGGGCAAGCGCGGCGCCCGTGGCCTGAGCCGCGAGGAGGCCCGCGCGGCCATGACCTTGCTGCTCGAAGGCAAGGTCGAGGACACCCAGCTCGGCGCCTTCCTGATGCTGCTGCGCCACAAGGAAGAAAGCGCCGAGGAGCTGGCTGGCTTCACCGAGGCCCTGCGGGCCCGCCTCCAGGCGCCGGCCATTGCCGTCGACCTCGACTGGCCGAGCTATGCCGGCAAGAAGCGCCACCTGCCCTGGTATTTGCTGGCGGCCAAGTGCCTGGCCGCCAATGGCGTGCGCATCCTGATGCACGGCGGCGGCGCCCACACCGCCGGCCGGCTGTACACCGAGCAACTGCTTGAGCTGCTGGCGATCCCGTTGTGCCGCGATTGGACCACCGTGGGCCAGGCACTGGATACCCAGCAGCTGGCGTTCTTCCCGCTGCAGGACTGGGCCCCACAGCTGCAACGCATGATCGACCTGCGCAACACCCTCGGCCTGCGCTCGCCAATCCATTCGCTGGCCCGGGTGCTCAACCCACTGGCCGCCCGCTGTGGCCTGCAGAGCATCTTCCACCCCGGCTACCAGGCGGTGCACCGCGAGGCCAGCCGCCTGCTCGGCGACCATGCCCTGGTGATCAAGGGCGACGGCGGCGAGATCGAGGTCAACCCGGATGTCATCAGCCACCTCTACGGCGCATCGGCCGGCGAAGCCTGGGACGAAGAATGGCCCGCCCTCAGCGCCCAGCGCCATGTCAAGCCAGCCAGCCTGCAACCCCAGCACCTACTGGCGGTATGGCGCGGCGAGGCCGAGGACAGCTACGGCGAACTGGCCGTGGTCGCGACCATGGCCCTGGCCCTGCGCGGCCTTGGCCAAGACCGCGAGCAGGCCTTCGCCCAGGCACGGGTTTACTGGCGCGCGCGCAACCCATCGATTTAATCGATTGGATAGCGGCATTCTTTGCGCTATTTATTCGAACGTTTTGCTCTAGACTGGGCTCCAACGACAAACACTGTGTTCCGAGGAGCTCGACATGGGCCTTTTGATCGAGGGTCGCTGGCATGACCAGTGGTACCAGACCAGCAAGGACGGCGCTTTCCAGCGCGAGAACGCGCAGCGCCGCAACCCGTTGCCCGCCGCCGAGGCCGGCCGCTATCACCTGTATGTGTCGCTGGCCTGCCCCTGGGCCCACCGCACCCTGATCCTGCGGGCCATCAAGGGCCTGCAGCCTTTGATCGAGGTGTCGGTGGTCAGCTGGTTGATGGCCGAGCATGGCTGGACCTTCGACCAGCAGCAAGGCTCCAGCGGCGATCACCTCGAGGGCCTGCAGTACCTGCACCAGCGCTACACCCAGGACGACCCGCACTACACCGGGCGCGTGACCGTGCCAGTGCTGTGGGACAAGCAGCAAAAGCGCATCGTCAACAACGAGTCGGCCGAGATCATCCGCATCTTCAACACGGCGTTCAACGACCTCACCGGCAATACCCTGGACCTGTACCCCGAGCCACTGCGCGCCACTATCGACGCACTCAACGAGCGCATCTACCCGGCAGTGAACAACGGCGTGTACCGCGCCGGCTTCGCCACCTCGCAAGACGCCTATGAAAAGGCCTTCGATGAGGTGTTCAACGAGCTGGACCAGTTGGAAGCGCTACTGGGCCGCCAGCGTTACCTGGCCGGGGAATACCTGACCGAGGCCGATGTGCGGCTGTTTACCACCCTGGTGCGCTTCGATGCGGTGTACCACGGCCACTTCAAGTGCAACCTGCGGCGCCTGGCGGACTATCCGAACCTGTCGAACTGGCTGCGCGAGCTGTACCAGTGGCCGGGCGTGGCGGGCACGGTGAACATGGAGCATATCCAGAAGCACTATTACCTGAGCCACAAGACCATCAATCCGAACGGGATCGTGCCCAAGGGGCCGCTGCAGGACTTTGGCCTGCCCCATGACCGGGAGCGGTTGCCTGGTAAAGGGATCTGGCAGGCTTGAGAAGTCTGGGGCTGCCTTGCAGCCCTTTCGCGACACAAGGCCGCTCCTACAGGGGTACGCGATCCCTGTAGGAGCGGCCTTGTGTCGCGCAAGGGCCGCAACGCGGCCCCGGCGATTTCAGTTGTCGTGCGAACCTTCAAACCATGCCAGTTTCTCGCGCAACTGCACCACCTCCCCAACGATCACCAAGGTCGGCGCATGCACTTCATGGCGCGCCACCAGCTCGGGCAGGTCGGCCAGGGTCCCGGTGAACACCCGCTGGTTGCGCGTGGTGCCTTGCTGCACCAGCGCCGCCGGGGTACTCGCCGCGCGGCCATGGCGGATCAGCTCGGCGCAGATGGTCGGCAGCCCGACCAACCCCATGTAGAACACCAGGGTCTGGGCCGGCGCCACCAGGTCATGCCAAGGCAGGTTGCTGGTGCCATCCTTCAAGTGCCCGGTGACGAAGCGCACCGACTGCGCATAGTCGCGGTGGGTCAGCGGAATGCCGCCGTAGGCGGAGCAACCACTGGCTGCGGTGATGCCCGGTACCACCTGGAATGGTATGCCTTCATCGGCCAGCTCCTCGATCTCCTCGCCACCGCGCCCGAAGATGAACGGATCGCCCCCCTTGAGCCGCAGCACGCGCTTGCCCTGGCGGGCCAGGTCCACCAGCAGGCGGTTGATCTGGTCCTGGGGCACGGCATGGTCGGCGCGGCGCTTGCCAACATAGATACGCTCGGCGTCACGCCGGCACATCTCGATGATGGCCGGGGCCACCAAGCGGTCGTACAGCACCACGTCGGCCTGCTGCATCAGGCGCAAGGCGCGGAAGGTCAGCAGGTCCGGGTCGCCCGGGCCGGCACCCACCAGGTACACCTCGCCGCCTTGCTGCACCGGCGCGCCATCGACCATCGCCTGCAACAGGCGCTCGGCCTCGCCGCCCTGCCCGGCCAGCTGACGCTCGGCGATCGGGCCCTGGAACACCTGCTCCCAGAAGCCGCGGCGCTGGTTTACGTCCGGGTACAAGGCCTTGACCTTGTCGCGAAAACGCGCAGCCAGCCCGGCCAGCTCGCCGTAAGCCGACGGAATCCAGGCCTCCAGCTTGGCGCGGATCAAGCGCGCCAGCACCGGCGCATCGCCGCCGCTGGACACCGCCACCACCAGGGGCGAACGGTCGACGATGGCCGGGAAGATCACCGTGCACAAGGCCGGTGCGTCCACCACGTTGACCGGCAGGCTGCGCGCCTGGGCGTGGGCCGAGACCTGGGCATTGAGCCCGGCGTCGTCGGTGGCCGCGATCACCAGGCGGCATCCCTCCAGGTCAGCCGCCTGGTAACCACGCACCAGGACCTCGCCGCCGCCCTCACGGGCCAGCGCGGCCAATTGGCCGTCGACGTCCGGCGCCACCACCCGCAGCGCGGCACCGGCATCGGCCAGCAGGCGCGCCTTGCGCAAGGCGATCTCGCCACCGCCGACGACCAGTACCCGGCCACCCTGCAGCTTGTGGAACAGCGGCAGGTAGTCCATTTAGCGGATGACCTCGACACCACCCATGTAAGGCTTCAGCACCTCCGGCACGCGGATCGAGCCGTCGGCCTGCTGGTAGTTCTCCAACACCGCCACCAGGGTACGGCCCACGGCCAGGCCGGAACCGTTGAGGGTGTGCACCAGCTCCGGCTTGCCGGTTTCCGGGTTGCGCCAGCGCGCCTGCATGCGCCGCGCCTGGAAGTCACCGCAGTTGGAGCAGGAGCTGATCTCGCGGTATTTGTCCTGGCTCGGCACCCAGACTTCCAGGTCGAAAGTCTTCACCGCGCCAAAGCCCATGTCACCGGTGCACAAGGCCAGCACGCGGTAGGGCAGTTCCAGCAGTTGCAGCACGCGCTCGGCGTTGGCCGTCATGCCGTCCAGCGCCTCCATGGACTTGCTCGGCTCCACCACCTGGACCATCTCGACCTTGTCGAACTGGTGCTGGCGGATCATGCCGCGGGTATCGCGCCCCGACGCACCGGCTTCGCTGCGGAAGCACGGGGAATGGGCGACGAACTTCACCGGCAGTTGCTTGGCATCGAGGATCGCGCCGGACACCAGGTTGGTCAGCGACACCTCGGAGGTAGGGATCAGGTAGAAATCGGCTTCGCCTTCGCGGCTGATCTTGAACAGGTCTTCCTCGAACTTCGGCAGCTGGCCGGTGCCCATCAGGGCCGGCGCTTGCACCAGGTAAGGGGTGTAGGCCTCTTCGTAGCCATGCTCGCCGGTATGCAGGTTGATCATGAACTGCGCCAGGGCGCGGTGCAGACGGGCAATCGGCCCGCGCAGCACGGCAAAGCGCGCACCCGACATCTTGGCGGCGGCCTCGAAGTCCAGGCCGCCGCTGATCTCGCCCAGGGCGACGTGGTCCTTGATCTCGAAGTCGAAGCTGCGCGGGGTGCCCCAACGGCGCACCTCGACGTTGTCGTCCTCGCTGGCGCCGACCGGCACGCTGGCGTCCGGCAGGTTGGGGATGGTCAGCAGGATGGCGTCCAGCTCGGCCTGGATACCGTCCAGCTCGCTCTTGCCTGCGGCCAGTTCATTGGCCATGCGCTCGACATCGGCCATCAGCGGAGCGATGTCCTCGCCCTTGGCCTTGGCCTGGCCGATGGACTTGGAACGGGCGTTACGCTCGGCCTGCAGCTGCTCGGTACGGGTCTGCACCGCCTTGCGGCGCTCTTCCAGTGATTCGATGCGCGCGACATCCAGGCTGAAGCCACGGGAGGCCAGGCGATCCGCCACTTCCTGAAGTTGGCCGCGTAACAGTTTGGAATCGAGCATATCGTTCTCTCGTTATAGGTAGGTGTTGGTTCAGAATCGGGTCAGGGCAAGGCCGGCCCAGGTCGCAAGCAGGCCGCCCACCACGCTGATAATGGTATAGCCCAAGGCCAGCGGCAGCTGCCCGCTTTCCATCAGGCGCACGGTATCGAGCGAGAAGGAGGAAAAAGTGGTCAGGCCGCCCAGAAAACCCACCATCAGCCCGGCGCGCAGCTCGACCGGCGCCAGGGGCTTGTGCAGGAACAGTCCGTACAACAGGCCGATCAACAGGCAGCCCACCAGGTTGACCGCCAGCGTACCGGCATAGAAGTGCCGTGGCCAGTGGGCGGCGACCCAGTTGGCGGTGGCGAAGCGCATCAAGGTGCCGGCGATGCCACCGGCACTGACCGCGGCGATGAGTACGATCACGGCTTTCTCCGCTGGCGGGGGCTGTTGCGGTCGAGCTCGGCCAGGTGGCGCAGCTTCTCGCCGATCTTCAGTTCCAGGCCACGCGGCACCGGCTGGTAGTACTGGCGCGGCTCAAGCTGGTCAGGGAAATAGTCTTCGCCGGCGGCATAGGCGTCAGGTTCATCGTGGGCATAGCGGTACTCGTCGCCATAACCCAGCTGCTTCATCAGCTTGGTCGGCGCGTTGCGCAGGTGCAGCGGTACTTCCAGCGAGCCGTGCTCGGCGGCTTCGCGCAGGGCAGTCTTGAAGCCCATGTACACCGCGTTGCTCTTTGGTGCGCAGGCCAGGTAGGTGATGGCCTGGGCCACCGCCAGTTCCCCCTCGGGGCTGCCCAGGCGCTCTTGCACGTCCCACGCCGCCAGGCACAGGCTGAGCGCGCGCGGGTCGGCGTTGCCGATGTCTTCGCTGGCCATGCGCACCACGCGCCGGGCGATGTACAGCGGGTCGCAGCCGCCGTCGAGCATGCGCGCGAACCAGTACAGGGCGCCATCGGGATTGGAGCCGCGCACCGACTTGTGCAGTGCGGAGATCTGGTCGTAGAAGGCCTCGCCGCCCTTGTCGAAACGGCGGCGGCTGTCGCCGAGCAGGCTTTGCAGCATCTGCACGTCGATCTCGCTGCCGTCTTCGGCCAGGTCGGAGGCATTTTCGAGGAAGTTGAGCATGCGCCGGCCGTCGCCGTCGGCGGCGGCCATGAGCATCTTGAAGGCTTCGTCGCCCACCCGCAGGTTGCGCTTGCCCAGGCCCCGCTCCTCGCTGAGCGCGCGGTTGACCAGCTTGCGCAGCGCCGCCTCGTCCAGGCTCTTGAGCACATAGACACGCGCCCGCGACAGCAGCGCGTTGTTCAGCTCGAACGAGGGGTTCTCGGTGGTGGCGCCGATGAACAGCAGCGTGCCGTCTTCCACATAGGGCAGGAAGGCATCCTGTTGCGACTTGTTGAAGCGGTGCACCTCGTCGACGAACAGAATGGTGCGCCGGCCGTACTGGCCGGCCTGCTGCTTGGCCACCTCGACCGCCTGGCGAATCTCCTTGACCCCGGCCAGCACCGCCGACACCGTCTCGAAGTGGGCGTCGCAGAACTGCGCCAGCAGCCGCGCCAGGGTGGTCTTGCCCACCCCGGGCGGGCCCCAGAAGATCATCGAGTGCAGCGCGCCCTGCTCCAGCGCCTCGCGCAGCGGCTTGCCGCGCGCCAGCAGGTGTTCCTGGCCGACGTACTCGTCCAGGTTGGACGGGCGCAGACGGGCGGCCAGGGGCTGGGCGACAGGTTCGCTACGAAACAGGTCCATCACAGGCTCCGTTTACTCCTTGATGACGTCCGCGCCTTTGGGGATGTCGAAGGTGAATCGACTGGCCGGCACTGGCTGGTTGGCCTTGACGCCATTGAACAGAATGTTGGTGCGTTGGCCGACGCTGTCGACCAATTGCATGTCGTTGATCAAGCCCTTGCGGAACGACACGCGCAGCGAGTCGAACAGGGTGTCCTTGGTCTTGGGCTTCAAGGTGAAGTCCATCACTTCGCCCTGCTCCTTGGAGGTGATGTCGAAGCTCTGGCTGATCTTCGACACGTCACCGGACAGCAGCAACGCCGGGGTCTGGTTCAGACGCTGGTCGAGCTTCTTGATGGTCGCTTGTTCCAGGTCCGGGTCCCACAGGGTGACGTTCTTGCCGTCGGACACCACCACTTGCTCCTGGGGCGCGTCGGTGTGCCAGTAGAACAGGCCCGGACGCTTGACGGTCATCTTGCCATTGGCCTCCTGCAGGCTGGTGCCGCTGGCATCCAGGGTCAACTGGGAGAAGTTGGCTTCGATGGTCTGCGACTTCTCCAGCAACTGGGTCAGGCGTTGCACGTCCTGTTCGCCGGCCTGGGCCGACAGGCTGGCCGCGGCCAGGGCAGAAACCAACAGCATGCGAATCGCGCGCATGGGAATCCTCATTGAGCATTGAATAGGCCGGGCGCCACCGTTGGCGCCCGGCGAGGTGATCATCAATCGCGCGGGCCGCCGGGGGCAATCACTTCCCGCGAGCCGTTGCTGTTCATCGGCGTGACCACGCCGGCCATCTCCATCGCCTCGATCATCCGCGCGGCGCGGTTGTAGCCGATCTTGAGCTTGCGCTGCACCGCCGAGATCGACGCCCGGCGGCTTTCCAGGACGAACTGCACCGCTTCGTCGTACAGGGCATCGCTTTCCGAATCTTCGCCATCGCCGCCACCGCCGCCGCCATCGAAGCCGCTGCCGGCCTCCTCGACGCCGTTGAGGATGTCGTCGTTGTAGTCCGGTGCGCCACGCAGCTTCCACGCCTCCACGGTACGGTGCACCTCGTCGTCGGAAACGAACGCGCCGTGCACGCGAATCGGCAGGCTGGTGCCCGGTGGCATGTACAGCATGTCACCGTGGCCCAGCAGCTGTTCGGCGCCGCCCTGGTCGATGATGGTCCGCGAGTCGATCTTGCTCGACACCTGGAACGCCATGCGGGTCGGGATGTTGGCCTTGATCAGGCCGGTGATCACGTCCACCGACGGGCGCTGGGTGGCAAGGATCAGGTGGATACCGGCGGCACGGGCCTTCTGCGCGATACGGGCGATCAGTTCTTCGACCTTCTTGCCGACGATCATCATCATGTCGGCGAATTCGTCGACCACCACCACGATGGTCGGCAGGGTCTTGAGCGCCGGTGGCTCGTCGTCCATGCTCTCGCGGCGATACAGCGGGTCGTGGATGACCTCGCCGGCTTCCTGGGCATCCTTGATCTTGCGGTTGAAGCCCGCCAGGTTGCGCACGCCCATGGCCGCCATCAGCTTGTAGCGGCGCTCCATCTCGGCGACGCTCCAGCGCAGGGCGTTGGCGGCGTCCTTCATGTCGGTGACCACCGGGCACAGCAGGTGCGGAATGCCTTCGTAGATCGACAGCTCGAGCATTTTCGGGTCGATCATGATCAGCCGCGCGTCTTCCGGGCCCGACTTGAACAGGATCGACAGGATCATCGCGTTCACGCCCACCGACTTACCGGAACCGGTGGTACCGGCCACCAGCAGGTGCGGCATCTTCGCCAGGTCGGTAATCACTGGCTTGCCGCCGATGTCGTGCCCCAGGGCCAGGGTCACCGGCGACTTGTTCTCGTCGAACTGCGGCGACGACAGCACTTCGGAGAAGCGCACCATCTGGCGGTTCTCGTTGGGGATTTCGATGCCCACGGTGGTCTTGCCGGGGATTACCTCGACCACTCGCACGCTGGTCACGGCCAGCGAACGCGCCAGGTCCTTGGCCAGGTTGGCGATGCGGCTGACCTTGACCCCGGCCGCCGGCTGGATTTCGTAGCGGGTGATGACCGGGCCCGGGTGGATCGAGTCGACCGAGACTTCGACGCCGAATTCCTTGAGCTTGATTTCCAGCAGATGGCCAACCGCGGCCAGGGATTCTGGCGAGTACTCGACCTTTTTCTGCTCGGCCGGGTCGAGGATGGAGATCGACGGCAGGGTGCCTTCGACGGCGCTGTCGACGAACAGCGGCGCTTGCTTCTCCTTCATGACCCGCTTGCTTGGCTCGGGGGCCTTGACCGGCGGCGTCGGGATGTTGATCACCGGGGCCGGCTGCTGTTCGCGCTGGGCAATGTGCTTGGTCAGCGCCTCGTCGCGCTCGATGATGCGCTCGCGGGCCTTGACCTGCTCGCGCTTGTCCGCAACCACCGGGGCGACCACCTCGTCGACCTGGTCGTCCACTTCGCGCAGTTGCGCCACCAGGCGCTTGCGCTCGTTGCGCGCCTCCCACCAGCGATTGGCGGCGCTCTGCACCAGCTCGAACAGATCCAGGGTGATCTTGCCGGTGACATCCATCACCTTGAACCAGGACAGGTCGGTGAACACGGTCAGGCCGAACAGGAACAGGGCGATGAACATCAGCGTGCTGCCCTGCACGTTCAGCAGGTTGCGCGCCAGGTCGCCCAGGCTCTCGCCCAGGGCGCCCCCGGCGGAGAACGGCAGGCTCGCCGACGGATGGAAGTGGATATGCGCCAGCGCCGCGCCCGACAGCACCAGGAACACCAGGCCGATCAGGCGCCAGGAGAACAGCCAGCCGCTCCACTGCCAGGGCTGGTGGCGCTCGCGGAAGATCTGCCAGGTCTTGATCGCCAGCAGCAGCGGGAAGATATAGGCGAAGTAGCCAAGGACCATGAACAGGATGTCGGCGAAGTAGGCGCCGGCGCGGCCAGCGGCGTTCTGCACCTGGTCGGCGTTGCTGGTGTGGCTGAAGCCCGGGTCGGACGTGTCGTAGGTCAGCAGGGCCATCCACAGGTACAGGCACAGGGCACCCACGGCGATCAGCGCACCTTCCTTGAGTCGGTAGTGCAGCTGCTGCCGCCACAGGGGCACGGGCAAGGGAGCTGGAGTTGCGGTGGATTTCTTCAAAACGCGTCTATTCCTGCGCGTGCTGCGCGTCCAATAGTGATCGGCCGGTCGCTGGCCAATGAACCACTACTTTTAACATTACTGCCCGCCAGCCGCCATGACGGTACGTCATGCGGGGCTCAAGTGGGGGCTGATTTCACATGCCTGCAATTTGAGCATGCATTTTCTTTTGTGACAAAGGCTTATGCTGTGTTTTTGCACAGGTATGACAGCAATTGTGCCAGATGGTGCCGGCGCGAGGATGAAAGCGCTGGGAAATTGACAGGGCGGCCAGGTGCCTTGGCCTTGCTGGTGCCTATAGCTTGTGCGGTTAAACAGGGCGCAGAACCAGCCCTTGCAAGGTCTTGGCGATGGTTTGGAAGATGGCCGGGGCTGCCACGCAGCCCTTTCCGTCCAGTCCCATGCCTCGGCAAGGCCGCCCCTAAAGGACGGCGCGGTCTCTGTAGGAGCGGCCTTGTGTCGCGAAAGGGTCGCAAAGCGACCCCAGCAGGCCCAACGACTCGAAACGGCGGGAGCTCAGAACGCGTAGCGGGTGGTCAGCATGAAATTGCGCGGGTCACCGTAATACCCGCCGTTGTAGAAGCCGAGGTTGTTGAAATACCGCTTGTCGGTGAGGTTGTTGCCATTGAGCGACACCGACAGCTGCTCGTTCACCTGGTAGCGAGCCATGGCATCCAGGGTCAGGTAGCTCGCCTGGGTGTAGCGATCGGTCTGGCCCGGCAACGGGTTGCCGATGTCCTTCCAGATCTTGCTCTGCCAGTTGGCCGCCCCGCCCAGGGTGAGCTTGCTCCAGGCACCCGGCAGGCGATAGCTGCTGGACAGGCGCAACAGGTTCTCCGGCTCGATGGTTGAGATCTTGTCGCCCTCGCCATCGCGGGTGATGCGGTGGGTAAAGCCGCCCTGCACATGCCAGTCGGCCGTCAGCTCGCCGGCCAGCTCCAGCTCGAAGCCGCGGCTCTTGGCGCCCTTGATCGAACGGTAGACGCCGCGGTTGCTGGCCGGGTCGGTGCGCACGAACTCCGCCAGGTTGTCCTGGCGTACCTCGAACACCGCCAGGCTGGCGTTCAGCCGCCCATCGAAGAATTCACCCTTGAGGCCCAACTCATAGGCATCGCCCTCCTCCGGCTCGATCATCTTGCCGCTGGCATCCTGCTGGCTTTCATGGGGCTTGAAGATGCTGGTATAGCTGGCGTACACCGACCAGGTGGGGTCCAGGTCGTAGACCACGCCGGCATAGGGCACCACCACGCCGTTCTCTTCCAGGCTCTGGGTCTTGCGCCGCTGGCCGCTGGCGGTGTCGAACCGGGAACCGTCCAACTGCCAGTTGGACAGCCGGCCACCGATGATCAGCGCCAAATCGTCGGTCGGCTTGAAGCGCCCGGTAAGGTACGCCGCGTCCTCCTGCACGCGGGTATTGACCTTGGCGCTGCGCGCGCCCCACTCAGGCTCGGGGTAATCGCCCCGCCATTGATAGATGTTGGCGCTGCCAAAACGCATCGGCCAGTGGTCCTCGTGAGTGCGCAAGTCACGGTGCGAGATCCCCGCCACCAATTCGTGCTCGCGCCCCAGCATCTGGAAGGGCCCGCTGGCGTACAGGTCGTAGGTGCTCTGGTTGGTCTGGTAGTGATAGCGCCCCAGCCATACGGTGATGCCGTCGCCGGTCAGCGGATCAGGGTAACCATTGGTGGCCGAGCCCAGGCGCATGGGCGAGTCGTTTTCACTGCGCGTGACCGAGGCCTTGAGCGTCCAGTCGTGGGCCAGGCGCTGCTCGAGGGTGACGAACAGGTTGTCCGCGGTGTTGTCCCACTGGCTCCACTTGGCCCCCGGATTGTACGAGCGCGACATGCCAAAGCGGTTGCCATTGCTGTCCAACAGCGGCGTCGAAGGCCCCCACGAGGTGGCCTCGGGGCGGTTGCCCTGGCGGCTCAGGCCGACGCTGAGCAAGGTGTCGTCGCTCAGGTCGAACTCGACGATGCCGTACAGCACTTGCTTCTTGTCCGCCAGGTTGTCCATGAACGAATGGCCATCCTCATGGGCCGCGACCAAACGCCCGCGCACATTGCCGGCGCCGGTCAACGGCCCACCAATGTCGAGCTCGCCACGGTAGGTGTCCCAACTACCGGCGCCCAGCGATACATAACCGGACAACGCCTGGGTCGGTCGCTTGCGCACCAGGTTGACCGTGGCGGCCGGGCTGCCGAAGCCACTGAGCAGCCCGGTGGCCCCCCTGAGCACCTCGACCCGGTCGAAGATGACCATGTCGGTACGGTCGACGCCATTGGAGAAGCGAAAAGCGCTGGGAATGCCGTCGACCTGGAAATTGTCGATCTCGAAGCCACGTACCTTGAAGCTGGTGCGGTTGCTGTCGAGCTTGCTCACCGTGACGCCCGGTGTCTTGCCCAGCACCTTGGCAATGTCGGTCAGGTTCTGGTCGTCCATCTGCTGACGGGTGATCACGCTTACCGACTGCGGTGTCTGGCGCGGCGACAGGCTCATGCGCGTGGCCGTGCGGCTAGCCCCGCTGGTGTAGGAGCCACTGCCCTCGGTGACCTCGCCCAGCGCGGTGGCGGTGACGGCTGTGGCGCCCAGCTCGAACGGCTTGGCCTCATCGGCCCAGGCCAGGCCGGTGCTGGTGGCCAGGCTGCTCGCCAGCATGGCCAGGACCAGCGGATGGCACTGGCGGACGGTGATGGCATTCCCTGCCGCGTGTGTCGTGCTCGAAAGTGGCGGTTGCTGCACGTTGTACGTTCCCTGTTGATCAAGAGTGAAGCTAATCACCGACGGTTTATTGCCGCTTGAGGTCGCGCACTCGTTGGCACGCCCGTTCTGCTGACGGTTGCAGCGCATGCTAGGGTTGTTAAGAGCAATTTACAATCGCTAATGATTCGCAATATTGAATTTATCGCAAAAAACTGTAACACCTCGCCATTCGGCAACCCCGGGATTCATGGCTAGGCTCAAGCCCATGTGATACCGGGCCCCTCTGACGGCGTGCGCCGCCATGTCGGAATCACTGTTGCCATGCAACGTCGACACGCAAGGAGGGGCTCATGACAGCTCTGCAGACATTCCTCTTCACGCCTTTCCTCGGCACCAGCACCTGGTTGTGGCTGGTGTTCATCATCATCGTCGTGGGCTTGCTGGTCCTGGACCTGGGCGTGCTGCACCGCCAGGACCGCGAGATCGAAATGCGCGAGAGCCTGCTGCTGTATGCCGGCTACTTCAGTGTCGGCGTGCTCTTCGGGGCGTGGGTGTGGTTCGAGCTGGGCGCGCAGCCGGCGCTGGAGTTCTACACCGGCTTCCTGGTCGAACAGTCGCTGTCGATGGACAACGTGTTCGTCATGGCGATGATCTTCAGCTTCTTCGCCATCCCTCGCCGCTACCAGCACCGCGTGCTGTTCTGGGGCATTCTCGGGGTGGTGGTGCTGCGGGCGATCATGATCGGCGTTGGCGCCGCACTGGTGCAGCACTTTGCCTGGGTGCTGTATCTGTTCGGCGCCTTCCTGCTGTTCACCGGGGTCAAGATGGCGCTGAGCAAGGACGACGGCCATCCGGATCTGGCCAACAACCCGGTGCTGCGTTTCGTGCGCCGGCACATGCGCGTCACCGACCAGCTGCAGGGTCGCCACTTCTTCGTGCGCCTGGCCCCACCCGGTACGGGCCAGGCTGTCCGTTACGCCACGCCGCTGTTCCTGGCGCTGGTGCTGATCGAGTTGGCCGACCTGGTGTTCGCCGTCGACAGCGTGCCGGCGATTTTCGCCATCACCCAGGACCCGTTCATCGTCTACACCTCGAACATCTTCGCCATCCTTGGCTTGCGCTCGCTGTATTTCGCCCTGGCGGCGCTGATGCACCGGTTCGTCTACCTCAAGTACGCGCTGGCCATGGTGTTGATCTTCATCGGCTGCAAGATCTTCTGGCACGGGCTGGTGGGCAAGGTGCCGGCGGGGGTGTCACTGGGGGTGACGTTCGGCCTGTTGCTGGGTGGGGTGTTGCTGTCGTTGTTGCGCACCCGCGACAAGAAGGCGGAGCACATCGATGCCGATCAAGCCTAGCCGGCTATTGCGGCCAGCTGGATTACTGGCAGCGGCGTTGCCGGTGTTCGCCGGCAAGTCGGCGCCTGTGCCAGAACCTAGGCGCGAGCCCGCTGCATCCAGGCCGCCCCCAGCCCGCTCAGGCAGATGATGGCAATCCCAGCCAGGCTTATCTTGTCCGGTGCCTGGCCGAACACCAGCAGGCCCAGCAACCCGGCAAACACGATCTGGCAGTAGCTGAAAGGTGCCAGCAGCGCCGGCGCGGCATGCCGAAATGCCTGGGTCAGCAGCAGGTGCGCGGTCATCCCGCAGCCCCCCAGCGCCAGCATGAACGGCACATGGGCCCATTGCGGGGCCTGCCAGAAGAACGGCACCAGCGCCGTCATGACCAAGGTGTTGCATAACCCCGCATAGAAATTACTGGTGGTCGGCGTGTCATAGGCCGCCAGTTTGCGCGTGAGCAACTGGTAGAAGCAGAACACCAGTGCCGAACTGAAGGGGAACAGGATCGCCGGGGTGAACATCGCACCGCCCGGGTGCACCACCACCAGCACGCCGATGAAGCCTGTCACCACCGCCAGCCACTGCCCCGTGGTTACCCGTTCCTTGAGCAGCGGCACCGACAGCGCGGTGACCAGTACCGGCGTCAGAAAGTTGACCGCGGTCGCCTCGGCCAGCGGCAGGTACTGCAGGCCGGCGGTGAACAGCAAGCTGGTGCCGAGCAGGCTCAAGGCGCGCAAGGTCTGCAGCAACGGTCGGCGGGTCCGGAGCACGGCAAGGCCTGCCTTGGGCAGGAAGATCCCGGCCATCAACAGGGTATGCACCAGGTAGCGCGCCCAGACCACCATGATGATCGGATAGATGCCGCCCAGGAACTTGGACAGCCCGTCATGGCTGGCAAACAGGAACGTCGCCACCACCACCAGGGCGATGCCGCGCAGCGGTTGATTGATGCCGGACAGCGGCGTGCTGGAACTCATGGGCCCCTCGGGCAAGCGCCCAGGCCAGACGCCTGGGCATGGGCGGATTCTAGAAGAGATGCATCACGCTGAACATTGCCGGCCCGGCTTTTTTGTTCCAAACGGTACATTTTCTGCCCCTTGCTGGCGAACCTGGCCGCAGCGGCACGCCCCTACAAAACCGTGGCGATCTGCTTGAGGCGTTCGCTCGCCGGTGCCGGGCGCCCGTACAGGTAGCCCTGGAAGTGCGAGCAACCCTCGGCCAGCAAGCGCTCCATCTGCTCCGCCGACTCCACCCCTTCGGCCGTGGTCTTGATCATCAGGCTGTTGGACAGCTCGGTGATCGCGCGGACGATCGACATCGCTTCGCGGCTTTCGCACATATCGTGGACGAACGACTTGTCGATCTTGATCCGATCGAAGGGGAACGAGCGCAGGTAGCCGAGCGAGGAATAACCGGTGCCGAAATCGTCGAGCGAGATCGACACGCCCAGATCCTTCAGCGCACGCAGCGTGGCCACGTTTTCCTCGCTGTTGCCCAGCAGTACCGACTCGGTGATCTCCAGCTCCAGGCGGCTGGCTGGCAGGCCTGAATCGGCCAGGGCCAACGCCACGCCGTGGACCAGGTTGGCGTTCTTGAACTGCACCGGCGACAGGTTGACCGACACGGTCTGGGTCGTGCCCCAGCTGGCCGCCTCCTGGCAGGCCAGGTTCAGCGCGCGGGCGCCGATCTCGTGGATCAGCCCGGTTTCCTCGGCAATGGGGATGAAGTCCAGCGGCATGATCATCCCCCGCGTCGGGTGCTCCCAGCGCAACAACGCCTCATAGCCGGTCACGCTGTGACTCTGCTGATCCACCACCGGCTGGTAGTGCAGTTGCAACTGCCCCAGATGCAAGGCCGTGCGCAAGTCGGTCTCGACCAGGCGGCGCTGGCGGGCGGCGACATCGAGCTCGACATGGAAGCATTCGTAACGGTTGCGACCATTGCGCTTGGCCTCGTACAGCGCCATGTCGGCATAGCCGAGCAATTGCTCGGCCTGGTCATGATCGAGGGGGGCGATGGCAACCCCGATGCTCACCCCGACGCTGAACTGGTGCCCTTCGATATGGAACGGCGGGCAGATCGCCTCGATCAGGCGCTGTGCGGTGTTGCGCGCGGCATCGCCGCTCTCCAGCCCCGCCAGCACCACGGCGAACTCATCGCCACCCAGCCGCGCCAAGGTGTCGTGCTCACGCAGCTCACGGCGCAGGCGCTTGCCCAGGGTGCGCAGCAGCTTGTCGCCGAAGGCGTGGCCAAGGGTGTCGTTGATGTTCTTGAAGTTGTCCAGGTCCAGGCACAGGGTAGCGGTCAGGGTGCCGCTGTGCTCGCCACGCAGCAGCGCCTGCTTGAGCCGCTCGTTGAACAGGGTACGGTTGGGCAGGCCGGTCAGGGCGTCGTGGTGGGCCATGTGGTGGATCTGCGCATGGGCCGCCAGCTCCTCGGTGGCATCCTCGGCAACGAACAGCACGTAGTCGCCCTGCCCCTCGCGGTTCTGGCAGCGCATGGCGCGGCTGCGCAGGGTGCGCGGGCCGCAAGCGCTATCGACCCGGGTTTCGGCCTGGCAGCCCTTGGCGCTGCGCGCGCCCCGCGCCAGTTGCTGTTCCAGGTAGTGGGCCGCGGCCAGGCACTGGGCCGGTAGCTGGCCGACCATGCTCGCGCCCTGGCCGCCGAACAGGCGTTCGGCCTGCTGGTTGGCCAGCAGGATCTGCTGGCTTTGCAGGTCCTGGACGATGACGCTGGCAGGGATGTTGGCGATCACCGAATCGAGGAACTGCGACAAGGTGGTCATTTCCTGGCTGTACTGTTCGGCGAGTTCCTTGGCCTTGAGCAGCTCCAGTTCATGCTGCCGACGCTCGGAAATATCGCGGGTGATCTTGGCGAAGCCGATCAACTGGCCGCTGCCCTCTTCCGTGATCGGCTCGATCACCACGCTGGTCCAGAAGTGCGAACCGTCCTTGCGCTGGCGCAAGCCCTCGGCCTGGAAGCGCCCCTCGACCCGCGCCGTGGCCAGGCTCAGCGCAGGCAGCCCGGCGTCACGGTCCTGGGCGGTGTAGAACACCGAGAAATGCTGGCCGACGATCTCCTCGGCGCTGTAGCCCTTGGCCCGCTGCGCGCCGGGGTTCCAGTTGGCGACGATGCCATCCGGGGTGAGCAGGTAGATGGCATAGTCCGCCACGCTCTGGATCAACAGCCGGTACATCATGTCGGAACTGGGGGCGAGCGGCATGGGCTTTACCTGACCTGCGGGTGCACAAGATGCTGGCATTATGCCGCGCGACAGGCAGGTTTTGTGAAGTCCGTCACATTATCTACTGCCAAGCACGTCAATGCAGGCGCTGGGTCACCCAATAGCTGCGCAACTGCGGCTCATCATCCAGGGCGATTTCCCGCACCGGACGCGACAGGTCTGCCACCACTGCCTGGCAGAACGCCAAGGCCGGCGCATCGTCGCCATGGCAACGCAGCAGCCAGTCGTGCGGGCCTTCGCTGAGGAACTGCCGTGCCACCGCCTGTCCCACACCCAGGCGCCGGTATTTCTTCAGCACGAACAAATCGGCCAGCTCCAGGGCATCGATCCCCGGCAGCTCGCTGCGCTCGACCAGGACGAAGCCGGCAATGAAACCATCGACCAGGATCAGGCTGGCGCTCCAGTCGGCTGACTGCCAATAGCGCTGGAAATGGGGCTCGTGAATATAGAAGCGGCCGTCCGCCTCGATGTCCTCCTGCTCCCAGTCGGAGGACTCGTAGGCGTAGAACTGGTAGAGGTTGCGCACCAGGTCGGCGTGTTCGGGGCCGGTCTGGAGCAGTTCGATGGGCACGGCCATGGATGACGCTCGGCGAAGGAAGGAATCGCGATTGTACCGGGTATCGGCAAGCCGGCGGCTATGGAAGCAACGCGGCCACCGCGTCTATTTCCACCAGCATGCCGTCGAGGGCCAGGCGTGGCACCGGGATCAAGGTGCAGGTAGGGGCCATCCGCCCGCCCCAGGCCCGCTCGGCCTCGGTCACCCACTGGCGCAGGCGGGCCTCGGAGTGGTCGACCACCAGCAAGGTCAACTTGCAGACGTGCTGCAACGTCGCGCCCCGCGACGCCAGGGCGATCTTCAGGTTGTCCAATGCCTGGCGCGCCTGCTCGTCGAAACGGCTCGACAGCCGTCCTTGCAGGTCTTCGCCACCCTGGCCGGCGACATACAGCAAGCGGCTGCCGGCCTGGACCTCGGCGACATGGGAATAGGCGTTGGCGCCAGGGTCGTACAACCCATCGGGGTTGGACAGCACAAAGGCACTGGGCAGGTTCATGGCATCGCTCCATCAAGGTAGGAGCGAGCGAGTATCAGACCTTGGCTTAACTCGAGGTCAAGCGCGATCATTTCTCCTCCAGCACGGCCCGCCCCTTGACCGCGCGCGGCCCGCGCCAGGCCCAGAACAGCAGGCCGGGGAACGGTGCGTAGACGACGAACACTACCCACAGCATCTTGCGCTCGGCGCGCCGGTCGCTGCCGATGATGTGCCAGATGGCCCAGATCTCCAGGAGGATGACCAGCAGCGCGACGACGAACCAGATCGTTCCGATTTCCATGAGCTTCTCCTGTTGGCATGTACCACCTTGGGCTGCCCGCGCTGTCCAAGGTTCAGTCGGATCTTGTGCCGCCCCAGCCACCTTGGCAAAGTGGGCGAGCGCTCTGCCCCGCCTGCCGGAGACCCTGCATGCCCTTTGACCCGACCCTGCTCGCCCAGGCCCGCCATGTGCTGGTGTTCACCGGCGCCGGCGTGTCTGCGGAAAGTGGCATCGCCACCTTTCGCGACAAACTCAGCGGCTTGTGGGAACGCTTCGACCCGGCGCAACTGGCCAGCGCCGACGGTTTTCGCGCCGACCCGGCGCTGGTCTGGGGCTGGTATGAAATGCGCCGTGCCGGCATCGCCGAGGCCCGGCCCAACGCGGCGCACCTGGCCATTGCCGAACTGGCGACACGGGTGCCGCGACTGACCCTGGTTACCCAGAACGTCGATGACCTGCATGAGCGCGCCGGCAGCCGCGACGTGCTGCACCTGCACGGGCGCCTGGATGCCTTTCGCTGCTTCGATTGTGCCAAACCGGTGCGCGACATGCCGGCGCTGGCTAGGCACGCAGGCGAAGGCCGGCGCATCGAGCCCCCCCGCTGCGCCTACTGCGCCGGTCCTTTGCGCCCCGGCGTGGTGTGGTTCGGCGAATCGCTGCCGGCGCACACGCTGGAACGCGCCTTCGCCGCCGCCGAGCGTTGCGACCTGGTGCTGTCGGTGGGCACCTCCGGCCTGGTGCAACCGGCGGCGTCGATCCCACGCCTGGCGCTGGCGGCCGGCGCGACCGTGGTGCATGTCAATCCGCAGCCGGTGCTGGCCGGCCATCCCAGGGAATTCGCCCTTGCCGGAAACGCGGGCGAGGTGTTGCCGGCATTGCTCCAGGCGGCATGGGCCCGCTAGGCGTCAGCTCGCTGGCCAAGCTAGCTCCGCAGGGCCTGGCGCCGGCTCCTGGCGAAAACGTTCCAGCGCTGCGCCCAGCGCCTGCGCGTCACTGAACGACTGCTGCGCCACCAGCTTGCCGTGGTCCAGGGTCAGCCACAGCACCTTGCCCGCGTCCCCTGCGTAGCGGCTCGCCACCCTGCCCTGGCGATCGAGCATCACCCGGTAGGAATAGTCACGCATCGCCGGCACCGCGAACAGTTTGCTGATCAACCCCGGCATACGCTGAATGTCGGCGACGAACACCGCCTGACGGGCTTCCAGGTAGCCCTTAGGGCGCTCGGCCAGGGCCGCCTTGACCAAACGCGCGGCGTCCATGTCACGGGCCACCAGCAGCACGCGGGTGTCCGGGCCCAGGCTGTAGGGCTGGTCGTACTGGTCAAGCAAGGTCCAGGGCGCCAGGGCATCGCCCGGCTCAAGGGCTTGGGCCAGCAGCGGCATCAGGCTGAACAACAGGGCGACGGCGTATTTCATGAGGATCAGGATCCCGGTAACGGCACAGGACCGCCAGCATAGCTCAAAGCGCCGCCTGCCCTGTTGTCTTTCCCTCCGAGCCGACGCACACTCAGCCGCGCCAGCCCGCCAGTGGAGTCCGCAGTGCCCACGCCACGCCAGTTCAGCAAGAAGACCAGCACCAGCAACATGCTGCGGCTCAAGCCCGCCGAGGCCGGCGCGCAGCGTCCCTACCGGGTCGACTTCGTCCTGCTCGAACACTTCTCCATGGCCAGTTTCACGGTGGCCATGGACGTGCTGGTCACCGCCAACCTGCTGCGCGCCGACAGCTTCGCCTACACCCCGCTGTCACTGGACGGCGACCGGGTGCTCAGCGACCTGGGCCTGGAGCTGATCGCCACGCCGCTGGTCCCTAGCTCACTGGCAGAACTCGACCTGCTGGTAATTTGCGGTGGCCTGCGCACCCCGTTGAAATACCCCGGCCTCGACCGCCTGCTGGCCGACTGCGCCGCCCAGGGCATGACCCTCGGCGGGCTGTGGAACGGCGCCTGGTTCCTCGGCCGCGCCGGGGCCCTGGACGACTACGGCTGCAGCGTGCACCCCGAGCAACGCGCCAGCCTTGGCGAAATCAGCCCGCAGGCGCGTATCACCCCGGCCAGCTTCACCCTCGACCGCGACCGCCTCACCGCCGCCAGCCCCAACGGCGCCATGGAGCTGATGCTCGGCCTGGTGCGCCGCCTGCATGGCGACGCCCTGGCCGAGGGCGTGGAGGAAATCCTCTCGTTCTCCGGCGCACGCTACCGCCAGGTCGGCCCCGGGGCGAAGAAGTCCATGAGCCTGCACCTGCGCACCATCGTCGAGCTGATGGAGAACAACCTCGAGGAAACCCTCAGCCTCGACCAGCTGGCCGCCTACTCGGGGCGCTCCCGGCGGCAGATCGACCGGCTGTTCCAGGCCCAGCTCGGCACCTCGCCGCGGCGCTACTACATGGAGCTGCGCATCACCAAGAGCCGGCGCCTGCTGCAGTATTCGGACCTGTCGGTGATGGAGGTGGCGGTGGCCTGCGGCTTCGTCTCGGTGTCGCACTTCAGCAAGTGCTACGCGGCGTATTTCGGCTACCCGCCGTCACGCGAGCAGCGCCTGGGCGAGTGAGCCCTGCGCCTGCGTCATTGCGCCACATTGCGCCTACGTCTTTGGTCTTATAAATGCGCTGATACCACTTCGCCTTGCTGATTAGCCCAAAGGGTTTGATATACTGCGCCGCGACCGTAGGGTCATCGGGGCGAACCCTTGGAAAATGCGGCTCGCCCTTGGCCAAGCATGGCCACGAAGCCTGGATTGTTACCGCAGCCCAGCACTTGACGCTCGACTGATGCATCCACCATCACCGCTCGCAGCCTCTCGACTTTCCGCTCATGGCGTCGCCAGGGCGAAGCGCCTACCCTGCGCACCTCGAGACTCGAGTACGCTCAGCACATAGAGAGTTAACCCGCATGCCCACCCGTTCCAAGATCATCTACACCTTCACCGACGAAGCCCCCGCCCTCGCCACCTACTCGCTGCTGCCGATCGTCGAAGCCTTCACCGCTTGCGCCGACATCGCCGTCGAAACCCGCGATATCTCCCTGGCCGGTCGTATCCTCGCGGCCTTCCCGGAGCAACTGGGCAACGAGAAGCAGGTAGCCGATCACCTGGCGGAACTGGGCCAGCTGGCCACCACCCCTGAAGCCAACATCATCAAGCTGCCGAACATTTCCGCGTCGGTCCCACAGCTGAAGGCGGCGATCAAGGAACTGCAGGCCAAGGGCTACAACATCCCCGACTACGCCGACGAGCCAGCCAGCGACGCAGAGAAAGAATCCCGCGCCCGCTACGACCGCATCAAGGGCTCGGCGGTAAACCCCGTGCTGCGCGAAGGCAACTCCGACCGCCGCGCGCCGCTGTCGGTCAAGAACTACGCCCGCAAGCACCCGCACAAGATGGGCGCCTGGGCCGCCGACTCCAAGTCGCACGTTGCCCACATGACCCAGGGCGACTTCTACGGCAGCGAAAAGGCCGCGCTGATCGAAGCTGACGACAGCCTGCGCATCGAACTGGTCGGCAACGACGGCAGCACCACCGTGCTGAAAGAAAAGACCGCGGTAAAAGCCGCCGAAGTCATCGACTGCGCCACCATGAGCCGCAAGGCCCTGAAAGCCTTCATCGCCGAGCAGATCGCCGATGCCAAGGCCAGCGGCGTGCTGCTGTCGGTGCACCTGAAAGCCACCATGATGAAGGTCTCCGACCCGATCATGTTCGGCGTCATCGTCGAGGAGTTCTACAACGACGTGCTGGCCAAGCACAGCGCTGCCCTGGCCGAAGTGGGCTTCAACGCCAACAACGGCATCGGCGACCTGTACGCCCGCATCAAGGACCTGCCGGCTGAAAAGCAAGCCGAGATCGAAGCCGACATCCAGGCGCTGTACGCCGTGCGTCCGGCCCTGGCCATGGTCAACTCCGACAAGGGCATCACCAACCTGCACGTGCCAAGCGACGTCATCGTCGACGCCTCGATGCCGGCCATGATCCGTGACTCGGGCAAGATGTGGAACAGCGCCGGCGAGCTGCAAGACGCCAAGGCCGTGATCCCGGACCGTTGCTACGCCGGCATCTACCAGGCCACCATCGAAGACTGCAAGGCCAACGGTGCCTTCGACCCGACCACCATGGGCAGCGTGCCGAACGTTGGCCTGATGGCGCAGAAAGCCGAAGAGTACGGCTCCCACGACAAGACCTTCCAGGTCAAGGCCGACGGCGTCGTACGCGTGGTCGACGGCAAGGGCAACGTGGTGCTGGAACAAGCCGTCGAGGCCGGTGACATCTTCCGCATGTGCCAGACCAAGGACGCGCCGATCCAGGACTGGGTCAAGCTGGCCGTCAACCGCGCCCGCCTGAGCAACACCCCGGCGGTGTTCTGGCTGGACCCGGCCCGCGCCCACGACGGCGTGATGATCGAGAAGGTGCAGACCTACCTGAAGGATCACGACACCGCCGGCCTGGACATCCGCATCCTGGCCCCGGTCGATGCCATCAAGTTCTCCCTGGCCCGCATCCGCGAAGGCAAGGACACCATCTCGGTGACCGGCAACGTGCTGCGCGACTACCTGACCGACCTGTTCCCGATCATGGAACTGGGCACCAGCGCCAAGATGCTGTCGATCGTGCCGCTGATGAGCGGCGGTGGCCTGTTCGAGACCGGCGCCGGCGGCTCGGCACCCAAGCACGTGCAGCAGCTGGTGGAAGAGAACTTCCTGCGTTGGGACTCGCTGGGTGAATTCCTGGCCCTGGCCGCTTCCCTGGAGCACCTGGGCAACACCTACGACAACCCGCGCGCCAAGGTCCTGGCCAACACCCTGGACCAGGCCACCGGCAAGTTCCTCGACACCAACAAGTCGCCTTCGCGCAAGGTCGGCGGTATCGACAACCGTGGCAGCCACTTCTACCTGACCCTGTACTGGGCCCAGGCCCTGGCCGCGCAGACCGACGACGCCGCCCTGCAGGCGCGCTTCGCACCGCTGGCCAAGGCCCTGAGCGACAACGAGGCGACCATCGTCGCCGAGCTGGCCGCTGTCCAGGGCAAGCCGGCCGACATCGGTGGCTACTACGCCCCGGATGCCGCGCTGACCGCCAAGGTGATGCGCCCAAGCCAGACCCTGAACAGCGCCATTGCCGCGCTGTAAGGTTCGCTTGAAGTAACCGCACAAACCCCGGCCACGCACCGGGGTTTGTGCTTTCTGCAGCACTGACAAGAGCCTTTGTAGGAGCGGCCTTGTGTCGCGAAAGGGCCGCAACGCGGCCCCGGCAATTTCTGCTGCGAAGCTGAAAACCTGGGGCCGCTTCGCAGCCCTTTCGCGACACAAGGCCGCTCCTACAAGGCCCGCGCCAACCGTAGGAATCGCATATGACCTGGCAACCCCACATCACTGTCGCCACCATCGTCGAAGCCGAAGGCAAATTCCTCTTCGTCGAGGAATTCAAGGCCGGCCAGCACGTCTTCAACCAGCCCGCCGGCCACCTGGAGCCCAACGAAACCATCACCCAGGCCGCCCTGCGCGAAACCCTCGAGGAAACCGCCTGGGAGGTCGAGCTCACCGGCGTGGTCGGCATCTACCTGTACACCGCCCCCAGCAACGGCATCACCTACCAGCGCATCTGCTTCGCCGCGCGCCCGTTGCGCCACCACGCCGACCTGGCCCTGGACAGCGACATCGTCCGCGCCGTGTGGCTGAGCCGCGACGAACTGCTGGCCGAGCCGTCGCGCTGGCGCAGCGAACTGGTACCGCGCTGCCTGGAGGACTACCGCAAAGGCCCGCTGCACAGCCTCGAACTGCTGCGCGACTGACACCGGTTTGATAGAATCGGCGTTTTTCCCCTCTGATACACATCGGTAGCCATGACCAGCCCAGCACTCAAAGACCCCGCCAAGACCCGCGTCATCGTCGGCATGTCCGGCGGCGTGGACTCTTCCGTCTCCGCCCTTCTGCTCATGGAGCAGGGCTACCAGGTGGAAGGTCTGTTCATGAAGAACTGGGAAGAGGACGACGGCACCGAATACTGCACCGCCCGCGAAGACCTGGCCGACGCCCAGGCCGTGTGCGACCGCATCGGCATCAAGCTGCACACCGCCAACTTCGCCGCCGAATATTGGGACAACGTGTTCGAGCACTTCCTAGAGGAATACAAGGCCGGGCGCACGCCCAACCCGGACATCCTCTGCAACCGCGAGATCAAGTTCAAGGCGTTCCTCGACTACGCCCTGTCCCTGGGCGCCGACCTGATCGCCACCGGCCACTACGTGCGCCGCCGCGACACCGGCGCGCTCACCGAGCTGCTCAAGGGCCTGGACCCGAACAAGGACCAGAGCTACTTCCTGCACGCCGTCGGCGGCAAGGAGATCGCCCGCACCCTGTTCCCGGTGGGCGAGCTGGAAAAGCCCGAAGTACGCGCCATCGCCGAGAAACACGGCCTGGCCACGGCCAAGAAGAAGGACTCCACCGGTATCTGCTTTATCGGCGAGCGCCGTTTCAGCGACTTCCTCAAACAGTACCTGCCGGCCCAGCCGGGCGAGATCCAGACCACCGAGGGTGAAGTGATCGGCCAGCACCACGGCCTGATGTACCATACCATCGGCCAGCGTCAGGGCCTGGGCATCGGCGGCCTCAAGGATGCCGGCGACGAGCCGTGGTACGTGCTGGAAAAAGACCTCTCGCGCAACGTGCTGGTGGTCGGCCAGGGCAACGAGCACCCGTGGCTGTTCTCCCGTGCCCTGCTGGCCTCGGAAATTTTCTGGGTCAACCCCATCGACCTGTCCAGCCCGCGCCGGCTCACGGCCAAGGTGCGCTACCGCCAGGGCGACCAGCAGTGCACGCTGGAGCAGACCGCTAGCGGCTACCGCGCAGTGTTCGACGAGCCGCAGCGCGCCGTCACCCCGGGCCAGTCGGTGGTGTTCTATGACGGCGAGGTATGCCTGGGCGGTGGCGTGATCGAAGTGGCCGAGCCGTGGAGCCCGCGCGCATGAGCAACCTGCAGGAGCAGTTGATCGCCCTCGGCGGCGTGTTCCAGGCCGCGGTGCTGGTCGACCGCATCGCCCGCACCGGCCAGGCCAGCGAGGCCAATATCGGCTGCATGCTCGGCAGCCTGCTGGTGGTCGACCCCAAGAACACCCTCGAGGTGTTCGGCGGCGACGACCTCAACCTGCGCGACGGCTACCGCGCCCTGGTCGGCGCCCTGGAGCGCGACCCCAGCAGCCTGCAGCGCGAACCACTGCGCTATGCCCTGTCGATGCTGGGCCTTGAGCGCCAGCTGAACAAGCGCGGCGACATGCTCGACACCATCGGCAACCGCCTGCCCCAGATCCAGTCCCAGGCCGAGCATTTCGGCCTGGTTCATGAAAACGTCATCGCTTCCAGCGGAGCCTTGTACCAGGACACCCTGAGCACCCTGCGCCAACGCATCCAGGTGCATGGCGACATGCGCTTCCTGCAGCAGCCGAGCAACGCCTCGAAGATCCGCGCCCTGCTGCTGGCCGGCATCCGCGCCGCGCGCCTGTGGCGCCAGCTGGGCGGGCACCGCTGGCAGTTGGTGTTCAGCCGGCGCAAGCTGCTCAATGAGCTGTACGGGATGATGCGTACCAACGATTGACGCAGAACCCGCAGGAGCGGCCTTGTGTCGCGAAAGGGCTGCGCAGCAGCCCCGGCAATCTTGAGCCAGGCCCGAGATCCTGGGGCCGCGATGCGGCCCTTTCGCGACACAAGGCCGCTCCTACAGGGGATCGCAACATGATTGATAGGCCCGACCTTTGGTCAGCCACCCGACCCGGGCGCATTTTTCATGTATGATATGCGCCCTTCCAAAAGCCTGACTGTCCGAGAACACCCCATGCAGCTCTCCTCGCTCACTGCGGTTTCCCCTGTAGACGGCCGTTATGCCGGCAAAACCCAGGCCTTGCGCCCCATTTTCAGCGAATTCGGCCTGATCCGTTTCCGCGCCCTGGTCGAAGTGCGCTGGCTGCAGCGCCTGGCCGCCCACCCGCAGATCGGCGAAGTGCCGGCGTTCAGCGCCGAAGCCAACGCCGTGCTGGACAGCCTGGCCACCGATTTCAAGCTCGAGCACGCCGAGCGCGTCAAGGAAATCGAGCGCACCACCAACCACGACGTCAAGGCCATCGAGTACCTGCTCAAGGAGCAGGCCGCCAAGCTGCCGGAACTGGCCAAGGTCAGCGAGTTCATCCACTTCGCCTGCACCAGCGAGGACATCAACAACCTGTCCCACGCCCTGATGCTGCGCGCCGGCCGTGACGAGGTGCTGCTGCCGCTGATGCGCCAGATCGCCGAAGCTATCCGCACCCTGGCCCACACCCACGCCGCCGTGCCGATGCTGTCGCGCACCCACGGCCAGCCGGCCTCGCCGACCACCCTGGGCAAAGAGCTGGCCAACGTCGTCTACCGCCTGGAGCGCCAGATCGCCCAGGTAGCCGCCGTGCCGCTGCTGGGCAAGATCAACGGCGCCGTGGGCAACTACAACGCCCACCTGTCGGCCTACTCGCAGATCGACTGGGAAGCCAACGCCTGCGCCTTCATCGAGGACGAGCTGGGCCTGCAGTTCAACCCCTACACCACGCAGATCGAGCCGCACGACTACATCGCCGAGCTGTTCGACGCCATCGCCCGCTTCAACACCATCCTCATCGACTTCGACCGCGACGTCTGGGGCTACATCTCGCTGGGCTACTTCAAGCAGAAGACCGTGGCCGGCGAAATCGGCTCCTCGACCATGCCGCACAAGGTCAACCCGATCGACTTCGAGAACTCCGAAGGCAACCTGGGTATCGCCAACGCGCTGTTCCAGCACCTGGCCAGCAAGCTGCCGATCTCGCGCTGGCAGCGTGACCTGACCGACTCCACCGTGCTGCGCAACCTGGGCGTGGGCTTCGCCCACAGCGTCATCGCCTATGAAGCCAGCCTCAAGGGCATCGGCAAGCTGGAAGTCAACGAAGCCCGTATCGCCGCCGACCTGGACGCCTGCTGGGAAGTCCTGGCCGAGCCGATCCAGACCGTGATGCGCCGCTTCAACATCGAGAACCCCTACGAGAAGCTCAAGGAGCTGACCCGTGGCAAGGGCATCACCCCTGAGGCGCTGCTGACCTTCATCGACGGCCTGGACATGCCGGCCGAAGCCAAGGCCGAGCTCAAGCAGCTGACCCCGGCGACCTACATCGGCAACGCGGTGGCCCAGGCCAAACGCATCTAAGCTGAGCGTCGCGTGCAACGCCCGGCCTGGCCGGGCGTTTTTATTCCCGTACGAAAATTACGTTTTTTCAATAGGTTGAACATGAATTCTGATACTCCACTGCAACTGTTGGGCGGCCTCACGGCCCGTGAATTCCTGCGCGACTACTGGCAGAAGAAGCCACTGCTGGTACGTCAGGCCTTCCCCGACTTCGTCAGCCCAATCGACGCGGACGAGCTGGCCGGCCTGGCCCTGGAAGAAGAAGTCGAGTCGCGCCTGGTGCTCGAGCACGGCGAGCGCCCGTGGGAGCTGCGCCGCGGCCCGTTCGCCGAGGACGCCTTCGCCGACCTGCCCGAGCGTGACTGGACCCTGCTGGTGCAGGCCGTCGACCAGTTCGTACCGGAAGTGGCCGAACTGCTCGAAGAGTTCCGCTTCCTGCCCAGCTGGCGCATCGACGACGTGATGATCAGCTACGCCGCGCCCGGCGGCAGCGTCGGCCCGCACTTCGACAACTACGATGTGTTCCTGCTGCAAGGCGATGGCAAGCGCAACTGGAAAATCGGCCAGATGTGCAACAGCGACAGCCCGCTGATCGACCATGCCGACCTGCGCATCCTCGCCGGCTTCGAACAGAGCGAGGAGTGGACCCTGGAACCGGGCGACATGCTCTACCTGCCGCCGCGCCTGGCTCACTACGGCGTGGCCGAAGATGCCTGCCTGACCTACTCGGTCGGTTTCCGCGCACCGAGCGCCGCCGAAGTGCTGACCCACTTCACCGACTTCCTCGGCCAGTTCCTGCCGGATGAAGAGCGCTACAGCGACGCCGACGCCTTGCCCGCGGCCGATCCGCACCAGATCCAGCACGACGCCCTGGATCGCCTCAAGGCGCTGATCGACAAGCACATGAACGACAAGGACCTGCTGCTGACCTGGTTCGGCCAGTTCATGACCGAGCCGCGCTACCCAGAGCAGGTGGTGGGCGAGGAAGTGTCCGAACAGGAGCTGCTCGACTACCTCGGCCAGGGCGCCATCCTGATCCGCAACCCTAGCGCGCGCCTGGCCTGGTCCGAGTTCGGTGACGACCTGCTGCTGTTCGCCAGCGGTCGCAGCTGCCCGCTGCCGGGCAAATTGCGCGAGCTGTTGAAGCTGATCTGCTCCGCCGACGCCCTGCACAGCGAAAACCTGGCCCCGTGGCTGGAAGACGAAGATGGCCTGATGCTGGTGCAGCAACTGGTCATGCAAGGCAGCCTGGGGTTCGCCGATGAATAAGATCAGCGTACGCCTGGCCGACTGGCACAAAGACAACGCCGATATCCACCGTATCCGCAGCGCCGTGTTCGTTGCCGAACAGCACGTGCCGCCGGAGCTGGAGTTCGACGCCGAAGACCCCAGCGCCGTGCATTTCCTGGCGCTGGAAGGCGACTATCCGATCGGTACCGCGCGCCTGCTGCCCGACGGCACCATCGGCCGGGTCTCGGTGCTCAAGGACTGGCGCGGCCTGAACGTGGGCGATGCGCTGATGCGTGCGGTGATCGTCGAGGCGCAGAACCGCGACCTCAAGCAGCAGATGCTCAGCGCCCAGGTGCACGCCACGCCGTTCTACGAGCGCCTGGGCTTTCGCGTGGTCAGCGAGGAGTTCCTCGAGGCCGGCATCCCGCACGTGGACATGGTCCGTGATTCGCGCGAAATCGCCTGAGTCATCAGGTGGTCACCTGCTCTTTGTGGGAGCGGCCTTGTGTCGCGAAAGGGCCGCATGGCGGCCCCGGCGATCTTTGCGTCAACGCTGAAATCCTGGGGCTGCTACGCAGCCCTTTCGCGACCCAAGGCCGCTCCCACAGGGGGACAGCGCAGCCCAAAGGGCTGGATGATCTCCTACAGGCTCGCGAAGTGCCTTCAGGCAATCACGATCTGCCCATCCCCCAGCCCCTGAGCCGAAATCCCCACCAGCGTCACGCTGTCCCCGCCGAACTTCAGCACCAGGTCATCGCCCACCTGGCTGGCATGCGCCCGCCAGTCCGGCGCCGCCGTGCCACCCTCGACGCCGATGAACACCAGCCGGTCCTGCCCGGTGAAGTCCAGCACCCGGTCCTGGCCGAACGCACCGTCGAACAGAAACGTGTCGCGGCCACCGCCGCCACTGAGCACATCGTTGCCCGCCCCGCCGACCAATACGTCGTTGCCCGCCCCGCCCACCAGGCGATCGTCGCCGCCCAGGCCGAACAGCCACTGTCCCTGGTTACCGGCCAGCAACTGGTCGCTGCCCTGGCCGCCACTGTGCGACACGGCATAGGGATTGATCTTGCCGCTGTCGAGCAAGCCACCCGGCGTCACCGCATGGCTGACCTCCTTGCTGAAGATCAACAGGCTCGACTCCTTGCTGACCAGGGTCTCGACATTGCGCACCAGGCTGATGCCGCCCTCGGCGTCGCGCACATACAAGGTGCCCTGGCCATCCCGGGCGATGCTCAGGTTGGCCAGCGCATCCTGCAGCTTCAGGGTGTCATGGCCAGCACCGCCATCGATCAGGTTGAAGCCCCCGTCGTCGCGGAAGGTGTCGTTGCCGGCCCGGCCCTCGAGGTAGTCGTTGCCGCGCCCGCCATGGATCAGGTCGTCCTGCTCGGAGCCGATGATGAAGGTGCTGCCCTTGTGCGGCTCGGCATTGCGGTTGAGGTCCTCGACCCAGGTCGAGCCACGGGTCACGTCGGACAGGTTGCTGACCACGATGGTCGAGTCGCGGCTGGTCCACTGGTAGAAGGCCGAGTTCAACACCCGGCCCAGGCCATCGGTGTAGGCCGAGGGCAGGTGCGACAGCCAGGTGGCGATATTGCCAATGGAGAACGGCAACAGGTTCCAGGCGTCGGAGGCGTAGTGGTCGTTGAAGTTGACGATGTTGTTGGTTGCCCAGGCCTTGTCGCCATCATGCACGCCCAGCGTGCCCCAGGTGGCCGAGGTACCGTCGAGCACGCGGAATACCGGATCGTTCTCGTAGCCGATGTTGAGCACCTTGCCGGCGTCGGCGGCCTGGGTCGGCGAGGCGAAGGCCACGTAGCGCGCGTCCTGGTAGAAGCCCCCCCAGCGCGAGCCGCTCAGGTCGGCCAGGCTGTTGACCGCCAGGCCGCCAAGGCTGTGGCCGCTGACGGTGATGTCGGCGCCGCTCAGGCCGTTGGCCTTGGCGAAGGCCGCCACGTTGTCGAGCAGGCGGCCGAAGGCGTTGCCGGCGTAGTCGCGGGCGTAGCCGGCCGGGCCGATCGCCGCCAGCAGGTCGTTGATGGCATCGCCCAGGGTGTCGCCGAGCAGGTTCTCGCGCGGGCCGCTGGTGCCGCGAAAGCCGATGCCGATGCCGGTGAGCTGGCCAGTGCTGTCGTAGCGGCCGAGGATCTCGACCTGGGCGCTGGTATAGCCCGGCGCCTCGCCATGGAAGGTGCCGCGGGCATCGGTCTTGCCCTGGTAACCCAGTTGCGCGGCGCTGAGCGGTGACCAGCCGGCGGCCTTGACCTGGGCCAGGGCCCTGGCCTCGGCATCCGGATTCCAGGGGATGCCGGGGATCACCCCCTGGCTGTCGGTGCCGCCGATCAGGGCCTTGACCAGGGTGGCCGGCAGGCCGAGGCCGAAACCGTGCTTCTGGTAGCCGGCGCTGAAACCGTCGTCGATGCCATGGTAGGCGTAGGTCGCCAAGGCCATGGCGTCCTTGTAGAGCGCCGAAGAGGCAGTGCTGTCGAGCTGTCGATAATCGTATACGGGCATTGGTCTACATCCCTGTTGTTCTTGTAGGAAAGGCACCCCAGCGACTTCGTCCGGTGACACGACTGACGGGCGAAAGGCAAAGCTGGCACGCACTGCCCGGTACGTCCAACCCGAAGGGGCGGCTACCCTGCCAAAGTTGCGCACAAAAAACCTGTACATGCATACAGATAAAACTTGCCTGCACGCCCCGCCTTGCGCATCCTAGTGCGCAACTTTCACGATGAAGCGTTTGCGGCCATGCGCCTGTTCCTCTGCGAAAAACCCTCCCAGGCAAAAGACATCGCCAAGGTGCTCGGCGCCCAGCGCCGCGGCGACGGCTGCTGGATCGGCAGCGATGTCTGCGTGACCTGGTGCATCGGCCACCTGCTGGAGACCGCGCCGCCGGACAGCTACGACGAACGCTACAAGCGCTGGAGCCTCGACGACCTGCCGATCATCCCAGAGAAGTGGAAGATGACCGTCAAGCCCAAGACCTCCAGCCAGTTCAAGGCGGTCAAGCGCCTGCTGGGCGAGGCCCGCGAACTGGTCATCGCCACCGACGCCGACCGCGAGGGCGAGATGATCGCCCGCGAACTGGTCGAACACTGCCGCTACCGCGGGCCGATCCAGCGCCTGTGGCTGTCGGCGCTGGACGATGCCTCGATTCGCAAGGCCCTGGGCCGCCTGCTGCCTGGCCAGGAAACCTTCAACCTGTACCACTCGGCGCTGGGCCGCTCGCGCGCCGACTGGCTGATCGGCATGAACATGAGCCGGCTGTTCACCCTGCTCGGCCGCCAATCCGGCTACCAGGGCGTGTTGCCGGTGGGCCGGGTGCAAACCCCGACACTGCGCCTGGTGGTGGACCGCGACCGCAGCATCGCCGACTTCGTGCCCGTGCCGTTCTGGGCCATCGACGTACAGCTGCAAAGCGCGGACACCGTATTCAACGCCCAGTGGCGCGCCGCCGAAGACGCCTGCGACGACCAGGGGCGCTGCCTGAACCCGGCCCTGGCGCAACAGGCGGCCGCGGCGATGCGGGCGGCCGCTGCTGCGCGGGTGCTGAAGGTCACCACCGAGCGCGTGCGCGAGGCGGCGCCGCTGCTCTTCGACCTTGGCACCCTGCAAGAGGTGTGCTCGAAAAAGCTCGGCCTCGGCGCCCAGGAAACCCTGGACATCGCCCAGGCCCTGTATGAAACCCACAAGCTCATCACCTACCCGCGCAGCGACAGCGGCTACCTGCCGCTGAGCCAGCATGGCGAGGCGCCCGGCATCCTCGGCGCGCTGCAGCGCGCCGACAGCAGCCTCGCCGCGCTGCAGCCGCACCTCGACGCCCAACGTCGCTCACGGGCCTGGAACGACCAGAAGGTCAGCGCCCACCACGGCATCATCCCCACCGCCGCCGCCAGCGATCCGGCACGCCTGCCGCCCAAGTACAAGGCGGTGTACACCTTGATCCGCGCCCGCTACCTGGCGCAGTTCCTGCCCAACCACGAGTACGACCGTACCCAGGCCGAGTTCGACTGCGCCGGCCATGGGTTGCGCGCGGTGGGCAAGCAGATCGTCGAACCCGGCTGGCGCCGCGCGCTGCCCGAGGCGCTGGCCCCCGCCAGGGGCCGTGAAGCGCCACCGGCCCAGGTGCTGCCGCCCCTGGGCGAGGGCCAGGACTGCGCCGTGCACGGGCTGCAACTCAAGGACCTGTGGACCCAACCCCCCAAGCCCTTCACCGAGGGCGACCTGATCAAGGCAATGAAGAACGTCGCCAAGCTGGTGGACGATCCGCGGTTGAAGCAAAAGCTCAAGGACACCACCGGCATCGGCACCGAGGCGACCCGCGCCAGCATCATCCAGGGCCTACTTGATCGCGGCTACCTGATCAAGCACGGCAAGGCGCTGTCTGCCACCCCGGCGGCGTTCAGCCTGATCGACGCGGTGCCCCGGGCCATTGCCGACCCCGGTACCACGGCAATCTGGGAGCAGGCGCTGGACATGGTGCAGAGCGGCGAGATGAGCCTGGAAGCGTTCGTCGCCCGCCAGTCGGCGTGGATGGGCAAGCTGGTCGAGCGTTGCAGCGGTATGCGCCTGAGCATCAGCGGGCCGGCGGCGGGCAAGGCAGCGCCGCCGTGGAAGAAAAAGCGCAAGACGGCTGCCAAGGGCAAGGCCGCAGCCGGCAAACCCAGGCAGCCTCGACGCAAGGTGTCTACATAAGGCAGACGAGCACTCTCACAGGAAAACGTGTAAACACTGACCTTCCCGCCAAGCAGTGACGCCCATAAACACTGGCGCAATGAAAATCCTCTGCTATTTTTTCATGAAAATAATCAGAAAAAATTTCACGAGGCCCCGGCATGTTCAAGCAATCCGCCCAGCACGTCGCCAGCTACTACGCCCTCACCCACCCCACGCCCCTCCCCCTGCGCCCGACCCTGCAAGCTAGCCACGACACCGAGGTGCTGATCGTCGGCGCCGGTTTCAGCGGCCTGCACACTGCCCTGCGCCTGGCCCTGGCCGGCAAACGCGTGACCTTGCTGGAAGCCAGCCGGGTAGCCTGGGCCGCCTCCGGGCGCAACGGTGGCCAGGCGCTGCTGGGCTGGTCATGTGACCTGCCACCGCTGGAAAAGGCCCTGGGCCTGGAGCGCAGTCGGCGGCTGTGGGACAGCATGTGCTGGGCCGCCGAGGAAATGCGCGAGCTCCCACGGCGCCACGGTTTCGACATCGACTACCGCCTCGGCAGCCTGTGGACCGCGGTGCTGCCGCGCCGGGTGAAGCTGCTGGAGCAGGCCCGCCAGGAAGCCGCCGACAAGTTCGGCTACGACGGCTTGCGCCTGATCGCGCGCGACGAACTGCCCGAATGGATCGACAGCCCCCGCTACCAGGCCGCCCTGCTCGACCCCAACGGTGCCCATCTCAACCCGCTGAAGCTGGCCCAGGGCCTGGCCAACGCCATCGAGGCGGCCGGCGGACAGATCTTCGAGCAAAGCCAGGTGCTCGACTACCACGCCCACCGCGACGGCTTTCTCGCCCGCACCGCCAAGGGCGAGGTACGCAGCAGCGTGGTGGTACTGGCCTGCAACGCCTATATCGACCGCCTGGACCGCGACCTGTCACGTCGCCTGCTGCCGGTGGGCGCCTACCAGGTGGCCACCGCGCCGCTGGCGCCGGACTTCGCCGCCTCGCTGCTGCCGCGCAACAGTTGCGTGATCGACAACCAGTTCGTCCCTGACTACTTTCGCCTCACCCCCGACCACCGCCTGCTGTTCGGCGGCGGTTGCACCTACCTGGGCGGGATCCCCAAGGATGTCGCCGGCGCCACCCGGCCGTACCTGGAGCGGGTCTTCCCGCAGTTGCGCGGGGTGGCCATCGAGCATGCCTGGGGCGGGCACATCGACTGCAGCATGCAGCGCACGCCCGACATCGGTCGCCAGGGCCAGCGCTACTGGCTGCAAGGTTTTTCCGGCCATGGCGTGCTGCCGACCCTGGCCGGGGCGCGGGCGGTCAGCGACGCGATCCTCGGCGACGATGCGCTGCTGACGCTGTACCAAGGCATCGACAACGGCCGCTTCCCCGGCGGCGAGCTGCTGGCCGCGCCCCTGGAGGCCGCGGCCAAGGCCTGGTACAGGATGCGCGACCATGTCTGACGATATCCAGGCCCTCGCCCGCCAGGTGCGCGACCTGCGCAAGTACCGTGGCCTGACCCTCGATGAACTGGCCAGCCGGGTCAAGCGCTCGCTGGGTTTCCTCTCCCAGGTCGAGCGGGGCCTGTCGCGCCCGACCGTGGCCGACCTCACCGCCATCAGCGAAGCGCTGCAGGTGCCCACCACCTACTTCTACCAGGCCGTGCCGCCACGCGAGCTCGACTGGGTCACCCGCCCCGGTGAGCGGCGCACCCTGTACTACGCCGCCGGGGTCACCGATGTGCTGGTCTCGCCCACCCTCAATGGCCGCTTCGCCATGCTCGAAAGTCACCTGGCGCCAGGTGCCAGCAGTGGCGACGGGCACCTGGACGACAGCTCGGAGCAAGGGGGTTTCGTGCTCGAGGGTGAACTGACCTTGTGGCGCGAAGGCCACGAAGGCGCCGTCACCCTGGGGCCAAACGACAGTTTCCAACTGCCGCCGCACAGCCAGTTCCGCTACGCCAACCTGACCGATCAGCCGACCCGGGTTCTCTGGGTCTTCCGTTGAGAGCACGCCCATGACCAGCACCACCGGCTTTGCCGACTTGCCCAGCGAAATCCGCGCGTTCCGCCAGCAACACCCTGAAGTGCGCTATGTCGACCTGATCAGCCTGGACATCCCTGGGCACTTCTACGGCAAGCGCTACCCCATCGAGATGCTGGCCAAGGTCGCCGCCGGCAGCCCGCTGAAATTGCCGCAGAACTGCGTGCTGCTCGGCGCCCAGGGCGGTCTGTTCCCGATTGGCGACTACTGCTTCAACGACGGCGACCCCGATGCTTTCAGGCGCCTGGTGCCCGGCACGCTCAAGCGGGTGGACTGGGAGCGCGAACCGCTGGGGCAGATGCTGATCACCTCCGATGGCACCGCCGCCCCCATCGCCTTCGAGCCACGGGAAGTGCTCGCCCGCGTGCTGCGACGCCTCGAACGGCGCGGCATACGCCCGGTGGTGGCGTTCGAGCTGGAGTTCTATCTGTTCGATCGCGCGCTCAAGGATGGCCTGCCGCAGTTTCCCCACGACCCGTTCAGCGATGACGCCGACGACCAGCCGAACATGCACATCGAACGCCTGTCGCGGTTCTCCGACGTGCTGCGCGAGATGGTCGATAGCGCCAACCGGCAGGGGATCGACGCCAATGTCATCAGCGCCGAACTGGGCCCTGGCCAGTTCGAGATCAACTTCGACCATTGCGACGATGGCCTGCGCGCCGCCGACTGGGCGGCGCTGTTCTGCCGCAGTACCCGCGGCGTGGCGCTCAAGCACGGCTTGCGCGCCTCGTTCATGAGCAAGCCGTACCTGCAGGCGCCGGGCAGCGGCATGCACGTGCATGTCAGCCTTTATGACGCGGCCGGCAACAACCTGCTGGCCGCCGACGGCCAGCGCCCGCTGCGCCATGCCGTGGCTGGCTGCCTGGCACTGCTGCCGCACTGCATGCCGGTGTTCGCCGCCAACCACAACGCGTTTCGCCGCTATGGCGCCATGGTCAATGCCGCCAGCCGGGCCAGTTGGGGCTTCGAGGACCGCGACGCATGCATCCGCATCCCCGAGTCGGACCCGCGCAACCTGCGGATCGAGCACCGCCTGGCCGGCGCGGACGCCAACCCGTACCTGGTGCTGGCGGCGATTCTCTGTGGCATGGAGCATGGCCTGGAGGCCGGCCAGGAGCCGATCGCGCCGTTGAACGAAAACCGTGGCAGCGGCATCGACTTCCCCAAGGACATGCTCGGCGCGGTGGCGGCCATGCGCGGGCACCCGGCAGTGAACGAAGGCTTGGGAGAGGAGTTCGTGATGGTGTACTGCGAGAACAAGCGCCAGGACCACCTGGCGTTCCTGCAGGAGGTCAGTGCGCGGGAGTACCGCTGGTTCCTCTGACCGCACGCACGCGGGGTGGGCTGCCAGGCGCCAGAGCTGGCAACCCATACCACTGAGGATTACCATGGCGTTCCCTGCGTGCGACCTTTTGTCGCCCTTTGCCGCCAAGCCCCCTATCCCATGCCCTTCGAACTGACTGTAGAACCGCTCACCCTGCTGATCCTCGCCCTGGTCGCCTTCGTCGCTGGTTTCATCGATGCCATTGCCGGCGGCGGCGGCCTGCTGACCACGCCGGCGCTGCTCACCGCCGGCATGCCGCCGCACCTGGTGCTGGGCACCAACAAGCTCAGTTCCACCTTCGGCTCGGCCACTGCCGGTTTCACTTATTACCGGCGCAAGCTGTTCCACCCGGCCCAGTGGCGCCCGGCGCTATTGGCCACCCTGGTGGGCGCGCTGCTCGGTGCGGTGATCGCCCACTACATGCCTGCGCAGTGGTTGAACAAGATGCTGCCGGTGATCGTCTTCGCCTGCGGGGTTTACTTGCTGTTCGGTGGTACGCCCAAGGCGCCGCTGGACGCCGACGCGCCGATCAGCAAGAAATGGCAGTTCCCTCAGGGTTTCACCTTGGGCTTCTACGACGGGGTCGCCGGGCCTGGCACGGGTGCGTTCTGGACCGTCAGCACCCTGCTGCTGTATCCCATCGACCTGGTCCGTGCCAGTGGCGTGGCGCGCAGCATGAACTTCGTCAGCAATATCGCGGCGCTGACGGTGTTTGTCGTTTCCGGGCAGGTGGATTACATCGTCGGGCTGTGCATGGGGCTTTCGGTCATGGTCGGGGCGTTTTTCGGCGCGCGGACGGCGATTAGCGGGGGGAGCAAGTTTATTCGGCCGGTGTTTATTGCGGTGGTGCTGGGGTTGACGGTGCGGTTGGTTTGGCAGCATTGGGTTGGGTAGCGGGTCTGGGTCTGTAGTGATTGTTTTGGTTCTTGTATGCGCATTCATTTGCGATGTCGACGCACAGTCACCTTTCCGCCTTTACGGCCATCCCTTTCAAGGTCTTCGGTAGAATCCGCTGAAATCCAGTCAGGAAGACCCGAGCGATGTGGGCTGATGTACTA